>NZ_CP047945.1:2244565-2565218 GCF_014279795.1 Synechococcus sp. PROS-7-1
GTTGATCAGGCCCCAAACTCCTGTGCAGAACAGCACTGCAGCAACAAGGAGATACGCCTCGAGAGGAACAGAACCGGAAAGCAGCTCAGAAGCCATGGGGAAGAAAGGAAGAGGAAATCAGGCGGGTGGCTGATCCACCAGCAAAGGAGTGCGTGCCTTTTCGATCAGGCCTTGGTCAACAGCTTCACCAGTCCCAGGATCAACTGCTTGTACATCACGCCGCGCCAGCACGATGGCCCCGATCATGGCCATCAGAAGCAGCACAGACGCCAGCTCGAAGGGAAGCAGGTAATCGGTGAACAGATGCTCACCGATGCGAATCGTCGCTCCCTCACCGATCGGCTCTGGCCCTTCAGCCCAAGGGGTGGTGAGAACCACTCGGGTGAGAAGAACAAACAAGCCTGCACAGACACCACCAGAGAGAAGACGTCTTACCGCAATCCCAGGAATCGGTGCCAGGTCTTCGCGCTTGTTGACCAGCATGATCGCAAACAGGATCAGAACATTGACAGCCCCGACGTACACCAACACCTGGGCGGCAGCGACGAAGCTCGCATTCAGCAGCAGGTAGAGGCCGGCGACAGCAAGAAAAACGCCACCTAGCAGGAAGGCCGAATAAACAATGTTGCTGAGGAGCACAACACCAAGGGCTCCCAGGATGATGACTGCGCTGAGAACAAGAAAGCTGATCAGCTGCGTCGACGCTGCGATCGTCATTCAGCGCTCTCCTTGCCGTTGGTGGTTGATGTGGCCGATTCTCCCTCATTGCCCGCTGCGTCACCAGCGCTCGTCTTGAGGGAGGCCAGAACCTGGTCCGGCCTCTGACCAGCCCGGGGACGGTCCGGATCGACCCCATGGGGGTGGACTTCACCTGCCGGAAGATACGCCAGCTCCCTAAGGGGTTGTACGGCCGGATCAGTGGTCACGCTGGTGGGTAAACGGCCCAGGGCCACGTTGTCGAAGTTGAGGCTATGGCGATCGAAAGCAGCCAGTTCGTACTCCTCGGTCATCGACAGGCAGTTGGTGGGGCAGTACTCCACGCAGTTGCCACAAAAGATGCAAACCCCGAAATCAATGGAGTAGTTCCGCAATTCCTTCTTCTTGGTCTCCTTGTTCATCACCCAATCCACTACTGGCAGGTTGATGGGACAGACCCGAACACAGACCTCACAGGCGATGCACTTGTCGAACTCGTAGTGAATCCGTCCGCGGTAGCGCTCTGAAGGAATGAGCTTCTCGTAGGGGTACTGCACCGTCACGGGACGGCGCTTCATGTGGTCGAAAGTGACAGCCAGGCCTTGCGTGAGGTTGCGCGCTGCATCAACGGCTTCGCGGGTGTAGTCACCAACCTGTTTAAGAAAACCGAACATTGGCTGAGGTCAGGTAAGGAGCGGTCTGTCGAAGAGGAACCAGAGCGTCATGATGACGTCGCCTGGATCAAAGTGTCGTGTTCACCCACCGAAAGCGATGGGGAACGCGAGCTTGAGAGCCGCGGTGACCAGCAGGTTCACCAAGGCCAGGGGAAGCAGAAATTTCCAACCCAGATCCAAAAGCTGGTCGATGCGCACCCGCGGCGTGGTCCAGCGCAACAGGATGGCGATGAACACCAGCAGATAGGCCTTCAGCACAGTCATCACAATGCCTGTCGCACCCGTGATCACCTGAACGAGCGGTGCATCCACAGACTGCCCTAGCCAACCGGCAAGCCATTCCACAGGAACCGGAAATCCCCAGCCACCGAGATACAGAACGGAAACCAGGAGCGCTGACAGCACCAGGTTGATGTAACTGCCCAGGTAAAACAGGGCGAATTTCATTCCTGCGTATTCAGTCTGGTATCCAGCGACAAGCTCCTCTTCAGCCTCAGGGAGGTCAAAGGGAAGACGTTCACACTCAGCCAGGGCACAGATCCAGAAGATCAGGAAACCCACTGGTTGGCGCCAGATGTTCCAGCTCAGAATTCCAGCCCCCGTCTGCTGACTGACGATGTCAACGGTGCTCAGTGAGTTGCTCATCATCACCACCGCAAGCACCGCAAGGGCGAGCGGGATTTCGTAGCTGATCGACTGGGCTGCAGCCCTGAGTCCACCCAAGAGGGAGTACTTGTTATTGGATGCGTAGCCACTCATCAGCAGACCGATGGGCTGAACGCTGCTGAGGGAGATCCACAAGAAGATGCCAACGCCCACATTGCTGATCAGCAGATTCTGTCCAAAAGGAACGATCAACCAGGACAGGATCACCGGCACCACAACCAGCACGGGGCCAAGCGTGAAGAGAAGCCCATCGGCCCTGGCTGGGATGATGTCTTCTTTCACCAAAAGCTTGAGGCCATCAGCCAGGGGCTGAAGAACGCCGAGGGCTCCCGCATATTCCGGGCCGATGCGCTGCTGAACAGCAGCAGAGATCTTGCGTTCCAACCAAACCGTGACCAGCACACCAACCACTGCTGCCACAAGCACCAGCAGCATGGGTAGCGGCAGCCAGATCAATCGGGCCGCTTGATCGGAGAGTCCGAAGCCCTCAAGGGTCTGACTGAAGCTCTGTTCGAGATCCAGACCAGGACTCACTAGAGCCGGTGCATTGGTGGCAAAGAAAGTCACCATGAACTGAGGATTGATGTGTGCAACTTAGGTGCTTGCGGAGGGGAGTCGGTCTTCAAGCGAGCTCCACTGACGCATCGAATGGCCCGTGTAGATCTGAGAGGGCCGGAAAATGCGGTTGGCGCCAAGCTGTTCCCGCCAGTGGGCTAGCCATCCCGCCACCCTGGCGATGGCAAACACAGGCGTGAACAGATCCCTGGGAATTCCGAGCTTGCGGTAAACCAAACCGGAGTAGAAGTCCACATTGGGGAAAATCCCTTTCGGTCCAAGACGACGTTCAGCAGCTGCTTCAAGAGCCCTGGCCACGTCATACATTTCGTCGTGGCCGAAGCGGGCAAACAGCTCCTCTGCCAGCTCCTGAAGAATCACGGCACGGGGGTCCTTCACCCGATACTCCCGATGCCCGAAACCCATGACCTTGCGTTTACTCGCCATGGCTGCATCGAGGTAATCAGCTGCACGGTCTGCTGTACCGATCTCATCCAGCATGGCCAGCACATCTTCATTGGCCCCTCCATGCAGAGGTCCTGCCAGGGTTCCCACGGCTGATGCGACGACTGCATAGGGATCGGTCAGTGTGCTGGCCGTAACCCTCGCACTGAACGTACTGGCGTTCAGGCTGTGTTCCGCATGCAGGATCAGACAACGGTCAAAGATCCTTGAAGCCAGAGGGTCAGGTTCACGCTCCATGAGCATGTAGAGGAAGTTGGCCGAATAGGCCAGATCATCGCGAGGTTGGATCGGATCCTGTCCTTTGCGGATCAGCTGAAAGGCGGCGACCATCGTGGGGATCTTGGCGATCAACCGCACCACGGCGTCATAGATGTATTGGGGGTCATCGATGGCACGCCTGGAATAAAACAAGCCAAGCGAAGCCGCACTCGACTGCAGAGCATCCATCGGATGCCCATCCGATGGAAAACACTTCATCATGTCGCGCACGCGGAAGCTCACCCTTCGGTGCATCTGCACCTCTTGCTCGAAATCCCTCAACTGCTGACGACTGGGCAGTTCACCCCAGATCAGCAAATACGTAGTTTCCAAGAAACTGCAGTGAGAAGCGAGATCGTCAACGGGATAGCCGCGATAGGAAAGCAGCCCCTTTTGCCCGTCGATATCACAGATTGACGACTGCGTCGCCGGAACCCCTTCCAACCCAGGACGGAACACCAGACCGGTGCGCTCATGACGGATTTCGCCCCCCTCGGTTCGACTCACCGACTGCCTTCAGCTCCATGGCAACTTAATCGGAGCTTGGGAGGAGAAGTCGCGGTTTGAGCAAAGCCTGGAGCTCAGCATGTCCGAAGGGATCGTTATGAAGGGCATCCCAGGAGAGATGGCAGAAGCCTGCCTTCCGCAATCGCAGCCCCCCGGGTGCGGCGCCGATGAGTGCAGCGGCGACCACGCTCAGATCGGGCTCATGGCCGACCAGGAGACATCGACCACGAAGTGATCTCACCAGAGGTCTGGGATCACCCCCAGGCGCGAGGGTGGCCTCGATCCTCTTCGCCGAAGCCAGACCCGCCTGAACGGCCAGATCGGCGGTCTCCACGGCCCGCCTGTAAGGACTACAGAGCATCTGGTCGGCTTGATAACCAAGAGCCTGAAGGCGATTAGCCACTGCGAGCGTGCGCTCCACCCCGAGCGTCGTCAGGGGGCGATCCGGATGGTCCTGCCCATGCTCCCGTTCAATAGCGATGCCATGACGGAACAAGAAGAGATCAACCGAAACGGAGTCGGGCATGCAGGCGCAGGCTGCTCGCCTCCCCACTCTGACTCGACGTCTGATCTGGCGCTGCAACCAGAGTGAGGCTCTGCACAGCAGGACTCAGTGAACGTCCTCCAAGGCCCTGGAGAAGAATCCATGGACGCCACTGGGCGAGACCATCTCGACTCGGATTGGCGGCAAGCGCGAGCTGTTGCGTACTTGGGGCCTTGGCCTGACTGCGCAGCTCCTGAAGTTGCTGCTTGAGACCGCTCGGATCGCCGCCACTTCGGCGCTGACGCAGTCCCTCAAGGGTCTGTCCCCACCAGTTCAAGCGAGCATCGTGTTCCAAAGCCACGGCAAGATCCGCCGTCAGCGACTCCTCTCCATGGCGTCGTTGACGCACAAGCCTGGTCCAAACCTCAAGCGATTGCCCATCGGCATCCAGGGTGGATCCCACAAGGCCGTCCTGCTCAAGCTTGCTGCTCACGGCCTCCGATGGTGGTGAATCCGCGATGGTCCCGAGAAGCCAACCCGCCTCACCCTGTTGGAGAAGCAATGGGCCGGAGTCGAGAGCAACAACGGCCGCTGCTCCTTGCGCAGAGGCGGAGTCCAAGGTCCGTTGCAGAACTGGAGCAATCCACTGCGCCAAGGGATTGCGGCTGTCGGGATTGATCAATGCCTGGGGCGCTGACAGCAGAGCTAGCGCCTGAGCATCCCCGCCTGCACCAGCAAGAAGTGCCTCAGCATCAGATCGTCCATCCGCCTCAGGAATCACCTCATCGCGGAAGTGAACCAAAGCCTTCAGGTCAAGATCCATCCCATGGGTGACCATGCCAGCCACCAAACCGGAGAGATCACTACGGTCTGCGATCGCAGCCGGAACACCCAGCCAGCGCTTCATTGCGGCCGGACTTGCCGTGAGAAATGCCACACCCGAACCGAGTGATTTCAAATCGTTGGCCAGATCTGCGTCACCTTGAAGGTGCAAACTTTCGAGCTGCGATACATCCAGGGCCTGCTCCAACACCCCGCGACCTGACGCCAAAAGCAGCAGGTCATCGTCGATCAGTGCCGTAGCAATCGGCTGGGGATCACGACCCAACAGGGCACCCCGACCACTGATCAAGCCCATGCCCCGGTACCGGGTGATCTGCAAGTCAGTCCCTGCCAGGCTGCGAGTTTGCCAAAAACGCTGCAGAAAACGTCTAGCTCCGTCGTGATCCTGACTGGATAGGGCCAGAACCCACCCCAGACCGCCCTGATCGCCAGCTTGAGAGCTGCTGTCATTCAGCACAGCAAAACTGACCTGCGGGCCAATCCAATCGGCCAGTTCGTCGTTGAAATTCAGCCCTGCCAGGGCGAACGCGCCATCACGGAGCTGACGGGTGCTTTCATTCACGGCCTGCCTCTGACGCACCGGAGCGACAGCTCGGGCATAGGCCGGGATGCGCGATGGATCCACCAGCCAATTCAAAGTGAGTTCTGCATCGCGGGGCATGAACCGTGCTGCCCGACTGAGCTCCAGCGGGCGATCAACGATCCGCAGCGGACTCTGTTTGGCCATCGCCCACCACACGCCAAGGGCCAGGGTGAGGAGCACCATGGCCGATGCGACCAGAGCGAGCAGGAACGAACGCCCCTTCATGGACAAGCGGTGAAGGACATCAGCGTCATCTTCATGCATCCAGGATGCATGGCCAGCCCAGAGCCAGACTGATTCGATGAACCAACGCATGCCTCAACCCCTGAAAGCCGCCGAGCTGGCGGCCTGGCTGGAGAGGGAGCCTGCGTTGACCCTGGTCGACGTTCGTGAGCACAGAGAGCTGACGATCGCTGCATTTCCTTACCCAGTGGAGCATTTGCCGTTAAGCGAAGCGGAGCAGTGGATCGATGCGATCGACCAGCGGCTGCCGGCGTCTCGGACCGTGGTTGTGCTTTGCCATGCAGGGGTGCGCAGCTGGAACTTCGGATGTTGGCTGCTGGAGCGCCATCCCTCGCAAGAGGTCTGGAATCTGGAGGGTGGCATTGATGCCTGGAGCCTTGCTGTGGATTCCTCCGTGCCCCGCTATTGAGCGCAATCTCTGCCCGAACAGCAGTCAGCTTCATGACGGCCGTGCTCGAATCCATCAAATCGTCCGTACGATCAAACCATCTCATTCGTTGCTGTGGAGCTCCTGCCCCGACGCCAACAGGAAGTGCTGCAGGCCACGGTCCATCACTACGTGGACACGATTGAGCCGGTGGGAAGCAAAACCCTTGTTCAGCGTTTTGGGCTCCAGGCAAGCTCCGCCACGGTGCGTTCAGCGATGGGAGCTCTTGAGCAAAAAGGACTGCTGGTTCAGCCCCATCCATCCGCCGGGCGGATTCCCAGCCCAATGGGATATCGCCACTACGTGGACTGCTTGCTGCCGAAGCCTGGAGCCGCCGTGCATCATCTCGAGCAGGAGCTCACCCAACTGAGCTTGCGCTGGGCTGCACTCGACGATCTACTGCAGCAGCTAGCACGGCGTCTCACTGACTTCACAGGGCTGATGAGCCTGATCACCCTGCCGCAACCGACAGAGCAGCGACTGCACGCGATCCGCTTGGTTCGCACAGATGAAAGGCTTTTAGTGATGCTGGTGGCTGATTCCAGCCACACCCATCACCTCAATCTGCGGTTGCCCTATGGCTGTGCCGATCAGGTAGCAGCCCTCGAACGTTGGACCGATGACCAACTGCGTCAATCCGGACAGCTTGGCTGGGAGTGCCTACCCCAGCAGCTGCAAACCTGCGGGCAAGCGCTGAGGGAAGCACTCGAGCACAAGGATCCCTTCATCAGCCCAAGCGAGCAGAGCGCCCACGTTCATGGCGTTTCCAGGTTGGTAGCGCAGCCGGAGTTCAGCGACAGCGCCAAGGTGCGCCCTCTCCTGGATCTGATGGATTGCAACCCAACCGCCTTCATCCCCAGCGATCCCTGTCGTGATGACTGGGTTTGGATCGGCGGGGAACATCCCCACTCGGCCCTGAGCGACTGTTCCGTGATCCAATCGAGCTATCGCAGCGGGCAAGGCGGTGTCGGACAAGTGGCTCTAGTGGGCCCGATGCGCATGGCTTACGCCACAGCACGTGCAGCCGTTCAATCTGTCGCGAAACACCTCAACAATCTTCTGAGCTGAGTGGGCAATCTCAGAGCTGAATCAGAGGGCGTCTCCGAGGCGTTCCGCCACTGTGTTGACGTCCTTGTCGCCGCGACCTGAGCAATTGAGAACCACCTCGGTTCCCGCCGGGAGTGTGGGACACAGGGTCTCGAGCCAGGCGAAGGCATGGGCCGTTTCCAGTGCAGGAATGATCCCTTCCAGACGACTCACAAGCTGCAAGGCATCCAGTGCCTCGGCATCAGTAACGGCACCGTATTCAGCTCGCCCGATTTCACGCAGGTAGCTGTGTTCAGGGCCGACACCTGGGTAGTCCAGCCCGGCACTGATGGAGTGGGCTTCCTGCACCTGACCGTCCTGGTCTTGCAAAAGGAGACTCATCGCCCCGTGCAGCACGCCCACCCGTCCTTCGGTGATGGTGGCGGCATGGCGTCCTGTCGCCACGCCGTCACCAGCGGCTTCCACACCAATCAAACGCACATCGGTGCATTCAACGAAGGGGTGGAACAGACCCATCGCATTCGATCCGCCGCCGACGCAGGCCATCAGAACATCAGGCAAGCGTCCGAACGCCTCCCGGCACTGCTGACGGGTTTCCTGGCCGATGACCGCATGAAAGTCACGCACCAACATTGGATAGGGGTGGGGACCCGCCACGGACCCGAGGATGTAGTGCGTGGTCTCCACATTGGTGACCCAGTCACGGATCGCTTCACTGGTGGCGTCTTTGAGAGTGGCCGTCCCTGCAGTCACGGGACGAACGGTGGCACCCAGCAGGCGCATCCGGAACACATTCAAGGCCTGACGGCGCATGTCTTCAGCGCCCATGTACACCACACACTCCAAACCGAAGCGGGCACAAACAGTGGCCGTGGCCACACCGTGCTGGCCGGCACCGGTTTCAGCGATCACCCGCTTCTTGCCCATGCGCAGAGCCAGAAGGGCCTGCCCTAACGCATTGTTGATCTTGTGAGCGCCGGTGTGATTGAGATCTTCCCGCTTCAGCCAGATGCGGGGGCCACCGTCGGCACGGCGGTAATGCTCTGTGAGCCGTTCCGCTTCGTAGAGCGGTGTGGCCCGACCGACGTAGTTCTTTAAGAGCCGATTGAGTTCCGCGGTAAACGCGGGATCTTTCCAGGCCTCAGCAGCCGCAACTTCCAGCTCGGCCAGAGCCGGCATCAGTGTTTCAGGTACGTACTGACCGCCGTAACGCCCAAAACGTCCGGCTGCCGCCGGACGCGAGCTAACGGCGAGATCAGAGGCAGAGGGGTTCGAAGGCAGGGTGCTGGTCACGAAGCAACGGACCGCGCGCGCGACCCTTGAGCGTTGACTCAGCGTAAGCAGGCGATCACGCGATGCCGTGGATCGCAGGTCTTGATCCGCAGATCTCTGAAGCCTGCGGATTGCAGGGCTGCTGCCATATCAAGGCTGAAGTACTGCTCGATGTAAGGCTCCGTGCTTTTTAACAACGTGGCGATCGCAGCAGGCAAACGCTGCAGAACCGACGACGCGGGGTCTTGATCCACCATCACCAGGGCACCACCAGGCCGAAGCAACCTGAACGCTTCCGCGAGCACGGCATGCGTGGCGCTCTGAGGCAGCTCATGGCACACAAATTGCAGGCTGATCAGGTCGAACGACGACGCCTCCAGGCCTGTGTTTTCCGCAGCGGCATGCACCCAACCATCGACCACCCCCTCTTGATCTCGCACGCTGGCGACAGCGAGCATCTCAGGGGAAAGATCCAGACCGCGCGTGCGAACTGGTGAATCCTGTCGACGTTCGGCACGCCGATGCAGCCAGCGGCTGAGGTGCTGGGTGCTCACGCCCACAGAACAGCCCAGATCCAAGGCCTGCTGCACCGGAGTGGTCAGCAATGGCTCCACCACCTGATGAATCGCATCCCGCAGACGGGTCTGGGCGATCAGGGGGGTCAGGGTCTCCTCCGGCCAGATGCGTAGAGCCATGGCATCGGTGGCTTGCTCAGCCTCCGTTGCGGCCTGCCAGCAGAGATTGCCCTGCTCGTAGGCATGGAAGCGAACGCAGTAGTAGTCGGGCGGAACCACGCCAGGCGAGCTCACGGCCGGGAGAAGCGGGCTCGCTTGATCACGCAGCCTCTTTCGCCGCTCCCTCCAGGGGATGCCGTTGCGTTCAGCTGTGCGGATGATCAGCTGGCGGGCCTGAAAGAACAACGGTCGTCGCAGCCAGCCAATGTTGATCAGCCGCTCGATCCAGAGCCCAACACCCTGACTCGAATCAGCCCATTGCGGGGTGGATGCTGAATCATTCATCTCAGAGACGGCAGGATGGTGTGGGATTAGGGAGAACGATGCCGAAGGGAGGCTGGCAGGAATTCAGCAACATCGACAGTCTGCAGCGACCGATAACAGCGTCGTCAGACCCGACACCCAAGGCAGAACAAAGGGTGCGAGTGCAGCCCACCCGGGGGGGCAAGGGAGGCAAGACCGTCACCGTGATCAGCGGACTGGATCTCGACCCTGCCGGCTTTAAATCACTGCTCAAAAAGCTGAAAACCAGGATCGGCAGTGGCGGCACGGTGAAAGAAGAATTGATCGAACTGCAGGGTGACCAGGTGGATCTGGCCTTGGAGCTCTTATCGAAGGAGGGATACCGACCGAAGCGGGCCGGCGGTTGAGCGACAATGCGCCCTCGATTGTTCCCCTCACCTCTGCCATGAGCTCAGCGTCTCCGAAGGCCACCAACATCGTGTGGCATCAGGCCTCGGTGAACCGCGATGCCAGGGCTGAGCAGCGCGGCCATCGCAGCGCCATCCTCTGGTTCACAGGCCTCAGTGGAGCAGGCAAAAGCACCCTGGCCAATGCCGTGAATCAAGCCCTGTTTGAACGCGGCCTGGCCACCTATGTGTTGGATGGCGACAACGTTCGCCATGGTCTTTGCCGCGATCTTGGCTTCTCGGACGCTGACAGGGAGGAGAACATTCGCCGCATCGGCGAAGTGGCCAAGCTCTTCCTTGACTCCGGTGTGATCGTGCTCACGGCGTTCGTGTCCCCGTTTCGTGCTGATCGCGACAAGGCCCGTGCCCTGGTGGGAGAGGGTGACTTTCTTGAAATCTTCTGCTCAGCAGACCTAAGTGTCTGCGAAGAACGCGACACCAAGGGCCTCTACGCCAAAGCCAGGGCGGGCGAAATCAAAGAGTTCACAGGGATTTCGAGCCCCTATGAGGCCCCGGAGCATCCGGAACTCTCTGTGGACACGGGAGCTGGCGGGCTCGAAACCTGTGTCAACGAGGTGGTGGCCGCACTGGTGAGTCGGGGGATCATCCCTGCTCAGATTTGATCAACTCACTGCTGGCAGGGATGCCCTGACGCTCTGCCCAGGCATCCACCAGCGTTTTGAAGCAACTGGCCACCGGAACGGCGAGAAGCAAACCCAGCAGCTCTCCAAAGCCATAAAGCTCTCCTGCTTTGGCACCGAGGGGTAGAGCAATCAGCAACCAGGCCGGTTGGAGTCCCACGATGCTGCCCATCAACCGTGGTTGGATCACCTGATCCACCAGCTGACCGACCAGGATCGCCGCCACCAGGATCTCCAGACCAGTCTTGGGATCCTGAAAGGCCAGAAGTCCGCTGACCGCAATGATCGTCAGGGCGCTCGCGTAGGGGATCAAGGTAGTGAATCCGATCAAAACGGCGAACAGAACGCCGTAAGGAATCTGGAGAACAGTGAAGACCACGATCTGCCCCACCGCCAGGATCAGAGCCAGTAAGACCTGACCGGCAAAGTATCCCCGGAATGTGCGTGAGAGTGTGCTGATCACCAGCGCACGCCAGTCCGCGGGAAGCCATCGGGCCAGGCCAGCCGCAATCGAACGCCCGCCAAGCAGGAAGAACACCGCCAGCACCAACACAATCACGGTGTTGATGGTGGTTCCCAGGGTTGCCCCAAGGATGCCGAGCAGCCTCTGGCTGATCTGGCTGGCCACCCGACCGGCTCGGGTGAGGAGATCACTGCTCAGATCTCCGAATTCACTCGGCAATCCCTTCGCATCAGCCAAGGATTGAAGGCTTGTGATCCAGCCCTCGGCCTTGTTGAGCAAGCTTGGAAGGGCGTTGATGAGCTGTCCAAGCTGGTCGATCAGCAGAGGCACCAGGGTGATCCCCGCGAACACCAGCACGCTGATGGTGAGCAGAGTCACCAGCACGATCGCCAACCACCTCGGCAGGCCGCGGCCGGTGAGCCAGACGCAGGGAATATCGAGGAGGAAAGCGATTAGTGCCGCCGTGAGAAAAAGGCCGGGAAACGGAGCCAGAGGAACCGTGAGCTGCCTCAGCACAAAAAGGTTGAGAGTGAGCAGAGGCAACGCAAGGCTCCAGCGCATCCAGGCAGGACCATTCATGGGGCATTGTCTTTTGCACGCATTGTGGCCATGGCATCCAGATAGGCCGCAGACCCGAGCTCGACCAGACGTTGATCCTTCGCGGTCACCGCATCGTGAAGCTGACGTCGATAGGCCCCGAGACGCTCCAACAGGGCGTGGTCTTGGAGCGACAGGATCTGCGCCGCCAGCAATCCCGCATTCAGCCCGCCCCCGATGGCAACCGTGGCCACGGGAATGCCACCCGGCATCTGCACAATCGAATGCAGAGAGTCCACACCGGAGAGCATGGTGCTGCGCACCGGCACGCCGATCACCGGCAGGGTGGTGAGAGACGCCACCATTCCCGGCAGGTGAGCCGCGCCGCCGGCACCGGCCACGATCACCTGCAAACCGCGGTTATGGGCCTCACGGGCAAAGTCCACCATCTCAAGCGGTGTGCGATGGGCCGACAACACGCGCACCTCCACAGCAACGTTGAGCCTCTCCAGAACCTCAATCGCTGGTTGAAGGGTAGGAAGGTCGGAATCACTGCCCATGATCACGGCCACCCGCGGTGACATCGATGACTGGACTGGATCGGAAGGCGTCATGGCAACAGGCAAAACGCGCAGAGAGGGCGAGACTTCCATCGTCCCGCACCAGACCGCCCGCATGCGCCGGATCACCCACGTGCGACTGCCTCAATGCCCTGGCGCAACACCAAGCCAGGGTCTGCACTGGCTGATCTTGAGTGATCAAGGTGTGATCACCGAGATCGGTCCCATGCCGGCGATGGCTGCGATGGCAGGAGAAAGCTGGAACGGAGACTGGCTCAGTCCACGGGGAATTGACCTGCAGATCAACGGTGGGCTCGGTCTTGCCTTCCCTGAACTCTGTGACGACGATCTTCCCCGGCTGCTGCAGCTTCTCGACCAGTTGTGGCGTGATGGTGTCGAGGCCATCGCCCCGACCATGGTCACCTGTGGCGTCGAACCCCTGCGCCGTGCACTCTCCGTGCTTCGCCAGGCCAGAAGCCTGCACCAAAAGGGCCGCTGCCGCTTACTGGGGGCGCACCTGGAAGGTCCGTTCCTGGCAACAGAGCGCCGGGGCGCTCACCCGATCACGCACGTTGCCCCACCCAGCCTTGCTGCGCTGGAGAGGCGGATCGCAGGATTTGAAACCGAGATCAGCCTGGTGACGCTCGCCCCGGAACAACCCGGGGCGGAGCACGTGATCAGTCAGCTGACCAGCCTCGGCATCACCGTGGCCCTGGGCCACAGCACAGCCACCGGTGAGCAGGCCGCGACAGCTTTCGATCAGGGGGTCGGCATGCTGACCCATGCGTTCAACGCTATGCCTGGCCTGCATCACCGGGCGCCTGGCCCCGTAGGAGAGGCCTGCCGTCGCGGCGGCATTGCCCTTGGCCTGATCGCCGATGGCGTACACGTGCACCCCACCATGGCGGTGTTGCTGCAACGCATGGCCGGCGATCAGATCGTGCTGGTGAGTGATGCGCTAGCGCCCTATGGGTTGGCGGATGGGGAGCACCGCTGGGACGAACGCGTCCTGCACGTGCAAGACGGAACTTGCCGGCTGGAGGACGGAACCCTCGCGGGAGTAACCCTGCCCCTGCTCGAAGGCTGTTGCCGGCTCGCCCTCTGGAGCGGCGATGCAGATGGGGCGATCTGGGCCGCGACGATGGCACCGAGACGGGTCATCGGTATGGATCACAGCGTTGAGGGGCTGGTGGGACAACCCATTGACCATCTGCTGCGCTGGGACCTGAGCGACGAGGGAGCATCCCTTGCCTGGCGTGAAGCTGCTTAAGATCCCGCCGACGCACCACCAAGCCAATGACCCCTGAACAGCAGCTGAAGGACAAGCTGGCCGAGAAGCAGGAGGTGAAGGGGTATTTCGAAACCACTGGCTTCGATCGCTGGAATCGCATCTACAGCGAATCCGACGACGTGAACAAGGTGCAGCGCAACATCCGCATCGGCCATCAGAAAACCGTGGATGAAGTCCTGGCCTGGATCAACAACAGCGGCGAGCTCAGCGAGGTGAGTTTCTGTGATGCCGGCTGCGGTGTGGGGAGTCTCAGCCTGCCCTTGGCGGCGATGGGCGCAGGCTCGATCAGCGCCAGCGACATCTCCGAAGCGATGGCCCAGGAAGCAGAACGCCGGGCCCGCGAGGCCGGCCTCGACATGACCAAACTCCACTTCTTCGCCAGTGACCTGGAAAGCCTGAGCGGCTCCTTCCACACGGTGTGCTGCCTGGATGTCTTCATCCATTACCCCCAGGCTGCCGCTGAAGAGATGGTGAAACACCTCTGCAGCCTCAGCGAGCAACGGCTGATCGTGAGCTTCGCCCCTTACACCCCACTGTTGGCGCTCCTGAAGAGCATCGGCCAGTTGTTCCCAGGCCCCAGCAAGACAACCCGTGCTTACACCCTGAAGGAGGAAGGCATTGTCAAGGCTGCGATGGCCTGTGGCTACGAACCTGTCCGACGCAGCTTGAACAAAGCACCGTTTTATTTCTCAAGGCTGATCGAATTTCGCAAGAAAGATTGATCAGGAGCCAAACTGATTGAAAAGCTTGAATTCAGCGACAGGGGGATTACCGGGGACGAACATTGCCGTTCCGATGAAACCGTTATAGATGCCTCCCTGTCCAACAACAGTGGCTTGGTGCTTCACAGGAATGATGTCGCTGATTGCCAAATCCATTGCCCCGGATTTTGCCATCGCCTGCATCTGGGCAGCATCAGCCTGGAGATGTCCCATCGAGCGAACCTGCAGATTGCCGTCTTTGAAAACAAAGGTTCCCTGAGCGCTTGTCAGAAAAACATCTTCACCATCAACATCCCGCCGCTCAACAACCTGCTCGATACCAAAAAACGAGCCATCAATCTTGTCGCAACCGTCTTTATCTGAAGCTTTAGCAACAACGAGTTTATATGACACGGTATCGCCAACGTCAAATTGACCGTCGTTATTTGAATCAATGAAGGTTCCGTTTTCGATTCCACAAAAGGCCACTTCCAAGGTTTTGGTCTCAGGCTTCGAAGCCTCTTTTTCACCCGTTGAGCAGCCGGCGGCCAACAGGAGTGAACTCAAAGCAACAAGAGACAGTGAGCGACGCACGACCAATAGCCTTACAACTCTTGAATTCTGGCAAGCAGCGGTTAACCCGGGGTAAACCGAGACCCGGCCTCACAACTGAGATGCAGGCCGTTCTCAAACACCAGCGTGTGGGCATGCAACAGATAGCCGCCATCCCCAGGCACCGCAGCAGTGTTGATCCGCTGCTGCGGCAGATACAGCGGATCCCCGAGCAAGGGTGCCCCCAATTGCGCCAGGTGAATGCGGATTTGATGCGGGCGACCGGTGCTGATGGCCACCTCCACAAGATCGCCTTGATCGCAGCGCTTCAGAAGGCAAAGCTCACTGCGGGCAGGAAGGCGCCTGCGCGGAGTCTCTGCGTCGCGAGGATCAGGCCCCCAGACCCATCCCAGGAGCGGATGGCAACGCTCCACCACATCGGTGGTCACCACCAACGGGTGATCCGCTCGCAACCCCGCCACAGGCTGGGTCCAGGCCAGATAGGTCTTCCGGCAACCGCCTTCTGGTCGGAACTCTCGTGAAAGCCTGGCCCGTGTTTGCGGTCGACGCGCGCACACCTGAAGCCCTGACGTGAACCGTCCAAGACGATGCACCGGCTTGGGAGCCTGGCTGGCGCCGGCCGATCGACTGGTCTCCACCAACAAGGAAGAGAGGGTGTGCTGCAGAAATCCACCGCCAGGCATCACCGGTAAACCCGACGGCTTGTTAATAACCAGTACGTCACCATCGTCGTAAACGACGGACCACTGATCCGGGATCGCAGGCTCAAGCCACGGAGGTCGTCGCCACTGCACGACATCCCTGAAACCCACAGGCACATCGTTCTGAAGAGACTGTCCATTCAGGAGCAATTCACCGGTACGGATCCGGCTGTCCCAAACGTCCCGAGGCGAGTGGGCATACCGGCTGGCCATTACTGCACTCAACATCTGGCCCGACTCGGACCCTTTCATTCGATCCGTATAGATCCAGCCCTGATTCAATGCGGCTGGCCGCCAGCCCTTCACTCCACCAAGCGATGCTGCAGGGCGTAGCGCACCAACTCTGTGCGACTCGAAGTCCCGGTCTTGATGAACAGACGACTCACGTATTTCTCAACATTGCGGATCGAGGTTTCTAGCTGCCGGGCGATTTCCTTGTTCATCAACCCTTCGGCGACCAACTGAAGAACACTGCTCTCGCGTGGTGTGAAGCTGTGCTGCACGGAGTCCTGAACGGGAAGGGCCTCCGCTTGGGCCAGCAGCGAACGGATTTCAGTGATTTGCTTCGCGATCTGCCCCATGTCCGCATCTGCAAAGCGAGCGGCTTCCTGAAGCAGGCGCTGTTGACGCTGGGCCACGTTGCGAACCCGCGCAACCAATTCATCGGGGTCAAAGGGCTTCGGAATGTAATCGTCAACTCCTGCGAGATACCCCTGCGTGCGATCAGCGGTCATTCCCTTGGCCGTCAGGAAAATCACCGGTGTGCCCCCCAGCCGTTCGTCGGCCCGCAGGCGCGTGAGCAGCCCATAACCATCGAGGCGAGGCATCATCACATCGGTGATCACCACGTCGGGCAGCATCTGCTGAGCTTTGCCGAAACCCTCCTCACCATCCACAGCCGTGGTCACCTCGAAACCTTCATCCTCGAGGTAGGCCTGAACGGCGGAACGCAGGCCGGGTTCGTCGTCGACCAGCAACAGACGAACGGGTGGCTGCTCGGGCACTGAGGCAGTCATGACCTGATCGAATCTGGGCGGAATCTAAGTGGGTCAGCCCCCTGGTAACCGCAGCACTTCTTGAGATTCGATCAGCAGGGTGGAATATCCGAGTTCTCTCGCCTTGTCCGTTAACGAGTCAGGATCCTTACCAGCCAGTTCGGGATGGCAAGCCGCCCACCACACCAGATGGTCTTCCCTAGCAGTGGCGCGCACCGGGCCACCTGGGTTGAGTTTGCGGATGTAGAGCGCTTCCTTATCCCGGGTGACCCGCACCGGCTCCTCAGCACTGCAATCCACCGACTCGCTGGGAATCAAAAGATTGTCGGGATATTCCTGCCACAACTTGAACTTGCGCAGCTCAGGATTGGCCGGGTCGCGCTTGATCGCAAAAATCCCCAAGGTGTACTCACCGCCCACATCCCGCTTCTCGAGCACGACCAGATCAGGGGGACGCATGGATTTCATTTGTTCGAGGATTTCGTCGCGAGTGATCCCCTCCGCCATCACAGGTTGAACTGCAGAGGCTGCCATCAGGCCCAGACTGGAGATCAAGCACAAGGCACGCATCGCATCGATCACAACGTCACACCATGCTGCCAACAACCAGCGCCGATCTGATCCCAGGCGACTTAATTCAGCTCGACCATCAAGCCACGACCCCTTGCCATCCCCAGGTTGTGCAGGCGATGGAGCCCTGGTGGCAGCAGGAATGGGGCAATGCCTCAAGCCGGCAACACCGCCTGGGACTCACCGCAGCGGCAGCCGTGGCTTCAGCACGCGACAGGTTGGCCTCCCATCTAGGGGTTGAGGCCAACGACCTGATCTTCACCAGCGGGGCAACGGAAGCCAACAACCTCGCCCTGCTGGGCCATGCCCGCGCCCGCGCCAAGGCTGAAGGGCGTTGCGGCCACGTCATCACCGTGGCCACGGAACACCATGCGGTGCTGGATCCCATGCACCAACTGCAACGGGAAGGCTTTGCGCTGACCGCGCTGCGTCCTCAGGAGAACGGCCTGATCGATGCGGACATCCTGAACAACGTGCTTCGCGACGACACGCAGCTGGTGAGCGTGATGACGGCCAACAACGAGATCGGCGTGATTCAGCCAATGCACGAACTGGCGGAGCTCTGCAGGAGCAGGGGCATCACCGTGCACACGGATGCGGCCCAGGCTTTCGGTCACCTCCGCCTGAATCGGGACGAGCTGGGCTGCGATCTCATCAGCCTCAGCGCCCACAAGCTGAATGGCCCCAAAGGAATCGGCGCACTGGTGAAACGTCGCGGAGTCTCCATCCAGCCACTGTTATGGGGAGGAGGCCAAGAGCAGGAACTGCGGCCGGGGACCTTGCCCGTGCCCCTGATTGTGGGCTTCGCTGCGGCGGCAGACCTGGCACACGCCAACCTGGAAACTTGGCAGCAGCAGCTCACCCTCCTGAGGGAGCGACTTTGGCAGGGCCTGAAGTCACGCCATCCCCAATTGGAGATGAATGGAGCCCATGAGCCGCGGCTGGCTCACAACCTCAACATCACGATTGCCGATGTCTCGGGCGCCCGTTTGCATCGCTGCCTGAAGCGCTCATTGGCCTGCAGCAGCGGCTCCGCATGCAGCAGGGGAGAACCCTCCCATGTACTGCAGGCCATCGGCCGAAGCCGCCGCGAAGCGGAAGCCTCCTTACGCCTGAGCCTGGGGCGAACGACAACAACGGCGGAGATCGATCGCGCTGTGGACGTGATCTCTACATGCATCAACCAGCTTCAAGGAAGCTGAGCCACAGAACCAAGCGATTGCCGCCATTCACAAAACCTGGAAAAATCCGTCAAAACGGCTACCTTTTGGGGAATTAATTAGTCAGTCCATGACAGCAGCACCTGAAAACGGTCGCCTCCACGTTCTGAAGGCTGTTGAAGATGGCTGGAATGCATTTGCGAAGGCTCCGTGGACCTTCCTTCTTTATCAGGCTCTTGTAGTAGTGATCGCCTTATGCTTTGCATTTTTGGCAACCATTAGCGGCCTACGCTTAGCATCATTTGAAGGGCTTTCCGAGATTCACCCAGCAGGAGCAACCCTTGGCCTAATAATTGGCCTCATTGGTTATGTAATTACTATGCTGTGGGGAGCAATAGGGATTATACGCGGAGCTTGGATCAGCCTTGAAGGACAAAAACCAACCTTTCGAACTTTTACGCGCTGGGATGGCAACGCGACACGCCGCTTATTCATCAAAGGCATCTCATTAACAGCTGTAATTCTAATCATAGCCATTATCACTTCAGTCGCAGGCCTTGGACTAGCCCAGATTAACGGAGTTTTAGCAGTAGCCCCTGCAGCAGTTTTTGTTATTATTTATGTTTACTTGATTATAAATCAAAAGTTCCTACCCTTTATTGCACTCTTTGAAAAGAAAACGCCCTTTGAGGCAATAGCTCGGGGGCGCAAAGTGGTTGATCCTTCCTGGTGGATGGTTGCCTGGTTCTTCATTGTAGAAGCCGTCTTGTATGCAATCGCAGGACTCTTTCAATACGGCGGATTATTTGTCGTCTTTCCCATATTGACTTGCATTTCGACTGCAGCTTACCGTCAATTGTTTGGCAAAGAAGATCAGACCGGTCTTCTCAGCGGAAATTAAGCGCAGCAATTCCGAGAAGAACCAGCAGCTCCTGGGCTACCAGGCTCACCAGCAAACTAGCCACCGAACCTTCGATCAATGGATGGTTCCAGGCTGCGAACGGTTTGATGGAGAACCCGCACCTGGGCATCACTGCCGCCGGCGTGATCAATCCAGCCACGGATCGGCAGTAACAGCTCCCAGGCTGTCGCTCTCCGCCCGCAGACCGCAAACGCCATCGAGCCAACATAAGCACGCAGGAAGGGATGAGCCTGTCATCAAGACTCTGAACGCTTCCTAGCGATTCGCAGCTTGGCACTTCGGCTACGCGGGTTCTGCTCCTGTTCCTCTTCAGAGGCCACCAGCGGGCGACGCGTGATCCGTTCCAGCCGCTCATCCTGGAGAAATGCCGTTTTCACACGCCGGTCCTCAAGGGAGTGAAAGCTGATGATCGCCAGCAGACCTCCCGGCTGCAGCCAATCAGGGGCGGAGCTCAGGAGCTTCTCCAACACGCCCAGTTCGTCATTAACGGCGATGCGCAGGGCCTGAAACGTGCGGGTCGCAGGATGAATGCGCCCACGTCGGGCCTTGGGTGGATAGCAACCGGCGATCGCGTAAGCGAGGGCGGCGGTGCCTGCGTAGGCCCCCTGCGCTGCCAAATCCGCCTTGATCCGGCGGGCAATCCGGCGGGATAGACGTTCCTCGCCGTAGGCATAGATCAGATCGGCCAGGTCGGACTCCTCTAACCGTTCGATCAGCTCCGCTGCCGTCTCACCCCCACCCTCCGGATTCATGCGCATGTCGAGGGGACCATCGAGGCGAAAGCTGAACCCCCGCGCTGCCACATCAAGCTGGGGACTGCTGACACCAAGATCCGCCAGAACCAGTGATGCCGACTGAGGGGGGCTGTAATCGGCGAAATTGGTGGCCACGATGCTGACCCGCTCCTCCCAAGGGCGCAGACGCACGGCGGCCGCCGCTCTCGCGGTGGCGTCCTGGTCGAGCCCGATCATGCGCAAGTCGGGATAACGGTCCAGCAACAGACTGCTGTGCCCCCCACCGCCGAGCGTGGCATCCACAACCAGGCCAGACTGCCAGTGATCACTGGGCTCCTGGTCCAACGCATTCAACAAAACATCGGCCAAGACCGGCACATGCCGAAACGTCGAATCGGTCGCAGGGAGCTGATCGGGCATGGGTCCTTCCTAAGATCCCAACACGATTGTTTTGTACCGGCCCCATGACGCAGCTGGAAACGCGCACGGAGCCGATGGTGGTCAACTTCGGCCCCCATCACCCCTCCATGCACGGGGTGTTGCGGCTGGTGGTGACCCTCGACGGTGAAGACGTGGTGGATTGTGAACCGGTGATCGGTTACCTCCACCGCGGCATGGAGAAAATTGCCGAGAACCGCACGAACGTGATGTTCGTGCCCTATGTGAGCCGCATGGACTATGCGGCAGGCATGTTCTACGAGGCCGTTGTGGTCAACGCCCCGGAGAAACTGGCCGACATCCCCGTGCCCAAGCGCGCCAGCTACATCCGGGTGCTGATGCTGGAACTGAACCGGATCGCCAACCACCTGCTCTGGCTTGGTCCCTTCCTCGCTGATGTGGGCGCTCAGACTCCGTTCTTCTACATCTTCCGGGAAAGGGAGATGATCTACGACCTCTGGGAAGCCGCCACCGGCCAGCGGCTGATCAACAACAACTATTTCCGCATCGGCGGAGTCGCCGCTGATCTTCCTTGGGGCTGGCTGGAGAAATGCCGTGATTTCTGCGACTGGTTTGGCCCGAAGATCGATGAATACGAGAAACTCATCACCAACAACCCGATCTTTCGCCGTCGCATCGAAGGCCTGGGTGTGATCGGCAAAGAGGAAGCCATCAACTGGAGCTTGTCTGGGCCGATGCTGCGCGCCTCAGGTGTGCCCTGGGATCTGCGCAAGGTGGATCACTACGAGTGCTACGACGACTTCGACTGGGATGTGGCCTGGGAGAAAGAAGGTGACTGCTTCGCGCGTTATCGGGTGCGCATTGAAGAGATGCGCCAGTCCCTGAAGATTCTTCGTCAGGCTTGCGACATGATCCCCGGTGGACCCACGGAAAACGTGGAAGCCCGTCGCATGGCCGAGGGCAAAGACAGCGAATTCGCAGGCTTCGATTACCAATACGTGGCCAAGAAAGTTGCCCCCACGTTCAAGATCCCGAACGGTGAGCTTTACACCCGCCTGGAATCAGGCAAAGGGGAGATCGGAATTTTCATTCAGGGAAACAACGACGTCACTCCCTGGCGTTTCAAAATCCGGGCCGCTGACAGCAACAATCTTCAGATCCTTCCCCACATCCTCAAGGGACACAAGGTGGCCGACATCATGGCGATCCTGGGATCGATCGACGTGATCATGGGATCCGTTGATCGCTGATTCCTCCAGCTGGCTGAAGTTGTCAAAAAAGGTGCGCTTCGGCGACACCGATGCTGCCGGTGTGATGCATTTCCATCAGCTGTTGCGTTGGTGCCACGAAGCCTGGGAGGAGAGCCTTGAGCGTTACGGCGTCGCAGCCCATGCTGTCTTTCCAGGCTGCCGCGGCCAGGAGCGATGGCCGGCGATTGCCCTACCGGTGGTGCACTGCCGTGCCGACTTTCTTAGGCCGGTGCATGGCGGCGATCAACTGAGCCTGCATCTCACCCCACAACGCCTGGATCCCAGCAGCTTTGAGGTGCACCACCGCTTTCTGCTGGAGCAACAGGATGTCGCCCATGGCTGGATCCGGCACGTGGCCATCAGCACGGAAACACGACGACGCTCTGCCTTGCCGGATGCCATTGAACGTTGGCTGGAAGCCTCTCTGATCGGCCGGATCAGCGAGCTCTGAGGGCTCTTCAGAACAACAGCTTGCTAGTGCTGCAACGCCAGCCATTGGCGCCAACGCTGACGCTCCCACTTGCCGGCCGCTGTGGGTTCCAGATCCGGACAGTGCAGCCAACGCCTTGGACGTTCCGCGGCAGGCCAGTCGGACACCAAAGCCATCAAAGACTCCAACGGAGGCTCGGAGCCAAAGCTGATCGACCAACGAAACAAGGCAACCAACTGCTCGCCCCACTCCAGCTGCGGTTCCCCGAGCATCAAAACAGCATCGAGCGGCAGGCCTCCATGCCGAGCCGCAGCCATCAACCGCTCCTCAAGCTGGGATGGATACACCGTGACCCCTCCAGAGAGGATCGCGCCATCCCGGCGCCCCAGAACATGCAGGTGTGGCTGAGCAGCAGTCTCTGAAAGCCGGGCCCGATCACCGCTCCACCACCAGCCCGCAGGATCGGACAGCGGATGCAACGCGCCGGCAGGATCGACCCTGGCCAGGGCCAAGCGATCACAACGCACAGCCAGGGCTCCATCCCCATTCACCTTGAGATCAACGCCCTCAAGAGGCTGACCACAGCCATCGCCGCCCTTGAGAAAATCCCAGGGCTGTTGGGCCGTGACCATCGCAGCGGTTTCGGTTGCGCCGTAACAGGGAGCCAGCTTCAAACCGATCTCGCGCGAAGCGGCAGCCAGATCCTCGGGCAAGCCTGCCCCGCCAACCCAGATTACATCCATGGCCTGCAACCAACGGCAACCGCCGGGGTGGGCCAGCAAACGCCGCAGCTGGGTAGGAACAAGCGACAGCAGCATCGGCCGCTGCCGCCAGGCAGGGTGTTGCACACTCCACTCCAGCAGTCGAGCCGGGTCTTTCATCAGCTCGGGAGCCAGCCAGCCGTGGGCAGCGTCCCACTGGCGTGCCCGCCACCAGGGCATGAAGCCACTCACATGCTGAAACGGGAGCGGATTCCAGACCAAGGCCGTGGTGGGGTCGATGCTGATGCCGCGAAGCCACTGGGCAGTGGCCTGAGCTGAGCGCTCGAGATTGCCAACGGAATGCAGGCAGAGGGATCGTCCGCCAGTGCTGCCTCCAGTGGACAACACCAAACCAGGGCCTTCTGGCCACCCAACAGCCTCTGGCCACCCAACAGCCTTTGGATGCAGTGAAGCCGGGTCCGCCGAAGGATCACGGACGAGCAGCCGCACCCACTGTCCCTGACCCATGGCCTCCTGCAGGCGGGTGATGGTGTCCTCAGGGTTCAGGGGATCGCACAAAAGGGCGACAGCAGAGGTCATGGCATTCCCTCCGCAGCCTGGGCCCAGACCTGCTCAGGTTCAGAGGCGAACAACGGTCCTGAAGGGGTCCACCCAGGCGCGAGGCCGGGGGCGACAGGTGTGGGGCCCTGCTGTTGCACCTGGGCCAGCAGAGCAAGCCAGCGCGCACCGATGCCGGTTTCAAACGCCGTGCTCAGCATCAGCTTTGGACGTCCTCTCTGCAGATCCTGAAGCAAGGGTCTGGGATCACCCTCCAACGCCGGACGCCGGACCTGCCAACCCGGCCAGTACTCACGAAGCTCAGGGTTCAGGGCCAGAGATTCATCCAACGCCACGGGGACCCTTTCCCCTAATCGCGACAACCCCTCCAAATCATCGGCCGCCAGCGGTTGCTCCAGCCAGTCCAGACGCGGATCGCCCTCGACGGCATCGGCCCAGCGATCGGCAGTGACCCGGTCCCAGCCGCCATTGGCATCCAGACGCAGCCGAGCCTCGTCGGGGAGACGCTCGAGGAGCAGGCCCAAAAGCCCCCACTCCAAAGCCGGCTCAGCAGCAGCCACTTTCCACTTCAACGTGAGCGGCGCCACCCCGCACGATTCGCCCGAAGCCTCTCCGAGCTGCGCGAGCAGGGCCTCAAGCGCTGCGGGCATGGCATGACCCGCCGGGAGCAGTTGGGCCGATTGCGGCGGGGAACACCAACGCTGACCATGGGCATCACCCACCACACCGTCGAGCTCTGCCAGGGCGGCTCCGATCGCGAAGGCCAGGGCAGCGGGAAGGGTCGGCAGCAGCGCCTCCAACTCCTCACGGGAGCGGCACAGGTGCAGGGTCCAAGCGTTGAGCATGCGCTCACAGCAGCGTTGCTCGCCAGGATCGAGCGGGGACACCTCCCCCCATCCCGACGCACCGGAACCAGGGGCAACGATCCTGAGTAGCCAGCCTCGGCGCTGCTGCCAGCTCCCGCGCGAGGTCACCAGCGGCCGCGTGAGCTGGAAGGCATAGGGACGGAACACC
This sequence comes from Synechococcus sp. PROS-7-1, assembly GCF_014279795.1. Classification (NCBI taxonomy): domain Bacteria; kingdom Bacillati; phylum Cyanobacteriota; class Cyanophyceae; order Synechococcales; family Synechococcaceae; genus Synechococcus; species Synechococcus sp. PROS-7-1. The sequence continues at coordinate 2,268,930 of NZ_CP047945.1, forward strand.
AGCTGCAGGGTCATGCCCTTAGAGCAACCGGTGAACAACGGCCTCGAACCGGGGTCCGATCGCCAGGCCGATACTCAGCCCCAGCCCATTGAGCGCCTGGAAGCGCAGGGCCAGGAATTTGCTGCCGGCGACCCTCTCAGCATTCCGGTGGTGGTCGCGCAGCAGTCGAATGAGCGCTGAAGCTGCAGGCAAGCCCAGGCCTCCCAGCAAAGCGGTCAGCGGCCAGTGTCCATCGAGAACCGGCACCCATTCCAGAGCAAGGGTGCCGGCGATGAACCAGGGCACGAGCGCCGCAGCGCGGGCCGTTCCCATCCGCACCACGGGCGAGCGCTTGCCGTGCCGAGCATCCGTCTCCACCTGATGGAAATGGGAGCAGAACAGCACCAGGGTGGTGGCGATCGCAGGACCCGATCCGAGTGCCAGGGCTGAGGCCCAGGGCACCGTTGCCGTCGCGGCGACAGGCTGAACAGGGGTGAGCACCATCAGCGCTGCTGCAGTAGCCAATGGACCAAAGGCCATCCAGCACAGGGGCTCCCCCAGTCCGAGGTATCCCAAACGAAAGGGAGGCCCCTGATAGAGGTAACCCAGAAGGCAGCACAGCAGCACAAGGCCCAGCACCCAAACGCTGCTGCGCAAGGCGATCACCGCCATCAGCAGCAGCCCCGCCACCAGGGCGCCATGCGCCAGCCGGCGGACCGGCCGTCGTCGTCCCAACAACGCCACCACGGAATGGGGTTTCCCCTCAACATCCACCCCGGTGTCGGCATCGAACAGATCGTTGCTGAGATTTTCCCAGAGCAGCAGCAAGACCGCTGCCACAAGAAATGCCATGGCCTGTCCCCAACGCACCGGAAGACCGGCGCCGATCCTCCAGCCCAGGGCCAGAAGCATCGGCATCACCGCCACGGAGTACATCGGCCACTTGATGGCCGCCTTCCAAAGACGCCGCCGTTCCGCCTCCGGGGAGTGAAGGGTTGCAACAGCCTGGCGATCTGACATGGACTGGACCCCTGAAGTCCTCATCAAGACTCATACATTTGAGCAGCACCCTTTCAACACTGCCGCCCGGATGTCGGCCGAGTCCTTCCCCAGCTCGATGGCGATGCGCTTCGGCGATCGGCTCCAGCAGGCCCTGCAGGCCTGGGAGCAGCGCCAGGGTGAGGACTGTGTGATGAGTCTGGCCGTGCCCATCGGCGGCCTCGACCCCCTGCGGCACCTGCCAGGCCTGCAGTCCTCAGACCCTTTCCGCTTCCTTTGGGACGGGGCACCGGGTCTGTGCCTGGCCGCATCCGGTCGCTGCCACCATCTGGATCTCGCGGGTCCGAAACGATTCGAACTGGCACAGCGTTTCTGCGATGCCACCCTCGGCAGGGTCGTGGAAGGCTCTCCAGACGCACCGGCACAGGCCCGATCGCGCATCCTGCTGGCCTTCTCGTTTTTCGAGCAGCCGAGCGAACAACAGCCCATGGGAGGCATGCCCTCCGTGCAGGCCGTACTGCCCCGATGGCAACTGAGTCGACAAGGTCGCCAGGGCTGGCTTCGGATCCACGGGGTCGCCCACGAAACAGAAGATGTTCGCCTGCTGATCGAAACGCTTTGGTTGATGGCCGAGCGGCTTCAAGCCCAGCCCCAGCTGTCAGAACCATGGGCGGAAACGGTGCAGGGCAGTATCAGCCCTGGCGATTGGGAATCGCGCTATGCGTCGGCCCTTGAACGGGGGCTGGAGCTGGTGAATGAGGGTGAACTCCACAAGCTCGTGCTGGCCGTTCGGCAATCAATCCAGCTCAGCGCGCCCCTCAATCCCCTGCCGCTGCTTGATCGCTTGCGGCACCAGCAGGCCGGCAGCTGCCGCTTCCTCTGGCAGCGGGACGCGCAAGACTCCTTCTTTGGAGCGTCTCCCGAACGGTTGCTGAGCCTGCGTAACGGACAGCTCCGCAGCGATGCGCTGGCCGGAACAGCCGGTCGGCTTGAAACCGGAGAGTCGCTTCTGAATTCCGAAAAGGACCGCAGGGAACATGAATTGGTGGTGCAGGCGATCACTGATCATCTGAAGAGCCTCGGGCTAACACCCCGCAGACCCAGGCGCCCCCAACTCGCCCGGCACGGCCGCTTGATGCATCTCCATACCCCGATCACTGCCGCGGCCGAGGAACAGTTGCCGCTGTTCCTGGCTGGTGCCCTGCACCCCACACCGGCAGTAGCCGGGCTGCCCAGACGTCAGGCCATGGGTTGGCTGCGCAGCCTTGAACCCTTCGAGCGCGGAGGGTATGCCGCTCCCATCGGCTGGATCGACAGTGCCGGCGACGCCGAACTACGGGTTGCCATCCGCTGCGGCCATGCCCATGGCTCTCAACTCGACCTCACCGCTGGAGCCGGACTGGTCAGGGGTTCGGTGGCGGAGCGGGAGCTGCAGGAAGTTGCACTCAAACTGACCGTGTTGGCCGATCAGTTGGACCTGCAATCAGGATCCGGAGCGCTGGAGAGCACGTTGCCGCCATTGCATGGATGACTGATCGAGCACGTCTCCGAACGGCTGTGCTCGACCGCCAAGATGCTCACTGAGAAAAGCTTCCACCAGAGCGGTCAGCGCCAGCGCATTGCGCGGGTTGGACAGGCCGTGGCCTTCATCGGGGAACACCACGAAATCAACGGGCAATTGCCGAGCGACCATCGCCTCAGCGATGGTTTCGCTTTCGCTGAGCTTGACCCTGGGGTCGTTGGCGCCATGAACAAGCAGGAGTGGGCGCTGAATCCGATCCACATGGCGAATCGGTGAAATGGCGTCGAGATCAACGGATCCCACCCCAATCATGCGTTCGAAGATGACGCGGGCCGACTCCCAGTAGGGAGGAATTGACTCCAGAAGGGTGCGCACATTGGAGGGCCCCACCTCCGCAATCGCAGCCGCGAAGAGTTCCGGGTCCCGCGTCAATCCTGCTAATGACGCATAACCGCCATAAGAGGCGCCCATGATGGCAATGCGATCAGGGTCAGCGATGCCTTCCTCAACAGCCCAGCGGACGGCATCGACCAAATCATCCTGCATGCGGGCGTACCACTCGCCCTCACCCGCGAGGAGATGAGCCTTGCCGAAACCGGTGGATCCTCGGTAGTTCACGCTGAGCACGTGGTACCCACGATTGGCCAGCAATTGATGCGTCGGATTCAGTCCCCAGTAATCCCTGGCCTGGGGACCTCCATGCACAAGCAACACCAAAGGACCAGGGCTGTCATTAGCGCCCAGGGCCGTGCGAGTGAGATAGCTGGGCAAACGCCTGCCATCCCGAGCCTGCAGATTCAGACTCTCCATCGGACGAAGCTCGTAATCATCCAACCGCGGCTGCACTGAAAACAAGCGCCGGCTCTGTTGGCGGTCCCGATCCCAAAGGAGATATTGCGGACCCTGGTCATCAGAGCCAACCACCACAAGCCAGCGGCGATCGTTCAGATCCTGATCCACCACGCTGAAGTCCTTGGTCCCTGCCAGCCGCTTCAGCTGATCGACATCCTGCTGAATGGAAGGATCCAGCACCACAAGACGGCGGCGCAGATCCACCTCATTCAGGGCAACGGGCAGACCAGTTTCTGGATCACTCAAGGCACCCCCAAGGGCACCGGCTGAGGAGCGATAGACCAACTCTGGGGTGCAGTCGTCACCACAGGTCTTGAGGTGATCCCGACTCCAACGCACGAGACGGGGAATCTCCTCGTCCGTGCTTAGGATCCCGTAAAGCCACTGGCCATCCCGGGTGAACGCACTCGGTCCCGACGCACTGATCGTGTCCTCAAAACTGAACGTGAGGAAGGGCCTCCAGTCGGCCTCACCCGGCAGCCGCAGTTCCCAGGCACTGCCGCCGTCTGGGAGCACCTGAGAGCGCAACACCGGCTGCCAAGCCCCGTCGATCCAATCCACCGACACATTGCGTCCGTCGTCGGTGGAGCGATACAGCAGGCGGCGCTGGCCGGTGTTCACATCGATGACATACAGATCGTGAAACCGGGGGTCACGATCATTGAGACCCACCACAAGCTCGGAGGGAGCGTCCTGATCACCAGCCACCAGAATCGCCTTCACACCTTTGGCAGGCGTGAGGTCGGTGGCTTCGCCACTCCTGGGATCGATGCGAACCAGCACGGTGTTCTCATCGCCATCAGCATCCCTGGATGAGATCAGATAGCGGCCATCCGCAGTCCAACTGGCAGCGCGCTGTGGTCGATCCCGTTTCTGGGTGAGAACGCGGGCCGGAGCGTCGCCATCGAGATCTCGAACCCAGAGATTCAGCACACCACCGGAGGGCGCCAGGTAGGCAATGCGCTGGCCATCCGGGCTGAGCGAGACGCCAGCGATCTCAGGATTACCGAACAACACCTCCCGGGGGATGAGAGGCGGGGGGGACCCTGCCAGCACCGGACGCACCGGGGAAGAGAGGGTCCCGATTGCTCCAACCAACAGAACTGTGCCGAGCAGAAATCCTTTCTTCAACACAGCCGATCCACCTTTAAGTGGATTGTGCACGTTCAGCCCAGTTGTTGCAGCCGCTCGATCACCTGATCAGCGAGGGGTTGCTGCATCAGCCGTTCCACTTCTCGAATCCCGGTGGGGCTGGTGACATTGATTTCACTGAGCATTCCGCCGATCACATCGATGCCGACGAAGAACAACCCCTCGGCGCGCAGGGCAGGCGCCAGCGCCGCACAGATCTGGCGTTCCCGTTCGCTGAGTTCGGTGACCTCCGGCTGACCTCCCACGGCCAGATTGCTGCGGAACTCCCCAGCCGCGGGGCGGCGATTGATGGCCCCCAACGGCTCCCCATCCACCAGAAGAATGCGTTTATCGCCTTCGGACACCGAGGCAAGAAAACGCTGCGCCATGACGGGAAGCCGTTCCTGCTCGGTGACCAATTCCAGCAGGGCTCCCAACCCCGGAGCTTGCGATGACACCCGAATCACCCCAAGACCCGCCCTGCCGCCCAGAGGCTTGAGCACGATTTCGCCTTGGTCCTTGGCAAAGGCCTGCAGTTCTCCAACCCGGCCAGAAACCAGGGTCGGGGCCATCCAGCGGCTGAATCGCAGGGCGCCCAGCTTTTCATTCCAGCTGCGCAAGGAGGACGGCCTGTTCAGCACACACACACCCGCTCGCTCCGCCACATCCAGCAGATGGGTGGCATAGAGGTAGGCCTCATCCACCGGCGGATCCTTTCGCATCCAGATCACCTTGAAGGTGTTGAGCGGCAACCGCTCGCGCTCCCCGATCCTCACCCAAGGATCGGGCTGGACCGGGGCCGCCATCGCCAGAGGCTCATCACCGAGGGCGATGAGATCAGCAGGCGTACAGGCCCAGACCTCCAAGGAGGCACGCGAGGCCGCCTGCATCAGCGCCGCCGTGGAATCCTTGGCGGGGTTGATCCGCTCCAGCGGATCGAGCACGAACAGATGGCGCATAACCAGACCAGTCAATCCGTGGCTTAGGAGAGCAGGGCGTCAAGTTTCCCGGCTCTTTCAAGAGCATGGAGTTCGTCGCATCCCCCGATGTGCTGATCCGCGATGAAGATCTGGGGAACACTGCGGCGGCCATTCCCCCGTGCAGCCATGGCATCGCGGGCCGGCTCATCACCGTCTACGGAGTACTCGGTATAGGTGACGCCCTTGCGATCCAACAGCTGCTTGGCGCGGATACAAAACGGGCAGGTGCGCCAGGTGTAGATCTCGACGCTCGGCATGGAGCACTCATCATGGACCCGAATCTTATGCAGGGCTGACCGCTTCGGAGCGATGGCGATCCACCCACCATCCGCGCGGCAGATCCGCAACGCAATTCAGGTGGGGTTCGCAGGCTTCCTCGCCACGGGTTTTTTCGTGATTGCAGGGGCAGAAGCCACCCGGGTCGATGCTTTCTATGTGGTGTATGGCGTAGCCCGCAGCCTTCTGCCCACCCCGGAAGCCTCGCTGAAGGCAGCACGGGCGAGGGTCGTGGGCACCCTGTTCGGTGGCCTCGTGGTGATGATGCTGATCAAAGCGGTGAGCAACTGGCTCGCCGTGGGCATCGGCTACGTGCTGGTGAAACTGCTGGGTCGGCGACTGGGGCTGGATCAAGCCACGTTGATGAACGCAGTGCTGATGGCGGTGCTACTGGTGGCGATCCCTGGTTATCGGGACCTGGGCGGCCTGTATGTGCTGTATCGGACCGGGTGGCATCTGCTTGGGTTGATGCTTGGAATGGCGGTTGAACGGCTGTTCTGGTTCACTCCCTTGCTGACGCGGCTGCAGCGCAGCGAATCAGAGCTAGTCGGCCAGCTGCACGATTTGCTGAATCAGGATCCGGCGCAACGGGCTACGGAGTTGATCAGTGCTTATGCATCCCACTGCAGCCTGCGCAGCATCGTGCTGAAGAGTGATCAGGCCGCCATACTCGGCACCCCTGAATCCCAGCAGCGGCAGGAATGGCTGGAACGGGCCGTGCGCCATGGCGTGGCCCGGCAGCGGGTCCCGCTGCCGTTGGCATCAATTGATGCGGACGGATGCCGGGATGCGCTGCGTCAGCTCGAATCCATTGGTGGGGTTGCATGACGGCGACGCCACAACTGGCCCTGGTGCTGCGCAACGGAGTGTTGCTGATGCTGTCCCTGGCAGCCGTGGACAGGATCGGCCTGCCCGAAGGCCTGTTTCTAGCCCTCGCCATCCTCGTTGTTCTCGAGGCGGATCTCGGTGGGGGGGTGATTGCAGGCCGAGAGCGGGTCATCGGAACACTGATGGGCTTGCTGGCCGTGGTGATCACCGCGGGGATCACCCTGGTGCTGCCGCTACCGGCAAGGGTGTTCAGCGGCCTGCTCTTGGTGCGCCTGTTTGGCTTCGCGGCTGGCTTGAGCAGTGGATTCATCGTGGGCGGCCATGTGGTGGCCGGCAGCCTGCTCCACCATCCCGACAACTGGTGGTATTACGCCTTCTGGCGCACGGTGATGACGATCCTCGGCGTTTTGATCGGCGTCTACATCTCGCGTCATTTGTACAGCCAACGGTCGGTGAGCCGTTGGCGAGAACAATGCCGGAGCTGGACCGGGGATCTGGCGCATGCCCTCCTCCACCTCAACAACATCCCCGAGCGGGAGCTCTTTTTTCTGAATCTTCGCGAGCGCCGCAATGCGTTGCGTCGCAGTCTCCCCCAGCTGATCGCCGAGCAATCCATCACCCGCAGCAGGCAGGACAGCGTGCGCTGGGCCCAGGAAGTCCTGCAGCACTGCAGCACCGTAATGAGCAGCTGCAGGGACCTCAGCACCCTGCTTCAGTGCCAAACCGAGCTCACTCCAGCCCTAAACGAATCCGTGCATGGGTTGCAGCGCCTAGGTAGCGAGCGCCTGAAAGCCATTGGACAGGACCTCTCCATGCAAAACGCCGCACAGAACAACGAATGGTCTCGCCTTCGCCTTGAGCTGAAACAGGCGGTGGAAGCGTCGTTGCTCCATCCGACTGGAACGGATCTCCGTTCCGAAGACCCTGAGCTCCAGCAAAGGCGCTTGCTGGCCAGCCGTCTGCTGCTGCTCAGCGATGCCCTCGAGCAGATGCCCTGTTCGCCCTCGGGCAAGGGTGTAGCTCCCTGAGATAGGGTCTGAAAATCTTGCCTCAGCGCACCTTTGCTCGATCTCACAGACTTCAAGCGCGACCTCTCCGAGCTCACTGACCGCCTGGGCCATGCCCAGGACTGTCTTTGACGTTCCTGCTCTGAACGCACGGCAGCAGGACCTCGAACAACTGGCTGCTCAGCCTGACTTCTGGGACGACCAACAGAACGCACAAAAGCAGATGCGGCGCCTCGACGAGGTGAAAGCGATGCTGCAACAGCTTGAGACCTGGCAGGGCGCGGTCGCCGACGCGCAGGCCACGCTTGAGCTTTACGACCTTGAACCCGACGACGACCTGTTGGGCGAGGCCCAAGGTGGCCTGAACCAGTTGCGCCGTGACCTGGATCGCTGGGAACTGGAACGCCTGCTCAGTGGTGAGTACGACAAAGAGGGAGCCGTGCTCTCCATCAATGCCGGCGCTGGAGGAACCGACGCCCAGGACTGGGCCCAGATGCTTCTGCGCATGTACACCCGCTGGGCTGAAGACCGCGGCATGAAAGTGACGGTGGACGAACTCAGTGAAGGAGAGGAAGCGGGCATCAAGAGCGCCACGATCGAAATCGAGGGCCGTTACGCCTACGGCTATTTGCGCAATGAAAAGGGCACACATCGCCTGGTGCGCATCTCGCCGTTCAACGCGAACGACAAGCGTCAGACCAGCTTCGCCGGCGTGGAGGTGATGCCCAAGCTGGAGGAAGATGTCGACATCGACATTCCCGACAAGGATCTGGAAGTCACAACCTCACGATCCGGAGGTGCTGGCGGCCAGAACGTGAACAAGGTGGAAACCGCAGTTCGCATCCTGCACATCCCCACGGGCCTGGCGGTGCGTTGCACCCAGGAGCGGTCGCAACTCCAGAACAAAGAGAAAGCCATGGCCCTTCTCAAGGCGAAGCTGCTGGTGATTGCTCAGGAGCAGCGTGCTGCTGAGATCGCCGATATCCGGGGCGACATCGTGGAAGCGGCCTGGGGCAACCAGATCAGAAATTATGTGTTTCACCCCTATCAGATGGTGAAGGATCTGCGGACCCAGGAGGAAACCAATGATGTTCAGGGCGTGATGGATGGCGACCTGGACCCCTTCATCCAGGCCTTGCTGCGCCAGGGTGTCGACAGCCCCGGCCAGGAGGAGGACAGCTGACCATGCCCGAGCAGGAAGGACCCACCACCCCACCGCCAAGTTTCGTCAAACAGGCGATGCGCAACATGGTGCGCAAAGGGAGCAAAAGCCTGTTCCACTTCGGACTCACTGCCGCTGGCTTCATTGGATTCATCCTTGTGGTGGCCTGGCTGGGACGCCCAACCCTTCCGCAATGAGCGCAAGACGGCGCGATCCGGTCGTTCTTGACCTGGCCTTTACAGGTGCTGACGACGCCCAGATCAACACTCTGGGAACGTTGGCCTCAACCAGACGGCTGCAGAGCCCGGAGCCCTGGCAAAGCGACCTCTGTTGTTGGCTTGAGGCACTGAAGCAGAGCTGGGAGCGACCAACAGCCCCCCAACTGAAGGACTGTGTGGACGTGAGCCTGGGCCTGCAATTGACCGGCGATCGAGAGATCGCTGAGCTCAATGACCGTTGGCGTGGCCTGCCACAGGCAACGGATGTGTTGTCGTTTGCCGCACTTGAGTCGGAGATGCCGCTCCAGCAGGCGACAACCCTGGAACTCGGGGACATTGTTGTCTCCGTTCCGACGGCAGCACGCCAGGCGATCGAGCAGGGACACAGCCTGGAGAGGGAGCTGCAATGGCTCGTCAGTCACGGGCTGTTGCATCTCCTCGGCTGGGATCACCCCGATGAGACAACGTTGAACGCAATGATTGCTTGTCAGGAGCGCCTGCTTGCCATGGCCGGTAATGTTCAATCCCACGGTGAGATCAACTGTGAAACAGCAGATGAAATCACTGCTGAACCCTGAAGACGGAGCGCCGTTGTCCGAGGAGATCAGCCAGCGCAGCACCCACCAGGCCCATCGAGCTGCCCAACGGGGCGCCTGGCGCATTGCTGGCGATCTGCCGGCCAGTTTCCGCTATGCCACCCAGGGACTGGTTTACGGGTTTGTCAGTCAGAGGAACTTCCGCATCCATGTGTGCATTGGTTCGGTGGTCTTTGGCCTGGGACTCTGGCTTCAACTGCCCCCCATTCAGCTGGCCGTTCTGGTGCTCACCGTGGCCGCTGTCTTGGTGCTCGAACTGCTCAACACGGCCATCGAATCGGTGGTGGATCTGGCCATCGGCCGCCGCTTCCACCCCCTGGCACGGATCGCCAAGGACTGCGCTGCGGCGGCGGTCTTGGTGGCGGCCATCAGCTCGCTGCTGATCGCCCTCTTGCTGCTGCTTCCTCCTCTGACCCTTCGCCTCAGTCTTTGAACGATGCTCCTCGTCATCGATAACTACGACAGCTTCACCTACAACCTGGTGCAGTATTTCGGCGAGTTGGCGGCCCAGCATCCTCTGGCCGCCGAGCTGCGGGTGGAGCGCAACGATGCCCTCACCGTCGCAGAGATCAGTGCACTTAAGCCCGATGCCATCCTTCTCTCCCCTGGGCCTGGTGATCCCGATCAGGCCGGCGTTTGCCTCGATGTGCTCAGGCAACTGTCTCCGCAGATCCCAACCCTGGGGGTGTGCCTAGGGCATCAGGCCCTGGCTCAGGCCTACGGCGGCCGCATCGTCCGCGCGCCTGAACTGATGCATGGCAAGACATCCCCGGTGCAGCACCGTGGGGAAGGGGTGTTCGCAGGCTTGCCGCAACCACTTACGGCCACGCGGTACCACAGCCTGATCGCCGAACGCAGCAGCCTGCCTGCCTGCCTTGAGGTCACCGCCGAACTGGAGGATGGCACCGTGATGGGCCTGCGCCACCGCGACCACCACCACCTGCAAGGGGTTCAGTTCCACCCCGAAAGTGTGCTCACCGAAGCCGGCCATAACCTGTTAGCCAACTTCCTGCAGCAAGCGGAAAGTCGCGTGCAGCACTGCTAGCTTCCAAAGCCCTCCGGTACGCCCCCATGACCGATCTCCTGCACAAACGGAGTGCCGGCCGCATGGCCTCGGCACTGGCGGCGACGGCCCTGCTCAGCACACTCTCCATCCCTGCGGTCCGAGCCGCAGGGGTGACCATCACCAGCTACGGCCACAGTGCTCTGCTGATCAACGGAGGGGGACGCTCGGTGCTGGTCAATCCCTTCAAGGCCGTTGGCTGTGCCAAAGGACTGCGCGAACCGCGCGTGAACGCCACCGTGACGCTCGCCAGCTCTGAGCTGCCTGATGAAGGGGCACGGATCGGGGGAGGGACGTATCTGGTGAAGCCCGGCTCCTATCGGGTTGGTGGGCTCAACCTTGAGGGATTTGCGGCGCCCCATGACCGTGTCGGGGGCCGACGGTTCGGCAACGCCACCATCTGGCGGTGGCAGCAGGGTGGCTTGAGCTTCGCCCATCTTGGTGGTAGCGCCGCTCCCCTCAGCGGGGAAGACAAGGTGCTTCTCGGCCGCCCTGATGTGCTGATCATCGGCGTGGGCGGCGGCGGCAAGGTGTACGACGGCAAGGAAGCAGCTGAGGTGGTGAGGCAGCTGAACCCACGGCGCGTGATTCCCGTGCAATACGTCAGCGGCGATGCGCCCCAGGGTTGCGACCAAGGAGGCGTGCAGCCTTTCCTCGATGCCATGGGTGGAACGAAAGTTCGACGCGTGGGCACAACGCTGTCCCTGCCCGGAACCTTGGGTGACAACACCGTGATTGATGTGATGCGCTGAGCCTGGATCAGGCGCAGATGCTGCTGTAAGCCCGCCAGAACCGCTGCATCTGCTCGAGGGTGCCGATGCTCACCCGCAAGGCACCCTCGAGCTGGGGCTTGCCGGTCATCGAGCGCACGAGGACTCCTTGAGAGCGCAAAGCCTGCTCCACCGCATCAGCAGGCCGCTCTGGCCACACCAACAGGTAATTGCCCCCGTCACAGTGAAAAACAACACGCGAACGCGTCATTTCTGACACGATCCAATCACGCGCGCGTAACACTTCCTGCACATACTGGTTGGTGTAGGCCTGGTCCTCCAGGGCCGCAAACGCCGCCGCCACCGCCAGGCTGTTCACGTCATAGGGACCGGTGACGCGGCCAACCCTGTCCACCACTCCGGGGTGTCCAATGGCAAAGCCCAGTCGCAGCCCGGCCAGACCCGCTGTCTTGGCGAGAGAGCGCAGCACCAGCACATTGGCCTGCGCCCGGAAATCGACAACTGGCAGCACGCTGTCTCCGGTGAACGCTTCATAGAGCTCATCCACCACCACCAGTGTGTCCGGGGCAGACGCAGCGAGGGCCAGCACCTGATCCGCCGCCAGGCGGGCGCCGGTGGGATTGTTGGGGTTGCAGAGCATCAGAATCCGCGGCTTGCGCTCCAGGGCCGCGCGAAGCGCATCGAGAGGAACCACGAACCCCGGCATGCCATGGGGAATCGCTTCAAGCTCCATTCCCTGCATCGCAGCGCAGGGGGCGTAGTAGCCGAAGGTGGGACTCGTGGTGAGCAGGATGTCCCCTGGAGCCCCATAGGCGTGAATCACGGCATGGATCGCCGCATCCACGCCGTTGAACACCCCCACCTGTTCCGGTACCAGGGGATGCAGCATGCCCTCCTTCGACGCCTCGAGATTGGCGATCAACGCCTCGCGTAGTCCGTCGTATTCCGGATAAACGGCGATGAGTTCCTCAGGGAATGATCGAATCGCAGCCACCACCTTCGGACTGGGGCCCAGGGTGTTTTCGTTGAAATCCAGGCGCAGCTGACCGCGACGCCCTTCCAGGGGAGCGCTGTAACCCTTGAGGCGTTCCACCTCGGCCCGAGCGGGAGGGGGAGGGGAGGGTGGAGTTGATTCAGTCATGGCCTCAGCAACGCGTCACATCTCCAGCAGCCGGGCCCGCGTGCGGGCATCCACCTCCCGAGCCTCCGCCAGGGTGGTGCCGATGCAGGTCATTCCCAGCTTGCCGTGTTCTGAAAGACAACCCAGAAGATGAAACACGCTTCCGCTCTCCTTGAGGGCGTCGTAATGCAAACCAGCCTCAGCCACCGCATCGATCAGATCCATGGGCAGCAGGCCACGCAGACGGGGATGCACGAAGTTGTCCGTCGCCAGGTAGTGCAGCTCACTGCCCTGGGGAGACAGGAAGGCACCGGTGGCGGCATCCATCTGGCCATTGCTGAGAAAGCGCAGCACCTGATGGGGATGGGTGGTGCCACCTTTGCGGAGATTGACCTCAATGGCCTGAAGATCCCAACGATCGCCGAAACGCCTGGCCAGCCCATCCACCGAGAAATGATCCAACGCCCCCAGCGCAGCCAGAGCCTCGCCAACCGCCCGTCCCCAGCGCTGCAGCTCAAGCCGGTAGGCCGGATCGGCCGGGAACTGACAACCGAGATACACCTGGCCGGACTCCCCGCCCAGATGCTGCTCATGGGTGGAGAGCACCTCCACGCGACCTCCGGGATGGATCACACCCTGCACGCTGGGTGAGGAGATCGCCTCACCACCCTCCAGCCATTCCTCCACCAGCGCCCCCTGATCCTGAAGCTGGGTGTGCCATCCGGCCGCAGGCATGGGCAAGGTGTCCAGCGCCAGCCTCAGGCGGTCACGGCGCTCCTGCGCTGAACAGTCCAGAAGTTGCAGCGACTCCAGCTCGAGCCGGGCATTGCCCTCGCCACTGAACCCCTGATTGAGCTTCACCACCGCCCGGCGCAATCCCGGCTTGCGCTCCAGCAGATCCAGGCAGGCATCAAGCAAGCCGTCGAAGCTAAACACCAACTCTGATCCATCCGGATGGGGGAGCCCGCAGCGACGGAACAGGGTGCGACCACCAGCCTTATGACCCCAGTTGGACAGCTGCGGATCGCACCCCATCAGGGGAAGCTGCAAGGCCTCGGACAAGCGGCATTCGAGATCACCGACGTTGTAACAGCTCAAGTAACTGCGCCCCGGCCGCAAGCTGTCGCGGATGCGCTTCAGCAGCCGCGGTCGCTCCAGCAACTTGGCAGCCAAAGGGCGGGGACTGGCGTCATCGGTATCGAACAGCTGCAGGCGTTGACGGGCATGGGAGATCGGCACCCCTTGCAGCAACTCCAGGACGGAATCCACCACCAGATCAGGCAGCAGCTTGCTGGTGACAAACACCATGCGTGCCCGTGGCTGCCGCAAGCGGATCAGCTCAAACAACTGGCGTTCCTCGTAATGATGCGCCCCCTCAACAAGCGCCATCTGCTCCTGGCTCATATTCAGAGATGGCATCACCAGCACATCCCAGGGGTCACTCCCTGGTCTCACCTGGGCGATATCGGGTTGCAACTGGCGCTGCAGATCCTGGAACGACAACGTCAACCCCACACCTCCAGAGACACCGGATCACTCTGATCCTTCAGGTTCCGCATTTCATGATGGAGCGGTATCGGGGCCATGCCCATGGGAGCCAGCTCCAAATTGTCAGACGCACCCACCACAGCAACGTTCAGTGCGTTCGCAGAGAAAGCGGACTACTCGTTGCTGAACCAGCTGAAGGCGGATCCTCAGTCCACGGCGGACGGACGCGATCACCGCCCCCGCCAGGTGCAGTCGGGCCACTACGTGCCGGTGCAGCCGACCCCGCTCCCCGATCCCGCCTACGTCGCCCACAGTGCTGCCCTGTTCGATGAGCTTGGGCTGAGTGAAGCGCTGGTTGATGACAATGCGTTTCGCAGGCTGTTTTCCGGAGACCACACTGCGGCCGCCGATCCCATGCGTCCCTGGGGCTGGGCCACTGGTTATGCCCTGTCGATCTACGGCACTGAGTACAACCAGCAGTGTCCGTTCGGAACCGGCAACGGCTACGGCGACGGCCGGGCCATCTCCGTGTTTGAGGGAGTGTTCAACGGCCAACGCTGGGAGATGCAACTCAAGGGCGGCGGACCGACGCCCTACTGCCGCGGTGCCGACGGCCGCGCCGTTCTGCGCTCGAGCGTGCGCGAATTCCTGGCCCAGGAGTTCATGCACGCCCTCGGTGTGCCCACCTCCCGTTCGCTGACGCTCTACGCCTCCCAATCTGAGACGGTGGCCAGGCCCTGGTACTCGGAGAACTCACGCTCCTTCGATCCGGACGTGATGGTGAGCAATGCCGCCGCGATCAGCACCCGCGTGGCCCCCTCCTTCCTGCGGGTTGGGCAGATCGAACTGTTCGCGCGCCGTGTCCGCAGCGAGGCCCACCCTGAAGCACGTCAGGAGCTGCAGCTGATCGTGGAGCACCTGATCGAAAGAAATTACCGGCCGGAGATTGATCCGGGCCTGCCCTTCCACCGGCAGGTCATTGCGTTGGCACGCCTCTTTCGCGGACGGCTCACGTCGCTTGTCGCCAACTGGATGCGCGTCGGCTACTGCCAGGGCAACTTCAACAGCGATAACTGCGCTTCCGGCGGCTACACCCTCGATTACGGCCCCTTTGGATTCTGCGAACTGTTCGATCCCCGCTTCCAACCCTGGACCGGTGGCGGGACCCACTTCTGTTTCTTCAACCAGCCCGTGGCCGCAGAAACGAACTTCAAGATGTTCTGGTCGTCCCTGCGCACGCTGCTGGATGGCGACACCCAGGCCCAAGAGGAGCTTGACGCGCTGCACGACGGTTTTTCCAGGGCGATGCAAGAGGAGATGGAGGCGATGTGGAGCAGCAAGCTGGGCCTGAGCGCCTACGACGAAACCCTGGTGATGGAACTGTTGCAGCTGCTGGCATCAACCCGAGCTGACTACTGCAAGGCCTTCCGCATCCTGTCGACGCTTCCCAGGGACGTCTCCGAGCTAGATCCCAGTTTCTACCTGCCCTGTTCTGATGAACTCACAGGCCAATGGCAAAGCTGGCTGCAGCGCTGGCGCAGCAGCCTGGAAACCCAAGCTGACCTCCACCAGGCGGCCGCGCTGATGCAGCGCAGCAATCCCGCCATCACCTGGCGCGAATGGTTGATCGCTCCGGCTTACCAGCAAGCAGAACTCGGAGACATGCGCCTCATCCATGAGCTGCAGTCGGTGTTCAAAGATCCCTACACCCCACTACCAGCTGACCTGGCAAGCCGCTACGACCAGCTGCGACCCCGGGAACTCTTCAACGCCGGTGGGCTGTCGCACTACAGCTGCTCATCCTGAGAGTGTTTTGAGCCGTGCCGCCAAAGCATCGCGATCGTCTCCTGCCATCAAGGCCAACAGCAACAGCACTCGTGCCTTCTGAGGACTGAGATCACCGGCAGGAAGCAACCCAAGCTTGGCGTGGTCCTCGCAACGGTGCACGGGCCCCGAACCGCAGCGGTTCGCGCGCAGCATCAGGGGCGGTTGACCATCCCACTGCGCAAGGGCATCCCGCTCCACAACCGACAGCTGCCCAGCTCCAGTGCCTGTGAACACCAGGCCCTGCACCCCAGCGGATAGCAACGCTGGAATCAAGGCCTGGGGAGGCTCAACACATCCATGCAAGATCACCACCTGTGGCCAGCACGGAGGCAACGACAGTCCAGCGAAAGGCACCGGGCCATGGCGTTCCAGTCCCGGCAGATGGACACCGAGATCATCCACCCAGCCCAGGGGACCTCGACCTGAACTGTGAAAGGCCCCCACCCCCTGGGTGGCGCGTTTGCTGACCTGACGGGCACTGTGAATCTGTCCGTCCATCACCACCAGCACGCCGCGGCCGCGCGCCTCTGCACTGACGGCCACCTGAACAGCCTGGTAGAGGTTGAGGGGGCCATCGGCACTGAGAGCGGACGCAGGCCGCATGGCCCCCACCAACACCACAGGCCGGGGGTCGTCGATCAGAAGTTGCAGCAGCCAGGCCGTTTCCTCCAGGGTGTTGGTGCCATGGGTGATCACCACCCCCGCCAGGCCAGGATCATCCGCCAGGGACTGCCGAATCCGTTCCACCAGAGAGCGCCAATGGCTGAAACGGAGGTCGGCGCTGTCCACATTGGCGATCTGTTCCACCTGGATCTCGGCCAGTGAGGCCAACTCCGGCAAGGCATCCAGCAGACCCTCGGCATCGATCACCCCCGCGGCATAGCGATGCAGCTGAGTCGACTCAGGCGCTGTTCCGGCGATGGTGCCACCGGTGCCGAGCAGGAGGAGCCGAGGATGTTGCATGGCCGATCAATCAGGACGGGATGGGAAGGCTGGAGGCCGGCTGAGTGGGGCATCCGGGGGAGGCTCACCGTTGAAGAGTGGGGCATCCAGCAACGCGCATTGGGCGTAGGGAGAGCGCGGGAACCACTGATCGTCACGCTGCACCGGCACACCGTCATCCGCACCACTGCGGTATGCAGCTAGGTCTGAAAAGAATGACTCCAGCACCAACCGTCTGGCGGCCACGGGTCTGAGCTGCGCGGACGGACCCAGCAGCAGCACCATCACCAAGACCGATCCCGCCAAGACAACGGTGCACTGGGTGACGCGCCGCTCGCTGCGCTTCAGGGCTGCCGAGAGCTCTGGGATGAGGCGTTCGAGGGTGTGCGCCATGCACAGCAGCAGGAACGGCAGCAGCACCATGCCGGCGTACACATGGAACACAAACAGATTTTTCATCACCACCAGCCAGAGCACAGCAGTCCCCCCGGTACTCCAGAGCATCTGGCGACGGAAGGTCAGCGCCTGCTCAGGCAGGGCAGGGGGGATTGAGCCAGCAGCCGATGAGAGCCGTCTGCGCCTAGTGACGAGGCGCGTCAGCACGAGCACCGCCGCGACCAGCAAAAGCGGCAACATGAACTCCGTGCTGTAAGCGATCAGTTTGGGCAGTGCCCCCCCCAACCAGCGGGTGCGCTCAAGAGCTCGCTCGGAAAACCCATTCCCGCTAAGGCCAAGTCTGCGCAGAGCTGACTGCACCACCGTGGTGCTGGTCCAGCTCACAGCATTGAGGCGGGCTTCCCAAACGATGTTGTAAGCGGTTGCGACGCCAACGGTTGCGAAGGCGATCGGCACGCCCAGCCACAAACCCCTGCGCCGGCCGGCCAGACCCCGCTGCAACGGCAACACCAGGGAGGCGATCAGCACGACCGCAGACCGACCGCTCAGGGCGGCCAGGCACACTGCCGCCCAGTACCAGCGCAGATCAGGCTGATCAGGAAGAACCTTGCGCACCACCACGAGCAGCAGCAGCACGTAGGCCAGCAACGCAGGCTGGT
Source organism: Synechococcus sp. PROS-7-1 (assembly GCF_014279795.1). Classification (NCBI taxonomy): domain Bacteria; kingdom Bacillati; phylum Cyanobacteriota; class Cyanophyceae; order Synechococcales; family Synechococcaceae; genus Synechococcus; species Synechococcus sp. PROS-7-1. The sequence continues at coordinate 2,286,706 of NZ_CP047945.1, forward strand.
CGAAGTGGAACATGTTGCGGTACTGCAGCACCACCGGGGCTGAGAGCGTGAACAGCAGGGAGGCCATCGCCACCGGCCGGGAGAAACGCAGGGCCCGAAGCCACCACCACAGCACCAGAGCTGTGGCGATAAAAATCACATTCATCCACTGCCGAGCGGCATACAGCCAAGCCGCCCCATCAGCGGCCCAGGGCGAAAGCAGCCATCGACTCAAAACCGCGAAGACGATCGGGTAGCGATTGAAGTACTCGAGGTGCGTGGAACCATCTGAAGTCAGCCACTCACAGGAATAACCAACGCCGCCGTTGGCCAGGCTGCTGTGACGGGCGATGGCCAGGGAGTGAAGCGACACCCAGTTGAAATGCCCTTTCTGAAAGAAATCAACGATCGCTGGCTCTGACAGAAAGAGCACGGCCGCGAGCACCATGGCGATGCCGATTGGCCAGTGCAGGGTTCGCAGACCTTGCAGCCGTCGATGCATCACATGCGGTCCAGGGTGGGGATGCCCAGAAGGCCGAGGCCCGATTTGAGCGTGTCGGCGGTCAGCCGGCAAAGCGCCAGCCGGGAGGGGAGGGCCTCCGCGTCAGCCTTGAGCACAGGTACCTGGTCGTAGAAGCGGTTGAACACCTGGCTGAGCTCGAACAGGTAGCTGCAGAGGCGGTTGGGCAAGAGCTCTTCCTCCACCTCGGCAATCACGGCATCGAACTTGAGCAGCTCGCGCACGAGGGCCCATTCCTGGGGTTCGCTGAACTGCAGCTGGTCCGTCGACACCTCCAGGTCACCACCTTTGCGGGCGATGCCGGCGATGCGCACCACCGCATACAGCAGATAAGGGGCCGTGTTGCCCTGCAACGCCAACATCCGGTCGAAGGAGAACTGGTAGTTGGTGATCCGGTTCTGGCTGAGGTCGGCATATTTCACTGCCGCCAGGCCGACGGTGGCGGCGACGTGGTGAATGAACTCCTCGGACTCACGACGCTCCTCCTCCTTCAGACGCGAGCGCAGGTCAGCTTCGGCCCGCTCCACCGCTTCATCGAGCAGATCCCGCAACCGCACCGTGTCACCGGAGCGGGTCTTGAGCTTCTTGCCGTCCTCCCCCTGCACCAGCCCGAAGGGCACATGCTCGAGGCGAGCGCCTTCCGGGATCCAACCGGCCCGCTGCGCCACCTGGAACACGCCGGCGAAATGATTGGCCTGTCCAGCATCGGTCACATAGATCACCCGGCGAGCGTCATCCCCTTCCGGTGCGGCACCAAAGCGGTAGCGGATCGCGGCCAGGTCGGTGGTGGCGTAGTTGAAGCCACCATCGCTCTTCTGCACGATCACCGGCAGGGGCTTGCCGTCCTTGCCCTGAACGCCTTCAAGGAACACGCACTGGGCACCGTCGTCGGTGACCAGCAACTCGGCAACCTTCAGCCCATCAATCACCGCCGGCAGGAAGGGGTTGTAGAACGACTCACCTCGCTCATTGAGGCGAATGTCGAGCCGGTCGTAGATCTTCTGGAACTCACGCCGCGACTGATCGCAGAGCAGTCCCCAGGCCTTGAGCGACACAGGATCGCCGCCCTGCAGTTTCACCACCTCTTCCCGGGAGGTGGTCTGGAAGGCATCGTCGTCGTCGAAGCGTTTCTTGGCCTCGCGGTAGAAGGCCACCAGATCGCCCAGATCCACTGCATCGGCGGTGTCCAGGGCGTCCGGCGCCACCTGCTTGAGATGAGTAATCAGCATGCCGAACTGGGTGCCCCAGTCGCCCACATGGTTGAGGCGCAGCACAGGGTGGCCGCGGAACTCCAGCACCCGGGCCAGGGAGTCGCCGATGATCGTGGAACGCAGATGCCCCACATGCATCTCCTTGGCGATGTTGGGGCTGGAGAAATCCACCACCACCGGAGCCGCCTGCTCCACTGCAGGCACACCGAGTCGCTCATCTCCCAGCCGTGCTGACACCTCGGCCGCCAAACGCTCGGGCCGAATCGTGAGGTTGATGAACCCAGGCCCGGCGATCTGGGGATCGAGGCACAGGTCTGTGAAAGCAGGATCAGCCTGCAGTTGCTCAACGATCGCCGTGGCGATCTGGCGCGGCGCCTGCTTCAGCGGTTTGGCCAGAGGCAAGGCTCCATTGGCCTGGAAGTCACCGAATTCCGGCTTGCTGGCCGGGGCCAACTGGGGGTCGAGCGGTTGCGAAGCCTGTCGGGCGGCCGCTGCCTGCTCCGGAAACGCCCGGTCCATGGCCGCACGCAGCTGAAGATCCAAACGATGGGCAATGCGCAGCATGGAAGAAGCGTTGGGCTTGGCGGGCCCTGATCATCCCGCGGCGCCGGCAAAGCGCATGCTCAGATCGAGCCAGCTGCTGCGCGTGACCGGAGCACTGGTGGAGACCAGATCAATGCCGGTGGCGGCATAGGCAGCCAGGGCATCCGGATGAATCCCCGAAGCCTCCAGCACCACAGGTGCAGCATCGTCACGGCCGCGCGCCTGATCCCGCAGCCTCGGCACCAGCATCGCCAGCTCCTCCGGGCTGAACTCATCGAGCAGCACACCATCGGCTCCTGCCTGCACCGCGGCCATCGCCTCCGCCTCTGTTTCCGCTTCAACGATCACCCGGGCCGGCCAAGGCGCAGAGGCCCTCACCGCAGTGATGGCCGCCTCCACGCCACCGGCCCAGGCCAGGTGGTTTTCCTTGAGCATGGCGGCATCATCCAAGCCGAGCCGGTGATTGATCCCGCCTCCGCAGCGGACGGCGTACTTCTCGAGCTGCCGCAGGCCAGGCGTTGTTTTACGGGTATCCGCGAGCCGAACACCGGTTCCATCAAGTTCTGCCACCAGGACTGCCGTGGCCGTGGCGATGCCCGACAACCGCATGGCCAGGTTCAAGGCCGTGCGCTCAACAGCGACCAGCGCCGTGGCCGCACCCTCCACCTCCAGCACACGCTGCCCTGATGCGACCCGCTCTCCTTCAGCCACCAGCAGCCGGACCTGAGCCAACGGATCGAGCGCATGCACCAACGGTTCGAGGAACACCCCGCCACAGAAACGCCCCTCAGCTTTGGCGATCCAGTGAGCGGCGCCATGGCACCCCTGAAGGGCTGGAGCTGTGAGATCGCCGCGGCCGAGATCCTCGAGCAACCAGGCCTCCAGCTGCCGTTGGAGCTGGGGAGTGATCGGCAAGGAAACCACCATCAGAGCCAACTGGTCCCGGATGCTTCCAGCGCGGCCACGGAAGGCCAGGCGCCCCAGCCAAACAGAAGCTGATTGAGGCGGTCGATGAGAGCGGGAGTCTCCTTCAGGGCCTGGCGAGCAGCCCATTCAGCCTCCTGAACCTGGGCGTCAGGCAGGTCGAGAGCATCGAGAAGGCGCCGGTAGGCCACACGCTCAGCAGGATTGATGGCACTGTCATCCTCCTCACCCTGGCTGCTGCAGACCATCTGAAAGGCCAAGGACACCATGGCCATGCGCTCGTCACTGCCTTGGAGCTGAGCCACCCAAGCTTCCACTTCCGTCTCCTGCTCAGCCTGCAACGCGGCCAGCGCATCCTCAGGATCCTCAAGCGGCAGCAGGCGTGCCGAGAGCTTGCTGAGCAGCGCCCGCTCCTCCGAAGCCACATCACCATCCACACTCGCCACCCAGCACAGCACTTTCAACTGGGCCCACTGCGAGGGCTTGAGAGCAGCCAGTGGATCAATCACAGGAGGTTCCGATCGAGGCCTTCATTCTGAGGGAGCTGCGGCTCAACAAGACCGACGATGGAGTCAGCCTTGTTCCCAAACGCTGCCATGACCATCCGCGCCGTGCTCCGGCTTGGCCACCCGGCCCTGCGCCAACGAGCCCGTGAAATCCAGGACGAGGTGTTCGGAACCCAGCAGCTGCAAACACTGATCGACGACCTCCTCGAAACGAAAGCAGCCCGTTCCGGCGCCGGGCTGGCGGCACCGCAGATCGATGAGCCCTGGCGGGTGGTGGTGGTGGGCATGGGGGCCAACCCCCGTTACCCCCAAGCACCACCAGTGCCGGAGCGGGTGCTGATCAACCCAGAGATCACACCCCTGAGCGACGCAACCACCGCCGGCTGGGAAGGCTGCCTCAGTGTGCCCGGGCTGCGGGGCGAGGTGGTGCGCTGGCAGCGGATCCGCCTGACCTGGCGCGATCCAAACGGTGGCTCTCACCTCGAAGAGCTGGAAGGCTTCCATGCCCGTGTGGTGCAACACGAATGCGACCACCTCGATGGCGTGCTGTTCCCGGATCGGTTGCGCGATCCCACGGCCTTTGGCTTTGAAGCCGAACTGCAGTCGGATGGACGGATCCCCTGAGCCGTCACTTACCGATGCAGAAACGGGAGAAGATCCGATCGAGCACCGATTCGGTGAGCTCCTCCCCGGTGATCTCACCAAGGCCGTGGATCGCCTGACGCAGATCGATCGTCCAGAAGTCCCAGGGCAAGCCGTCGGCCGCCACCTGCGCACTGCGGGCCAGGGCATCGGCTGCCTGCTGCGCCAAATCGCCCTGGCGCTGGTTGAGGGAGAGCAGCAGGGAGCCATCTGTGAGGGCTCCACAACGCTCCAATACGGCTTGCACAAGCTCAGCCTCCCCAGCTCCCGTACAAGCACTGAGACGAATGTCGGCAGCAGAGCCGCTGGACCCCGCGCGCGCATCTGTGCCAGCAAGATCCACTTTGTTGCCCACCAGCAGGTAGGGCACCGCAGCGGGGATGCGTTGCCGAAGGGCCTCATCGTCTGGCGTCCAGCCCACACTCAGATCAAAGAGAAGCAGCACCAAATCCGCACTGGCCAGGGCGTCATGACTGCGGGCGATGCCGAGCTGCTCCACCGCATCGCTCGTCGCTCGGATACCAGCCGTATCGAGAAGGGTGATCGGCACTCCCTCCAGCACGATCTCGCTCTCCAACAGATCACGGGTGGTCCCGGGCAGATCGGTCACAATCGCCCGCTCCCGACGGCTGAGCCGATTAAGCAACGAGCTCTTGCCCACATTCGGGCGTCCCACCAGGGCCACCCGCAGCCCCTGGCGCAGAGCGACACCAACCTGTCCGTCCTTCACCAGCTGCTGCAACTCACCACGCACCCTTTGCAACTCCTCGAGCAGAGCCGCTCCATCCAGCGGTGGTAGGTCCTCCTCGAAATCCACCCGGGCCTCCAGCTCGCTGAGCTGATCCAACAGGCGTTCACGCAGTGCGGTGATCCGTTTCTGAATTCCCCCATCCACGCCGGCCATCGCCAACTGCGCAGCACGCTGACTGCGCGCCGCCACCAGATCACTGATGGCCTCCGCACGGGTGAGATCAAGACGACCGTTGAGCACAGCCCGCTGGCTGAACTCCCCCGGAAGCGCGCGACGCACCCCAGGCTGTTCCAACACTCTGGCCAGCACCCGTTGCACGGCGATCACACCCCCATGGCAATGGATCTCCACCACGTCTTCCCCCGTGAAACTGCGAGGCGCCAGCATCAACAGCAGCAGCACCTCATCAATCCGCTCCTCGCCGTCAGCGGCGAGCACGTGGCCGTAAAGCACCCGATGGCTCTCCCAGGGCTGGTAGCCAGGAATGCGCGTCACGGCCTGCACAGCGGCCTTGGCCTGGGGACCGGAGAGACGGATCACGGCGATCCCGCCCTGCCCCGGGGCCACGGCGGTGGCAACCGCGGCAATCGTCTGCGCGTCTCGAATGATCTCCTGCATCGAGCAGCTCACCAGGGCCTGCGCTCCTTCCTACGATCACACTCTCCTTCGCGGTGCAGGGACCGCAGTCGACTCCCATGGGCCGGATGCTGATGGAGGCACGCCAACGCGTGCAAGATGCCCTGCAGTGGCTGTGGCAACAGGAGGGCACACCTGGCCAGCGCGCCCGCGGACTGGCTGCGGGGATCTTCTGCGGCTGCTTTCCGATCTTTGGCTTCCAGACCCTTCTGGGCATCGCCCTGGCCAGCGTGGTGCGCGGCAATCACCTTCTGGCCGCCGCCGGCACCTGGATCAGCAATCCTTTCACCTACGTGCCCCTCTACTGGTTCAACTTCAGAGTGGGATCGCTGGTGCTGGGTCCGGGGCGCCCCTGGCCAGGGTTCGACGCGGTGCGCCAGGAGGGCTTCAGCGATGTGGGCTGGAGCGTTCTCACCCGACTGCTGCTGGGCTCGGCCATCACCGGTGCGGTCTGCGCCGCACTGGGGTGGTGGTTGAGCCTGCGCTGGCTGCAGCGTGCAAAGCCATGATCTTGGACGCCATGCTGCCGGCGGCCCTGGTCGCCTCAACACTGGCTCCCCAACCACTCGATCGACTCCCGGCTGATCTGAATCCTCTGATTCAGGCTTTGCAGAGCAAAGGGTTCAGCGTGCGCATCGCTCTGCCGCCGGTGCGCGGCAGCTATGGACTGTTCCAGGCCCAAAGCAAAACACTGTGGATTTCTCCACTCACCATTCCTTTGGGCATCGCGCGGCAGACCGTTCTGCATGAAGCCGTTCATGCGGTTCAGAGTTGCCCCAGCGGCAGGCTCACGCCCCTCGGCTGGTCAGCCCAGTTGAATCCTGTGGTGGAACGAGAAATCAGCGCCATCCTCCTACGCAGCTACCACCACGGCGACCGCGTGCTGGAACGGGAGGCCTTCATGCTGCAAGGCCAGCGGGATGCGGTTCCAAAACTTGTGAAAGCCATCCAGCAGCGCTGCAGCTGAACAGCAACTCAACCCTGCCCCGTGCGGGCGATATCGAGCACATCCGCCATCGAACGGATCTGATCCATGGTGCGCTGCAACAAATCGGCCCCAGCCAGCTCCACGCGCAAATCGATCCGGGCTGGTTTGCCATACGTCGTTTTCACACGAGCATCGCTGACGTTGATCGCTCCATCTGAAAGGCGCATCAGGATGTCTTTAAGGATGCCCACCCGGTCGATCACCTCGATGCGCAACTGCACCGGGAAGCGCTGTCCATTGCGAGCATTGGCTGGATTCCAACGCACCGGCAGGCGCCGTTCGCTCGGGATCACCTCCACATTGGCGCACTCTTGCCTGTGAATGGTGATGCCATGGTTGCCGAGTGCCACCGTGCCCACAATCGCCTCACCAGGCAGAGGGCTGCAGCAACCGCCCAGGCGATAGTCAAGTCCCTCCACTCCGAGAATCGGCACGGCGCCGACATGGTCTTGCCGAACCGGCGCTGATTCCGCCTGCTCCACAAGCTTGCGGGCCACGTCCTCATTGCTGAGGGGCTGGGTCTCCGCATCGGCTTGCAAACGGATTTCCTCCCGCAGTCGGTTGAGCACCTGATGGAGAGTGACGGCACCAAATCCAAGGGCCGCCAGCAGATCATCGGTGCAGTGCAGGTTGCAGCGTTCAGACACGCGGGTCATCGCTTCGCTGTTCAGCAGAGCATCAAAACCACTCCGCCCCAACTCGCGCTCGAGCAGCTCCTTGCCGCGTTGAATCGTTTCATCGCGATGGCTGCGCTTGTACCACTGACGGATACGATTTCGTGCCGTTGGTGTGGCCACGAAGTTGAGCCAATCGAGGCTGGGATGGGCGGTTTTGCTCGTGAGGATGTTGACGAAGTCGCCGTTTTGCAGCGGTGTGGAGAGCGGACAGAGACGATCATTGATCCTCACGCCATGACAGTGATTACCAACCTCGGAGTGGATGCGATAAGCAAAGTCCACGGCCGTTGACCCCTTGCGCAAACCGAGAACATCACCCTTGGGGGTGAACACAAACACCTCCTCATCGAAGAGATCTTCCTTGATGGAAGCGAGGTAATCGTTGTGATCATCGGAACCACCCTCCTGCTGCCAGTCGACCAGCTGCCTGAGCCAGTTGAAGCGTTCGGTGTCGCCCCCTGCGGCGGGTGAGCCTCCTTCCTTGTATTTCCAGTGGGCGGCAATCCCGAACTCCGACACCTGGTGCATCTCCAGGGTGCGGATCTGCACCTCGATCGGCCGATGCCGGCCAATCACTGCCGTGTGCAGCGACTGGTAGCCGTTGGGCTTGGGCAAACCGATGTAGTCCTTGAATCGGCCGGGGATCGGCCGGAAGGTGTCATGCACCACAGCCAGTGCCCGATAGCAAGCTTCCACACTTGGGGTGAGGATGCGCAGGGCCGCCACGTCGTAGATCTCGTGGAAGGCTTTCTGCTGCCGTTGCATCTTGGTCCAGATGCCGTAGAGGTGTTTGGGTCGTCCATTCACCTCGCAGTTCTCAAGGCCCGCCGCCGCCAAGCGGTCACGGAGCAGCTGCACGGTCACCCCTAGGCGCTCCTCCCGCTCGCTGCGTTTGGTGGCCACCTCCTGCTGCATCTCCCGGAAGGCCTCCGGCTCGAGCAGCTTGAACGAAAGGTCCTCCAGTTCCCACTTGAAGCGGCCGATCCCGAGGCGATTGGCCAATGGGGCATAGATCTCGCGGGTTTCTCGGGCGATGCGCTGCCGCTTCTCCTCACGTAAGGCCCCGAGGGTGCGCATGTTGTGGAGTCGATCAGCCAGTTTCACCAGCACAACGCGGATGTCGCTGGCCATGGCCAGAAACATCTTGCGCAGATTTTCAGCCTGAGCCTCAGTGCGGTTGGTGAAATGCAGGCCTCCGAGCTTGGTGACGCCCTCCACCAGCTCCCTCACTTCCGGTCCGAAATGACTTTCCAGTTGCTCTGGGGTCACATCGGTGTCTTCCACCACATCGTGGAGGAAGCCAGCAGCAATCACGCTGGCACTTGCACCGATATCGCGCAGCAGATCAGCCACCGCCACAGGGTGCACGATGTAAGGGTCACCGCTGGCGCGGAACTGCCCTTCGTGAAGCTGGAAAGCGAAATCGAAAGCCGCAGCCAGCAAGGCTTCGGAATCGGTCGGGCAGCTATGGCCAATCCCGGGGGGGACATGGTTGATGCATTCGCGCAGCCAGTACGGCAGCTCGATGCCGTAATCGTCTGGAGAGCGGATCTGACGGTCGCGTAACGCCACCAAACCGCAAGCGGGGTGAGCTGATCGTTGGTCGATCGGCTGAACATCCGGTGCGGAGGTGGCGTTGAGCATCCGTCCTGGCAGTTCAATCCATGGTATGTAGCCGTCAGCCCCAGCGCCTCCTTCTGCCATGACCGCCGCACCTGGGGCCGTTCTGGAACTCCAACAGCTGCGCCTGCGTTACCCGGGCAGCCCCGCCTGGACCCTCGACGGCCTTGATCTACGCCTAGAAGCCGGGGAGCGGCTGGCGCTGGTGGGGCCTTCCGGCTGCGGCAAAAGCACCGTTGCCCGTGCAGCCATACAACTGCTGCCCCAGGGAAGCCGCTGCGAAGGAAGCCTGTCTCTTAATGGCCATGATCCGCGCCGCCTGGCGATCCCCGATCTGCGCGCACTCCGGGGAGACTCGGTCGGCCTGGTGTTCCAGGACCCGATGACCCGACTCAATCCCCTGATGACTGTGGGGGGGCATCTTCTGGACACCCTTAGGGCCCACCGGCCGGACATGGATGCTTTATCGAGGCGGCAACGGGCCGAAGAGCTGCTGGAACAGGTGGGCATCGGTGCTGAGCGCTTCAAGGCCTACCCCCACGAATTCAGCGGTGGCATGCGCCAGCGCCTGGCCATCGCCTTGGCCATTGTTCTGCGCCCTCCCCTGGTGATCGCTGATGAACCCACCACCAGCCTGGATGTGGCTGTGGCCGGTCAGGTGATGGCGGCCCTGCGCGACCTCTGTGATGACCTCGGCAGCGCCCTGCTGCTGATCACCCACGACCTGGCCATGGCCCACCGCTGGTGTGAACGCATGGCAGTGCTGGACGGTGGAAAGGTGGCGGAAATCAATCGCAGCGACGTGGTGCTCACCTATCCGAGTTCGCGGGTGGGGCAGCGACTGCTGGCGGCGGCCCGTGCCCGGGAGGGGGGCGCAACCCCGGCAGCCCCTGCAGCCACCACCGTGCTGGATGTGCAGGAACTGCGCTGTTGGCACAACCTGGGGGGACCGCCCTGGGCCCCCAACTGGTTAAAGGCGGTTGATGGGGTCAGCTTTCAGCTGAAAGCAGGCGAAACCCTGGGAGTGGTGGGCGGATCAGGTTGCGGCAAAAGCACGCTCTGCCGCGCTCTGATGGGGTTGACACCCATTCGTGGTGGACGGGTGCAGCTGTTCGAACGGAACCTGCTGCTGTCCCGCGGACGGGACGCCAAAACGATGCGGCGCTCGATCCAGATGGTGTTTCAGGACCCCCTGGCATGCCTCAATCCCGCGATGACGGTGGCAGATGCCATCGCCGATCCTCTGCTGATTCATGGCTTGGCCTCCCGTGCCTCGGCGAGGGAACGAGCCCGAGAGCTACTGGAACGGGTGGGGCTGGGACCAGCGGAACGTTTTCAGAACCGCCTGCCTCGCCAGCTGTCTGGGGGCCAACAGCAACGGGTGGCCATTGCCAGGGCGCTGGCCCTGGACCCCAAGGTGCTGATCTGCGATGAGAGCGTCAGCATGCTGGATGCGGAAATCCAAGCCGACGTGCTGGCTCTGCTACGCCAACTGCAGCAGGAGCTGGGACTGGCGATGATCTTTGTTACCCACGATCTCTCGGTGGCCAGCGGCTTCTGTCACCGCCTGATCGTGCTGGATCGCGGCCACATCGTGGAGAGCGGTCCAGGTGATCAGCTGCTGAGCAACCCTCAGGCAGAGATCACGCGAACCCTGGTGGATGCCTGTCCGCGGCTGCCGGTCTAACGCCATGGTCGCTGGCACGTCCTTGACGAGTGATCTGGAGCGAGCGCGGTCGATCCGGGCACTGATCGCCGATCAGGATCTGTTGATCTGCCTGTATCCCCATCTGTTCGCTGTGAAACAGATGGCTCGACTAGCCGGCATGCACAGCCGACGGCAACGGGTGTTTGTTGAGAGCAGAGCCGACGCGCTCAGCCACCTCGGAACCATGACCACGGTTCCTTGGATCCTGGTGTCCGAGCGCTTAAGCGATGGCTCGGGACTGACGCTGCTCAGCGACTGTCGACGGCTCCTCCCCAGCCATCGCAATCTGCTGCTGCTCAACCGCCCCAGCGCTGACACCCTGAAGATCGCCCGCCAGCTTGCCGTTGATGCTCTGTTGGATGAGCGCAGCGTGGAGAAGCGGTCGGGTGCACTGATTCAGGCGCTGACTGCCCTCAAGGAGGGTTCGCGCTACGAAGATCCAAGGCTGCAAGCCGACAATGAAGCGCCGTACACCAGCACCAAGACGCTTTCAGGCCGGCAACTCGAGATTCTCGCTCTGGTAGCGGAAGGTCTCAGCAATCGGGACATCGCCCAACAGCTGCTGATTTCGAGCAACACCGTGAGAGATCACCTGAGCGAGATCATGCTGCGACTGGAGGTGAACAACCGCGCCAGCGCGGTGTCATCGGCCCTGCGGCGAGGGCTGATGCCCTGAACCAAAAGCACGGAGTGCAAACCCCCCATTTGGAGGATGGTGAATCACGGCCTTGCAGATCTGAATAGGTGAGCCAAAAGACCGCATTCAGTCCGCATCAAAGTTGCTTCTGGTCACACAGAATTTGCAGCCCGTTGCATTTGCTGCATCCCTTCTCGCTGGACTGAAACGGTTGCCTGCCCTTCAACCCATGGCTCCCTCCAACACGCTCCAGATCTCCGTCAATGGAGACCTCTGGTGGGGTGGTTTCACAGCCGAAATCACCGTGCGCAATGCCTCGGACCAGCCACTGGACAGCTGGAGTACGAGTTTCATCAGTGCCCATGATCTAGACCCTGAGGCCTGGGGGGTGGAAATCAACCGAGAACTCCTGGGGGAAGGCCTCAGCCTCTACACACTCACAGGAACCTCATGGGGACAGAGCATTCCCGCAGGAGGGGAACTCCGCGTGGGATTCAATGGCAGTCAGAGCGTCGACCTCGGCAGGAATGGCGCCTTGACCGAAGCCATGCTGATGGCTGAGAGGTCCATGGGCGAATCGGTGATGGCCGACGGAGGCGCACACACGGCTGAACACACCGCTGAACACCCTGCTGAACACGCCGCGATGTCCCATGGCCACAACACCATGACTGGTCCCTACACCGACATCACCACCTGGGGTAGCTTCCACGGCTCGAACCACAACTCCGAGCACAACGAACTGGTGGGGGGCCGCACGGCGATCACCACCGAAGCGATGGAGGCCTACAACGGCTTACGCGCCTTTGCTGGCCTTGAGTCGGTTGCGCTGGAGGATGTTGGTGCCTGGGCTTATGCCCAGGGTTTGACCAACAACGCGCAGGCCTGGGGCGATGACACCAAAGGCGTGGGCCTCTGGTATGCGATGCAAGCAGCCAAGGTGGGGTGGATCTCGGATGAGACCTACAACCCCCAGATCCTGGCTGACATCCAACGCACCGCCCGCCAAGGCGAGACCGATGCGGTGATGGCGATGGTGGAGACCTTCGGCCATGAAGGCTTCGCCAGCTATCTGCGCAGCAATGCGCTGGTGGACACCTTCACCAACACCCTGAAGATGGAGCCCCACTACGGCGGCTGGATGCACGGCCGCACCCATGGATTCCTCAGCATCGAAGGCGTGGCCATCAACCACGACATCAACCACCTGACGGTGCTGGGCTGGGATCAGCAGCAGCCCTTCATGAATGACACCTTCGACTACCCGCAGTGGCCTGCGTTGGAGGTGAGTGATGACACAGTCATCAACTACTTTCAGTCGATCGTGACGCTGGGAGACCCGCTCAGCAGTCAGCTGGAGACCCTGGGAGCACCGAGTGGGATTGGGCCAAACGAGACGCCACCTCTTGCGAGCACTCCATCTCCCTCCCCTGAGACGGAGTCCACAAACAACGATCCAATCACTGGTGAATCGCTGGCTGTGGAGATCAGCGGAGATCTCTGGTGGGGTGGCCTGACGGCCTCACTGGCGGTGACCAACACTGGCGACCAAAAAACAGACAACTGGGGGCTGAACTTCATCAGTGCCCATCAATTCACCGGAGACAGCTGGGGCACAACGATCGAAACCGAGACACTGGCCGATGGTCTGTACCGCTACCAGCTCACGGGTGCCGACTGGGGACAGTCCATCGATGCTGGAGAAACCATCCGTGTGGGGTTCAATGCGCGATCGGCTGACAGCGGCGAGAGCGAGGGTGCACTGACCACTGAAATCCTGCTGGCACTCAACAGCGAGCTGGTGGTGGTCTGAGCCCAGGAGCGGACATGGGGACACGGTTATGGACTTGACTGGTGTCCCCTGTGCGAGAGCGTCATGCATCCCATGCTCAGCCGGAGTGTCCGTCTGACGATTGGGGCACTTTGCAGCGTCCTGCTGACAGCTGAGTGCATCCAGATCAGTCAGGCCCAAGACCTCACTGTCGAGGACACCGATCCGGTGGATGTGATCTGGTTCCCGAACCCTCCCTACGCAATGAACGAGAAGGGGATCCCCGCAGGCTTTGAAATCGATCTGTGGCGGATGATTGCGGAAAGTCGGCAGATCCCCTACCGCATCCGCAAAGCCGACAGTTTTGAAGATCTCCTCGCCGCGATCAGCAGCAACCAGGCCGACTTGGCGATCTCAGGCGTGCTGATTAATGAAAACCGCAGCAAGGCCTTTCGGTTTTCCTTTCCCACGGCCAGCAGTGATTTAAAGATCTACACCGTCAACAGCGAGGAACCAACAGCCGTCAAATTACTTCGGGTTTTGTTTTCCAGGGAAGTGCTGCTGATTTTCCTGGGATTGATTCTGATTGCCTGCATCTTTGCTCTGCCCGTTTGGATGATGGAGCGTCACCGACCAGACCTGGCCGACAAGCAGAAGCGCCATCAATTGGTGCTCATTCTTCAGAAAACTTTGCTGCTCTCCACAGACCATACAAAACGCACGAAAACTCGCTTGATTTCAATCGGCTCACTGTTTGCCAGGGTTTTATTAACAGCCTATTTTGCTTCTTACATCCTTAAAGTGGCCAGCAGCGAACAACTCTCTAAAAAACAAAATATGATCGAGGAGATTAACTTTGAAACCCTCAAAGACACAACATTTGCTGCGATTCCAGGCTATATCCAGACATCCATCTTGAAAAGCAACGGCGCCAAAACCATTGCATGCGATGTTGCAGAAACATGCATTCAACTGCTCAAAACAGGGCAAGCCGATGCCATCCTCGACGACATGCTGACCATGCAAACAACCTTGCCCTTGATGCAGGGAGCGAAAGTATCCGCTGCTTCAGAGAAACTCATGACCCTGTTCATGGCCTTTGCAATCTCCAAAGACTTCAGCAAAGATCAACGCTCACTCGCCATCAACGATGCAATCGCCAGGAGCTATTACGACGGCTCTCACGCCAAGCTGAGCAGGATTTGGCTGCGGCCATGAGCATTAGCCACTCTTGGTCAAAATTTGACCTTGCCGCTTTACGTAATCGAGGAACGCCGCCTCAGCACCGCCAGCAGTTTGTCCATCACTGGTGGCAGCGGCGCTTCAAACAGCATCCGTTCCCTTGTGATCGGGTGATCCAGCCCCAGCTGAAACGCATGTAGAGCCTGTCCAGGCAGCTCGATGGGCAATTTGCGGCAACGGCTGTAGGTGGGGTCCCCCACCACCGGATGGTTCATATGCGCGCAATGCACGCGGATCTGATGGGTGCGGCCCGTATCGAGCTTGAAGCGCAGCAACGAGTAATCACCGAGTCGCTCCTGCAAGCTCCAGTGGGTGCAAGCAAAACGACCGCTCTCGCTGCTCACCACCGCATATTTCTTGCGATCCACCGGGTGGCGGCCGATGGCCCCCACGATCGTGCCGCTGTCTCCTGACGGCACCCCATGCACCACCGCGAGGTACTCCCGTGAGGCAATGCGCTTTTGGATCTGCAGCTGCAGCTTCACCAGTGCCTCCTGGGATTTGGCGATCACGATGCAGCCGGTGGTGTCTTTGTCCAGACGGTGCACGATTCCCGGCCTGAGCTTGCCACTGATCCCCGGTAGATCCGGGCAGTGATGCAACAGACCGTTCACCAGGGTTCCATCCTTGTTACCAGGGGCTGGGTGCACGGTGAGGCCAGCGGGCTTGTTGATCACAATCAAGTGCTCATCTTCGAAAAGCACATCCAGATCCATGGCCTCAGGCTTCAGGTAGGGCAGCGGCTCAGGTGGGGGCATCCAGAGCTGCACCTCATCGCCCTGACGCAGGGGGGTCTTCGCTTTACCCGTTCGACCATTCACACGCACCAAACCCGCATCAATGAATTTCTGAATTCGGGCGCGACTCTGTTCGCGACGCTGGCTCACAAGCCAGCGGTCAAGCCGCATGGGCAAAGGCTTGGGGTAAGTCAGGCTGAGCAACTCTCCCTGGCCTTCACCAAAAGCCTTGTCAAACGAGAGTTCAGGAAGAGGGGGATGGTCTGGCAATGGTCAGCCCAGAACACTGGGAAAGCATGGCCAGCAGAACCAGCCCTAAAGCCAGGTATAAAACACCGTGCCATCCCCAGATGGGCCAAAGTCTCACCAAAAGAAGACCGCTGAGAGCCGCAGCCCCGAACGCAGAGATGAAGAGCAAGGCACCGAGCCTTGATCGTGCTGCCAGATCAAGCGACAACACCCGCGACTGATTCGCGACGTAACTTCCCTGCACTCCAAAGTCGATACAACACATTGAGACAAGAATCGCCACAACGGATGTATCCCAAACAATCAGACCGATCACACCCAGCAAGGTCATCCCACTACACCCTGTGATCACCTGACGGGCGCCGAATCGATCCACCATGCGACCAACCCAGGCTGCGGATGTGATGCTGGCCAGGCCAACAAGACCGAAAGCACCAATCTGGGCTGGGCCGAACGACCAGGGGGGATTCGCCAAACGCAATGAAAGCCCTGTCCAGACAACAATAAAAGCAGCGAATTGAAAGCCTTGGCTGGCACAGGCTTGCCTGAGAACATCAAAACGCCGAAACAATGAGAACTGACGACTGATCACGAGTCCATAGGGCTTGTTCACACTCTCGGTGTCAGGCGGAATCAAACGAGGCCACAAGAGAGCGACTCCACCCATCAGAACTGCAGACACCAAATAAATGCTCCGCCAGCCAAACCAATGCGCCATCAGTCCACTAAAGAAACGGGACAAGAGGATGCCTGCAAACTGACCACTGAGCAATCTGCCGATCACAAACCCTCGCTCATGAGGGCCAACCAGACCGGAAACAAAAGCGGGGAGAATATACGAGCTTAACGAACAAAAACCCAAACTATAAAAAGCAACAAGAAGTAGCGAGAAGTCTCCTGACAAGACAATTGAAAAGGCCGACAGCGATGCCCCACAAGCAATCAAGCGAAGCATTTTACGGCGATCAAGAAGATCCCCAGCCGGCAACAGGAACACAAGAGAGGTCAACAACCCCGCCTGCAGCATCACCGGCACGACCCCAACACGACCAGACGGCAAGTCAAATGCTGAAGAAATGACAGGTAACAGGGACTGGGAATAGAACATGTTGCCGATGCTCACTCCCATCACCGCCCCTAGAATCGTCAAGGGAAATTTCTGGCTCGCACGCATGTCTACAGTCCCCAGTTCACAGCCTGGTCATAGCACGAATAAAAGCAATGACTGGCGTGAATGGGGAACAGAAGCGACCTCACTAAGCCAGGCAATCAATACACAGTGGAAGCACGATCAAACACCTGAGAAGCAATCAATCATTCAAGCAACACGCCTCGTGTTACTCGACACATGTGCGGTCATCATCAATGGATTGTCCAGCGATCTCATTCAGGCGTACAGCGAGAACAATGCCAATCTCGAGCCAGGTCATCTGCACTTTCCTGGGATCCGACAAACACTGAGTATCCACGGCCTGATCAGCGTGCTGTCAGCAGCAGCTCCATGGAATGAATTGGTTGAAGGCAATGCCAAGGCCCATGGCCGCCCCGCACTTCACGTGGTTCCAATCAGTATCGGGCTGGGCCTGAGTCTGAATTGCACGCTCGATGAGATCTTGCGGGCCATTCTTCAGGGCTATGAAATCGGCACCCGATTCGGTGAAGCGTATTCCGTACCCCCCGGGGAACACGTGGACGGCACATGGGGAACCATCGCAGCGACCGTGGCCGCATGCACACTTCTGAAGACAACACCGGAGCAAACCAGAGGCGCGATCAATGGCGCGCTCTGTCAGATGAGTCGAAGCCTGTTTGCACCTGTGGAGGCGGGAAGCGGTTCACGCTTGCTCTACTCCGGCTTGTCTGCCCTAACAGGGCTCCAGCTGGCCTTAGCCTCCAGGGCCGGATTGCACGGACCAGCCCGACCAGGGCGAACGTCAAGCGACCATCAACAACGCTGGCCATCGGCACCAGACCTCACGATCAGAGCGGAATTCGCGATTGAAGACAGCTATGTAAAGCTCTATCCAGGGGCACGCCACCTGCACTACGGCATGGAAGCTGCTCTGAATTGGCGCCTAAGCCACGGATATCACTCAGAACAGACCCTGAGACAACAAGACATCCCCAGCACAATCACAATTGAAACTTACCCTGAAGCAATCAACTATTGCGACCAAAGCGAACCGAGCAATCGCATACAGGCTCAGTTCAGCCTGCAATACGCAACCTGCATTTGCCTACTGACAGGTGATACGAGTACAAACATCTTTAATCAGAGCTGGCTGCATCATCCAGTCGTGGCCATCCTCATGAGTCGAACCAAACTCCTGGCCAACGATCATCAATCAGGACGCTGGGCTGTGCTGAATCTGACTGACCAACAAGGGAGGAGAAGTCGCGCCGAATGCAAATATCTGAAAGGGGACCCAGGCTATCCTCTCAGCATCGATGACCGGATCACGAAAGCCAAACGCCTACTGGAAGATCATCTTGAAACACGATGTGCCGAACGATTAGTCAACCATTGGCTTGAGGGAGACCTCAGCAATGGCCTACTACCCGAAGCATAAATACAGAAAAAAGTTAGAAGGGATTGAACAGTGAATCAACTTCAGACCAGTCACTCATAGATGCAAAACGCTCGAGTTTCTCGTATAGCTTGCAAAACAAGACCGAACCACGAAGTCCACGATCACCACAATGAGATAGAAGCCAGCGAGCCGCTGCCAGATTGGAAGACAGCAACGGAGCAGGATAACGATCAATCAAGTCCTCGATCACCCCAACCGTACGCATCCCTGTTCCTGAAAGAAGAACAGGAGCGCCATCATGGAAGGTCAAAGATTGAAGATAATCCTCCAAAGCCTCAGAGTCAATCGCGTAAGCATCTTGTACCTGGAGTGCATCGAGAATCGAATTGGCAGCAACAACTTCAATGCCAGCTTGCTCCCAATAGCACTTCGCCTCATTGATGAGCCATTGCGGATAAGGAAGTTCAAGGTGAAGACGCTTGAATTGCAAATGATGGAGTAATTCAAGGATGGCCAGACTGGTGGTCACAAATGGAACGTTCAGCCTCGCCGAGAGTTCGTCACAAAAACGCCTATCTTCTCCCGGTCCTGAAGCATAATTTGAACCGGTAAGACCAACAAGAATGGCAGACAGCGGTAGCTTGCCAAAGCGAAGCGAAGTATCCAGATACTCCTGAAGATAACGCCTGTTGCGTTCCGCTAGGTCACAATCAGGGAAGACAGGAAGCCTGGACACATAAAGATAAGGCTGATCATCCAAGAGCTGTTTGAGCTCGATTTCCAGCGTTGGATTGGAAGGAGGCACCAAAAGCCCAACAGAGTGCATTGATTCAAGAGTCATCGGCGCAAAGACTTTGAATACGAAAGTAGGTCAAGAAGTGAAGCACGCATCAGCGCCCCAAACGACTCACTAGAAGGCCTCAGGAAACGAGGGGTCCGTCCCGCCAGCAACTGCTGGGTGCGCGCCATCAAGGCATCTTGCGTCAAACGCGACCAGGTCAGATTCCAATGCTGCAATGCTTGCCAATCAGGATGGTTCAAAAAACAGGATGCCAATGCATAGGCTTCCATTAATCCGAAATTCATATTCAAACCTCCTCGGGTGTTGGTGACATGGGCCACATCACCCAAGAGAAACACCCTTTGAACTTGTCGGGTTTTCACACAACGCTGCGCAACGCGATAGGAGTCACGCATGGCCGGAATCGATTCCCACCACTGAGCCGGCACGCAATCCCTGAAGACACCGGCCAAACGTTGCCGTGCCCATGCAGTACCCGCTAGTGCCTGCCGCAGTTCAGATAAGCGAGGCCGCAGTACAAAACGCCAACCGTCGGTCATCTTGAGGCAGCTCACCGAACCACCTTCTGATTGGACATAAGACACCCCAGCCAATTGCCCCTGCAGAGAGTCAGGAATCATTGGCACGGAAAGACGCACAACTGGGGTTGGCAAGTCATACCCCTCAAAACGAAGACCCAGCTGATCACGCAACACACTGCGCGCTCCATCACAGAGAATCAGATAATCCCCTTGAAATGTCTGGCTCAAGCCACTTGATCCAAAGCGATTGACCCGTACAGACACGCCTTTGTTGCAACGATCAAACTGCAAGGCGACAGCATCTGCCTTGTCCACCAGACAACAACACCTGGAAGCTTGGAGTTCGGCGATCAACTCCGCGCGCAATGCAGCCTGATGTAAATGCAATCGGTAAGGGAATTGGGTCTGAGCCGAGAGCGCGTCATAGCTTGATCGTTGTTGAGTCGATCGTTCGAGATTCCAAGACATGACGTCTGAGACAACCTCTCCCTGGGCCAAAAGCTCAGGCCAACAGGCAAATTCAGACAAGAGCTCAAGGGTGGCTGGCTGAAGCGTTGAGGCTCTCGAAAATGTCTGATTGAAATCATGACGCTCAATCAAGACACACTCGTGCCCCTCCCGAGAGAGCTTGGCGCAGAACATAAGCCCAACCGGACCAGAGCCAACCACCAGGATTCGCATCAATCAGAAACATGATGCAGGAAATTATCAGCTGCATAACCAATCACATAACGAGCCCCACAACGGGCGAACGCAGCATGGATCTCAGAAAAATAGGCTTGGGGATCCAACAAACCAGTCTTAGCTGCAGCCATCGCCATCGCATACTCACCACTCACGTGATAGACAGCCACCGGACGCCTTGAGCGACGGCAAGCGTCCTGCAGGACATCGAGATAAGGCAACGCTGGTTTCACAATGGCGATCTCCGCTCCTTGCCTGAAGTCTTCATCCATTTGGTGAAGTGCCATCTCTGCATCAGAGAAATCAAACTGATAACTTTTGCGCGCTAACCCCAGCGAGGAGCCGACCGTCGACCGATAAGGTCCATACAACGAAGAGGAAAACTTCGTGCTGTAAGGCATCAATCCACACACTAGATCTCTACTTCTCAAAGCAGCGGCCAACCGGGATGTCTGATCAGGCAATGAAAGACAAGGAGCCACATAATGAGCGCCTGCGTCAGCGAATCGCAAAGCCAGACGAATCGCAGCCTGATAGGAGGCCTCCAGATCGACCAGACCCTCCTTCAATACAACACTGTGGCCAGAAGCGAGATAAGGAGACAATCCCACATCAGCGATCAACATGACCTGATTGCGCGCCCATCGCGCACTAACCTGTTCAAGGAAATGAGCCACGCAGAAATTCGGCTCATCAAGCTGATCCAAACCTGGTTGATCATTCACAGCTACAACCAACCAACGACTCAACCCCTGAGAAAGACGACGCTCAACATGAGCCAAGGCTGATTCAACGCTATGAATCAGGTTTCTCTCAAGAGGCGACTCTCGAGGCTCCTGCGCTGCAGAAATGAATAGGCATTCGATGTAGTCCAACGGACGGGCCAAGAATCCCACCCCCATTACACAGGCGAAGCCTTGAGCAAGAGTCGATCAAACCCTCGGAAACGGTCTGCAAGCAAACGTCGACTCTCACCTTCAACAATCTCAAGTGATTCAAAATGATCACAGAGTGCATTCAGGAAACATGCTCCTGCCATCCTCGCCAGGTGAAGGCCAAGGCACTGATGCAGACCAGGCGCAAAACTGAGATGGTGATTCGGATTCCGATCAATCAGGAACTGATCCGGATGTTCAAACACGCGAGGATCACGATTTGCGGCACTCACCAAAACAGAAACTGACTCACCAGCCCGAATTATTTTTCCATCAATCTCCATATCCTCAAGAGCCGTACCGGCATTAATCGCCTGAGCGGGCGGGTCCCAGCGCAACACCTCTTCAAGCGCAGGTGCGACCAACTGACGATCAGCTCGAATTCGCGTATACACCTCCGGATGCAGAGACAGAGCCCAGGCGACTGTGCCAACCAGCAACCGAAGGGTATAAATACTTGCTGAATAGAAATTACTGCTGATCACCAACAGCAATTGCTCATCAGTGAGATGCATATTTTCCTGATGATCCGAAATCAAACGGCTCAGCAAGTCTGCAGAAAGATGCTGACGCTTTTCGCGAATCAATGGCAGGAAATACTCATTATAAAAGCCTATTGAATCATCACCTTCTTCCACAGTGGACTGCGTCTGTGTCAACCCGCGAGCACGCACAAAGGCACCCACCTTATGACAGACCATCTCCTGCTGCTCAGAAGGCACTCCCATCAGTTCGCTGACCACCATCACTGGCAGGGGGTTGGCAATCTCGCGAACGAGGTCAATCACTGGCTCACCAGCAATCGCCTGAAAGCGATCATGCAAAAATGCCTGGGTGAATGTTGCCAACAGTTGAAAATCTATACCCCGATAGGCCTGAGTAACATGATGTCTTAAACGGGCATGTTCACGTCCATCCATATAAGGCAAATCATTTTTCTGGCGTTCAAAAATATGGCCATGGCCAAATCGGGCAATCAATTCATCAAGGTGACTCTGCCGGCTAAAGCGAGCATCCTTCATGTGGTCAACAGCCTCTTGATAAGCAACAATCATCCACAAGTTCGGACCTTCACACCAATGAATGGCAGATTCTTCCCTTAAAGCCGCATAAACCCGATACGGATCATCCAGCCCCGGCAGACAAGGATCCTGCTTAAACCACTGAATAGCTTGCTGAAAATCCACCGAAGCGCATCATTTCCCACACTCAAGCAATGGATTCCAAACCCGGCAACATCAGATGGCAAACAATAAGATAACTTTTTTATTGTAAAATCAACTGGCGTTGACAACGGCTCAATCAAACGGCAGTTCCAGCGCGATGCTGCCTAAAGCAGATTTTCGGAAATCATCGAGCAATCGCTGGGCCATCCGCGCTGTATCCCCTGAGGTGTGGCGCTCCGCCACAGCCTCCAGCCAGTAGGCAGGATCTTCGGTGGCCCCTTCCAGAGGAACGCCATAACGACTCTCCAGGAGCGCCAAGCCCACGCCTGAGGCCTCCTGCGGCTGCAATCCCTTCAGGAGATTCAGAAACGCCTGGGCCACGAGCTCACCGTCGTAAGCCGCTTGGCCGATGTCGTCGCACAACGCCAGATGCAGTGCTGCCTGCTGGTCATCCAGCCGCGGCGGCAGCACCCCGGGCGCATCAAGCAGATCAAGATCCTGCCCCAAACGCACCCAACGCAACGTGCGCGTGACACCGGCACGCCGGGCACTGGCCACCACCTTCTGCTTCACCAAGCGGTTGATCAAGGCCGATTTGCCCACATTGGGGAACCCCAGAGTGAGCGCCCGCACCGGACGTGGACGCATGCCGCGGTTACGCCGCCGCTCATTGAGCTGATCGCCGGCGCGGATCGCTGCCTGCTGCACCTGCTTCACACCGGTGCCCGCTTTGGCATCGCACCACACCGTGCGCTGGCCGCGGGCTTTGAACCACGCTTCCCAAGCAAGGCGTGCAGCGGGGGTGACCATGTCACGCCGGTTGATCACCAGGAGATGCTGCTTGCCGCTGATCCAACGATTGAGATGGGGGTGCCCCGTCGCCAGGGGAATGCGCGCGTCGCGCACTTCGATCACCAGGTCCACCTTGTCGAGATTGCGCTTGAGCTGCTGCTCCGCTTTGGCGATATGGCCCGGATACCACTGAATCGGCGGTGAGCTCACGGCACCACCAACACTGGGCAGGGGGCCAACTGAATCACCCGCGACGCCGTACTGCCGCTTTCGGCTTGCAAATTCACACCCCGCGTTCCCATCACGATCACATCCACATTCAACTCGTCGGCCACATCGCAAATCACAAACGCCGGCTTGCCCTCGCGCTCCACCACATCGCACGCCACCCCCGCCTGTTCAAAACGGGTTCTGGCCTCAGCCAACAAAGTGGCTACCGCCTGATGGTCGTGCATCTCCGGCCGCTCGGGCTGCACCACCGACAGCACCACCAGCCGGCTGTTATGACTGCGCGCCAGCTCAAGGGCCTTCCCGGCAGTCTCCACAGCCTCCCGGCTCTGATCGATCGGGAACAGAACGGTTTCAAACATCGCGACGGCCTCCAGCAGACAGCGCTTCCTTAGTCCTAGCGCCAAGAGCCGGGAACTCGGGTTAACCTCACCCCGTTTTCCTACCGCACGACACAACCCCATGGCGAAGCGTTCCCTGGCAAGCCTTTCCGGCACCGACCTCAGCGGAAAGCGTGTGCTTGTGCGGGTTGATTTCAACGTGCCCCTGAACGATGCCGGTGCGATCACCGACGACACCCGCATCCGCGCAGCCCTGCCCACGATCAACGACCTGATCAGCAAAGGCGCCAAGGTGATCCTCTCAGCTCACTTCGGCCGTCCCAAGGGTCAGGTGAACGACGCCATGCGTCTCACCCCTGTGGCCGCCCGTTTGAGCGAGCTGCTGGGTAAGTCCGTGGCCAAGACCGACAGCTGCATCGGCCCTGACGCTGAAGCCAAGGTGGGCGCCATGGCCGATGGCGATGTGGTGCTGCTGGAGAACGTGCGCTTCTTTGCCGAGGAAGAGAAGAACGAAGCCGGCTTCGCTGAAAAGCTCGCCGGCCTGGCTGAGGTGTACGTGAACGACGCCTTCGGCGCCGCCCACCGCGCCCACGCCTCCACTGAGGGCGTGACCAAGTTCCTCAAGCCCGCCGTCGCTGGCTTCCTGATGGAGAAGGAGCTTCAGTACCTCCAAGGCGCCGTGGATGAGCCCAAGCGTCCCCTCGCCGCCATCGTCGGTGGATCCAAGGTGAGTTCCAAGATTGGCGTGCTCGAGGCCCTGATCGACAAGTGCGACAAGGTGCTGATCGGCGGCGGCATGATCTTCACCTTCTACAAGGCCCGCGGCCTCTCGGTGGGCAAGAGCCTGGTGGAAGAGGACAAGCTGGAACTGGCCAAGGAGCTAGAAGCCAAGGCCAAGGCCAAGGGCGTTGAGCTGCTGCTGCCCACCGATGTGGTGCTGGCCGACAACTTCGCCCCCGATGCCAACAGCCAGGTGGCTGATGTCACCGCCATCCCCGACGGCTGGATGGGTCTGGACATCGGTCCCGATGCGGTGAAGGTGTTCCAGGCCGCCCTGGCCGATTGTCAGACCGTGATCTGGAACGGCCCCATGGGCGTGTTCGAATTCGAGAAGTTCGCCACCGGCACCAACGCCATCGCCACCACCCTGGCGGAGCTCAGCGCCAAGGGCTGCTGCACGATCATCGGCGGTGGTGACTCGGTGGCTGCTGTGGAGAAGGCCGGTCTGGCCGAGAAGATGTCCCACATCTCCACCGGTGGCGGCGCCAGCCTCGAACTGCTGGAAGGCAAGGTGCTGCCCGGCGTGGCCGCCCTCAACGACGCTGCCTGATTCGCGAACAAACTCATGCTGTGGCCGCCCCTGATGGGGCGGCTTTTTTGATGGGTTGCACTGTGAACCGGGTGGGCCGGTTCGCCAGGATCTAACTGAGATGGGAGTGAACCATGACCGGATCTGATCTCAAAGCTCCCAGTCGACTCGCCTTCGTCGGCCTCGGCGCCCTTGGCCTACCGATGGCCGCCAACCTGCACCGTGCCGGCTATTCACTGCAGGTGCACACCCGCAGCCGCAACGCCGAGAACGATCCGAGCCTGCATCAAGGGGATCCAGCCGCAGCGACCCTCTGCTGCGCATCCCCCGCTGATGCTGTTCAGGGCTGCCAGGCACTGATGCTCTGCGTCAGTGATGACGACGCCGTGGAGACTGTGCTCTGGGGAGAAAACGGTGCCGGGCCTGCACTCGTGGAGGGGAGCCTGGTGATCGACTGCTCCACCATCAGCCCATCCACATCCCAGCGAATGGCACAACGCCTGGCCAAACGAGGCGTGAGCTATCTGGACACCCCCGTCACGGGAGGAACGGAAGGAGCCAAAGCCGGCACACTCACCGTGCTCTGTGGCGGCAGCGACGCCGACCTGGATCGCGCCATGCCAGTGCTGGAGACGATCGGTGGCTCGATTCACCACTTCGGTGCTGTTGGCAGCGGCCAACAGGTGAAAGCGGTGAACCAGGTGCTGGTGGCCGGCAGCTATGCCGCCGTAGCGGAAGCCATCGCCCTCGGGCAGCACCTGCAGCTGCCAATGCAGCAGGTGGTGGATGCTCTCCGGCACGGCGCCGCCGGATCCTGGGCCCTCGAGCACCGATCCAGCGCCATGCTCAGCGATCACTATCCCCTCGGCTTCAAGCTGGCGCTGCATCACAAAGATCTGGGCATCGCTCTTCAAGCCGCCGCCGAGGCCGGCCTTGACCTGCCAATCACCCAGGCTGTGCAGGCTCAGGAACAGACCCTGATGGACGCAGGCCTGGGCAACGCTGATGTTTCAGCTCTGCGCAGACATCTGCCCAGGGTGTGATGTCACGGCTTGAGCTTGCTGCGGTCGTCGACCACCTGCACCCGCTTGCTCACCGTGACAACGCCATCGGGATGCACCAGCAGAGCAGCCCAGACCTGCGATCCCGGTTGAAAGGGAGCCTGCACAGACTTAAACAGACCGCCGCCACCCAACGGTTCAAGCTGGATATCGGGGCTTTGCTGCTCCAGCACTTGCTGCGGCGTCACGGAGATCAGTCCTCCGGCCAGCAACGACTTGCCGAGTGGTTGATCCACCACCACATCCACGTCGTAACGGCTGCCGGTGAGCACGGTGTCTGGAATCAGCAGTGAGATCGGCAGGGGCTTGCTGGCACTGGTGAGCACGGATTGATCGCTGAGGATCTCCTGATCGGCGATCAGACCGTTCTCCAATGCCAGGGCAACCGTCTGTTGAGCCTGGAAGGAATAACTGAGTCCGTCCTGCTGGCGGGTGCCGCTCACGGCAAATTCCACGGTCTGACGGCCATCATCTAAGGGCTCACCGGCCCTGACCGCCCAACGGGTTTCCGGGAACCGTTCAGTGAAGCGGCGGAAGCGACCAGCGAGGGTGCTCGCCTGCTCTGGAACCATCAACGCCTCCAGCTGCTTGCTGCTGTCATCGGCATTGAGTGCCTGCTGCAGACGGCTGCTGAGATCGGCTCCCGTCTGAGCCCGCAACGGCATCGCTGTGAACAGCGCCGTCCCGCACATCCATGACGCCATTGCGACACGCAGGAACGGGACCATGAAGTTGCCTCTGGAATCCATTTAAGTTAGGCCCCGTTTTTACGATCCGCCCTTCATGCCCCGGCTTCTGATCGCCGCCAGCGGCACCGGCGGACACCTTTTTCCGGCGTTATCGGTTGCGGATGCGCTTCCGGACGGCTGGACCGTGCGCTGGCTCGGGGTACCGGATCGGCTCGAAACCACCCTTGTTCCCGAGCGCTACCCGCTCACCACCGTGAAGGCTGGCGGCTTGCAGGGGCGGGGCCTGAAGAAAGTGATTCAGCTGCTCCGCCTGCTGGCGGCCAGCCGCGATGTTCGCAGGCTGATCCGACGCAACGGCATCGACGTGGTGTTCACAACGGGGGGCTATATCGCCGCCCCGGCCATCCTTGGCGCCCGCTGGAGTGGCGTTCCAGTGGTGCTGCATGAATCCAATGCCATCCCCGGCCGGGTAACCCGGCTGCTGGCACGCGCCTGCACCCAGGTGGCCATCGGTCTGCCAGCCGCCGCTAGGCGCATCCCCGGCTGCGAGGCGATCGTGACCGGAACGCCTGTGCGCAACAGCTTTCTTCAGACCCAGTCACTGCCTGACTGGGTCCCCCAGGGTCCAGGGCCACTCCTGGTGGTGATGGGCGGCAGTCAAGGCGCGCTGGGACTGAACCGCATGGTGCGCCCCCTGCTGCCCATGCTGCTGAGCGAAGGCTGCCGGGTGGTGCATCTCACCGGCAGCAACGATCCCGATGTAAACAGCATCGAACATCCCAGGCTCGCCGAACGACCCTTCAGCGATGACATTCCAGCGCTGCTGCAGCATGCCGATCTGGCCATCAGCCGTGCCGGTGCAGGCAGCCTGAGTGAACTCGCCGTGAGCGGCACACCGAGCGTGCTGGTGCCGTTTCCCCAGGCCGCCGATCGCCATCAAGACGCCAACGCCGCCTGCGCCGCAGCGCTGGGTGCTGCGGTGATCGTGCATCAGCACTCGCCCACCGAACCAGCTCTGCGCCAGACCCTCTGGCGCTTGCTCGGCCCGAGACTGCGAGGCTGCGATCCAGCCGCTGACCCGCTGGTGTCGATGGCGCGAGCGATGCGCACCCTTGCCGAAGCGGATGCTGATCAGCAACTGGCCGCGTTGCTCCAGGGGCTGGTGCGGTGACTCACACCAGGGGCTGATGCCGCAGGGCCCTGCGCAGCGCTTGCAGGATGCGGCGATTGCCTCGGCGATCCTGCAGACCAATCCGCAGCCAGCGCTCCCCCAGGCCCTCAAAGGAACGGCAATCGCGCAGCAGCACGCCACGCTGGGCCACCTGTTCGCGCACCGCCAGCAACGACGCTTGGCTCTCCACAAGCAGATAGTTGGCGCTCGAAGGGCGTGGGTTCAGACCCGGGAGCTGGCGCAACTGGTGCTGCAACCAAGCACCCTCGTTGCGCACCCAATGCTGCACACGCTGCTGCCAGTGCTCGAAGCCTTGTTGGTCGGCCATCACAGCGGTGCCAGCGGCGAGCGCCAAACCATTCACCGGCCAGGGATCGCGCCACTGACTCCACTGCTGAAGCCGCTCAGGCGCAGCGATGGCGTAACCCAGTCGCAACCCCGCCACCGCAAACAGCTTGGTGAGGCTGCGGATCACTACCAGGTTGGGATATTCGGCTAAGAGCGGTATCAACGTTTGCCGTTCACCCTCCGGCACCAGGGGCAGGAAGGCTTCATCGCAGATCACCAGGCGGTGACGCGCCAAGAGCGGCTCCAGGGACGCGCGGCTCCAGAGCTGGCCGGTGGGGTTGTGGGGATTGGTGATCCAAACAACGGATGCATTCGCCAGCGAGTCCGGTGCGAACGGCCAGGGATGGGGATCGCTCTGATCAGACCAGGCGAGCGGTAGCGACACAGATACACAGGCGGCGTCCCAGCAGCGCAGGGCCCTGGCGTAATCAGCGAAACCCGGCTGGGGCAGAGCACTGACCCCGAGCGCGGCAGCATCACGGGCCACCCATGTGAAGAGCTCGGCAGCACCGTTGCCGGGCAACACCTGCTCTGGCGGGACGCCATGCCAGGCAGCGATCGCTTCACGAAGCGCCGCTTGGCTGCGATCGGGATAGTCACGCAGGGCACTGCTGCGCATGGCCTCAGCAAGGGCCTGTCGCAGTCGGCGGGGTGGAGAAAACGGCACCAGCGAGGCGCTGGCATCTAGAACCCGCCCTGGATTCAGGCCAAACCGCTGCGCTTCCTGGATCAGGTTGCCGCCATGGGGAGGTGGTCCGTTGCTCACACCAGACGCCAGCTGCTTTCGCTCCATCCTGCCCATGGCAGGACGGTCGAGCCGACGGCAGTCAGAAGCCCGTCTAGCTTTTGCATCCAGCTGCGTAGTCCTTCGGCAACGGCGCACCCCAGTCGTTCTGGGGAAGAGTGTTGAACGGTGGGGCGTAGACCTGTTTCACCATTTCAAAGCCCGTGGGGATCGCGGAGCGTTGAGGGTCGTAATTGACAATCCAGAAGTAGTCGTAGTTCTTGCCAGGCCATGTTTTTGGCACGCCTGGAAGCTGGTCAAGGTTGAGTAACTGGCGCAGGGTGACCTTCTCACCAGGGTTTTGACGCTCGAGGCGAGCACTGGCGATGGAGGTGTGCTGCCAGGTCATCACAACAGTGCGGTCATGCCAGGCCGGATTGGTCAACACATCAGCAGCGGCAATGCTTGTGGCGTTCTTGAGCTCCTGTGGCACAGCTGCTCCACCACCATCAAGCGGCACGACGGCATAGGTGTTGATCGGCATCCCCCAACTCTGAGCGGAGGGAGCAGCCAACTCCAACGTGTGCAAGGTGATAGCCAAAAAAGCCGCAGGGGCCTGACCACCCAACAGCACGCTGTTCGTGGCATTACGACCCAAGTAGGTGTCACGCAGCGCAAGAGATCGTTGCTGCCCGATCGCACACAAGGCGTAGGCATTGGCCTTTTCGCCATGGCGCAGAAGGATGACCTTGCGAGGCACCGCGTGAGCAGACGACAGACAGGTGCCAAGCATGGACAGGACGACACCTGTTACCAGAAGGGGGCGGACTCTCTGGGAAAGCATCGGGACACAGAGGGTGGCTATCGAGCTTTTGGTAGCAACGAATTTGCGTCGAGAGTTAGAGGGCAAGGTGCCCATGACCAGCGCGAGGAGCTGTCTAATACCAACGCCTGGCGAGGCGAGAACCAGGAGAGGGCAAACTTCCCGAAGTAGAGACCAGGGGGAGCGTGCAGAGCAGCTCCGGACGTCCCTCGAGAGGAATCAACACCATGCGAACCAACAACCAGACCATGGAATGGACTCAGGCGCTAGTCATTACAACTTGGAAAGATGGCGATGAACCTTGGTCAAGAATGGGGAGCAAACAGACGAGAAGAATTCGCAACAGATGGATACATCCCCTTTCACCAAAGAGCAAAAAAGCTCCAACGTTGAGAAAGACTACGCAAAACACAATGGGTGGCGCCCACGAAAAGCAACAGCACTAGATACAGAGGCAAAGCAGAATCGAGGCCAGAGAGGGAAACGATCGGAGGCAAAACTAAGACCAGTAATAAACAGAAGCAGACAGACAACAGCGTCAGAACCGATGAAGCACAAGACAAGCCAGCGACAAAACGAAACACCGGGGCATGACACAAACCAATTTTTTCCGGCAGATGCTTTAGCGCAAAGAGTCCAGGACAAGCGTTGACAAAAAAGCCTAGGGCGGCCAACATTAATTTGGCTTTTTAGAATTCATGACTCTTCTCCAGGCCTACCTCAACAAGCCAAGTACTCGCCGCGTTCTGAACCGCAAGGCAGGCGAGCAAGGCTTTTCACTCATCGAGCTTGTTGTCGTCATCGCCGTTTTGGCTGTGCTGATCGTGATTGCACTGCCAAACTTCCAGGGCGTAACCGATGACGCAGCTGTGTCATCAGGTAAAAAATATTTAGTTGACGGGTACACCGAATGCAACATTGCAAGAACAAGGGGGCTCGCAACTGGCGCATCGGGAGGCCCAAGCATTACGCCGCCAACAATTAATGGCGGCACTTTCAGCACTACCTCCGCAATTCCTTGTCCGATAGCAGCAGGAACAACCTTGACATACACACCTGCATTGACGTCTATTCCAACGTTCACAATTGACTTATACTCAGGAGCAAAAACATGTGTAGTCGCGGGTAGAGGAACTGGATATAACTGCAATGCAACGACGCTTAAGTGGTGAATCGCGATGCCCAAATGGGCCAAGGGGCTTCACACTCCTAGAGCTGATTGTCGTCATCTCTGTGCTTGGAATTTTATCATCTTTATCAATTCCTCCTATCGCAAGTTGGATTAAAGAGTCCAAGATTGATGGAGCAAAAGCTCAAGTCAACACCGCTGCTGCAGATTGCCTACAAAGGCTAAGAACATCGGATAATCAAGATATCGCAGTTGATTCAAATATAATTTCCGATGACAATCTCAAGCAATATGGATACAAAATAGCGTCCGGCGGCAATAAATGTTCTTATTTTTCAATTGAGCCTCTCGATAGCGACGAAACGCATAGGTTCCCAATGGGTTTTGCAATTGGGCTAGGGAAGCTCACCAAGTTGGCGACGCCAACTGGGGCAGAATCACTGCCTTCCTGCAAGAGCTGGGCAGGAGAAAACTGCTCAGTAAGCGAAGATCTAAAAAGACATGTTGAATATCTTGAGAAAATTAATGCAGCGAAGAATTCCTGCGAGTCGACATATAACCAATGGATCACAGCGAAAAGCAGCGGCTCAAATGTTCGCTGGAATCCTACCGGTGATAGCAAATGCCCACCACGCCCCCCAATCGAAGATGCTCAATATTGCACACCAAACTCATGCAATAGAAAGGTCTATGCACTCGACGGAACGGTAGTTGGCTATACACAAGAAGACTACGATAAAGCGCTAGAAGAAAAATATGGACGCATTTGCACTGAAAAGCTAGAAGATCTCAGAAATCAAACACCGCCATTTACCAACCCCAGCGAACAACCGATCACCATTACCGAATGCGGACCTCAAGAATTCTGGTTTCACAAAGGCAAAGAAGCCGCCACACAAGACGAGTGGACAGGATTAATGTGTGAAGATGAGATCAACAATGTCATCTCATCAGGAGGCCTAAACAATAAAGCTCTTCCATATTGCGGCTCAGAGCCTGTTTATATCTGCGATGGCACAAAGCAGCCCAATGCAGAAAAATACCAGCAATGCGTCGAGGCCAATGAAGGTGCAAAATGTCAATCTGAAATCAATGAGCTAATACGCACAAGTCCTAATGGAGTTGTCTCTCATCCATCCAAAGGACGAGCAACACCCCCCTGCGGGGATACCTTTTGGGTGTGCAACAACACCTACAAAGATAGCGAAGAAAAATTTAATGCTGATTGCCCGAGTCAACCACCACCAACATGCAAACCAAGAAATCAAAGACGTTGCGATAAATTTGGCGGCATATGGTGCAAATGCGCCTGAACATGAATGGAATTAACACCTACCACAACTCGTCAACTCGTCGACAAACTATTTTCCCTGCAGTGGTGCAGAGAAAATCTAGTCGTACCGATTAATACAATCACCAATGGACAGGCACAGTCGCAAATAATCACGATTGCCATCGGAAATTTTAGCTACCTAGCAACAATTGGCGAATTTATCAAAAAGCGCGCTGCAGAGAACGGATATGAGTGCCAGATCGTCGAAAAGCCAGCCAATGAAATACAGTCGCTGCTAGATCAAGCCGCTGAGGAACGGCTCATTAGCGGAGACAGCATCTCCGAAACAGAATTCAGCGATGATGCCATCCTTGATGCACTCAAAGAAGCCGAAGACGATAATCAGCTGGGCTTTAACTTTGATTTCGACGATAGCGAAGAAGAAAATATTGAAGACATCGTCCAAGATCTCTCACTTGAAATGCTGGGAAGCAAAATTCAACAGGCCGCTGCAAAAATCCTGATTCATGCCTGTCGCTCGAATGTCTCTGATATACACGTTGAACCCAGGCATGACGACTACAACATTCGCGTCCGGCGTGATGGCGTTATGCAGAACTATGTGAAAATACCTCGATCTGCAGGCATCAAATTAACAGCTTGTCTGAAAAATATGGCCAAAATGGATATTGCTGAGCGACGTGCATCTCAGGATGGAAAAATCAAACGCCGTTTCGAAGGGCAAACGATGGAATTCCGTTGCGCTACGGCTCCTGGAAAGTACGGCGAAAAGATGGTGATGAGGATTCTCAACAGCAATAGTGAGATGCTCAGCCTTGATCTTTTGATCTCTAACGACAATGTGCGCGAGCAATTTCGCTCCATTATCAATGAATCCAATGGCATCATTATTGTGTCGGGCCCCACCGGTTCTGGTAAATCCACAACGCTGGCTTCTGCGCTCAGAGAAAAAGATACTGGAGAACTCAATATTGTGACTGCGGAAGATCCCATTGAATACGACCTTGGGGGCAACATCCAACAATTTCCTGTTGTCCGTGCAAAGGGTCAAACCTTTGCCAACTTACTGCGGACATTCCTACGGCAGGATCCCGATGTGATCCTGATCGGCGAAACCCGTGATCCCGAAACAGCGGAATCATCCATGGATGCTGCTGAAACGGGGCACCTTGTGTTCACCACCTTGCACGCTAACAGTGCAGCAAGCTCTCTCACGCGACTCATGGACATGGAAGTACCCAGTTATAAATTGAATGCATCACTTCGCGGGGTGCTTGCTCAACGCCTGCTCCGAAAAGTTTGTCCGGAATGCAGCGCAGAGCGACCGATTAATGAGGCCGAAAGCCAATTCACTGGTATTCAACTTGGCACCAACGTGCGAGTAGCCACCTCTCTGAAAGCCGAAGACAAGCAACAACGCAAACAAGAGGGAAGCCTTTGCACCCGATGCAGCGGAACCGGCTACCAGGGGCGAATCGGTACCTATGAACTCATGAAAGTGAACCGCAACATCCGTGACGCCATCAAACAACAGAAATCAAACCATGAAATCGAGGAAATAGCCGTCGAAGATGGCATGTTGACACTGAAAAGCTACGCTGTGGACCTGATCAAAAAACAACTCACCACCATTTCCGAACTCAAGAAAATCTGCAACACTGAACACTAACAGCACTCTTGCTATGAAACTGGCTCGCCAAATCGTTCAATTTGCTATTAATGCTGGTTCGTCTGATATCCATCTGGAAGAAGAGTCGCCCATAGCCATACGTACAAATTCAGACATTCGCATTCTTGATAATATCCTGAAGAAGCAAGACATGGATCAATTGCTTGGAGAGCTACTCGGTCAAGAGAAATTAAAGATATTTGAAAAACATAATGATTTGGATACATCAATCGGACTCGAGGGACTCTCACGCATTCGTATCAATGCCTACGTGGCCAACAATAAGCGCTGTCTCACGTTAAGGATACTCCCTGACAATTTACCTCGCTGGCAGGATCTAGGTCTGCCCCAACCACTCATTGATCTCACGAATAAACATCGCGGTCTTTTGCTCTGCACAGGTCCCACAGGCTCAGGTAAATCCACGACACTTGCGGCCTTTATCAATTGCATTCTCGAAACTCAGAAACGCCACATTCTCACTATTGAAGATCCGATTGAATTTGAGTTTTCTCACTCGCGTCATTCAATCATTCATCAACGTGAGGTTAAACGCGACACCCAATCGTTTGCCTCTGCTCTGCGTGCAGCTCTGCGGGAAGATCCCGATGTGATCTACATTGGTGAGATGCGGGATCTGGAAACGATTCAACTCGCCATTACCGCCGCAGAAACCGGTCACTTGGTACTCGGCACCCTGCACACCGCTTCAGCCGCCAAAACAGTGGAGCGGATCGTGGATGTTTTCCCTGGTGATCAGCAGGAACAGGCCAGATTGCAAGTGTCAACCTCCTTGGTCGGGATCATGTCGCAAACACTCTGCAAAAACACATCCGGCAAACGCTCACTGGCCTATGAATTGTTGATTAATACACCCGCAATCGCCAATCTAATTCGAGAACGGAAAGTGAGTCAAATTTACTCACAGCTGCAAACTGGCAGCCGCGAAGGTATGAATACACTGGAGCAATGTTTGCAGAGCCTGGTGGATGCAGGCACGATCACCCTGCAAGAAGCGATCGGGAAAGCCTCCAATCCCAAAGCCATTCTTCAGGCCAACACTTAAGCCATGGCCACTTACGGCAACACCAGCCTCAACAAAGCTGCAAGCAGCACACTGGCGGCCAGAGAAAACCCACCATCGAGCAGCATGATCAGTTTGTTCAGCGGCCTGTTGGGAGGGCAGCCAGCACCACAACAACTCAAGGTGCCCCAAAAAGATCTGCTTGTGTTCTTTCGGCAGCTTTCAGTGATTCTGCAGAGCGGCGTTTCGCTCGCTCAAGGGTTGACACTGATTGCCGAGAACATGACTAACAAAAAGCTAGCCCATTGTGTGCAACGAATCGCGGCGAGGCTCAGTGCAGGGGAAGAACTCTCTCTCTCATTGCGGCAATACCCCAAGGTTTTCAAACCGATCACGGTGGGATTGATTGAAGCCGGTGAAACTGGCGGAATTCTCGATTTAGTGCTGGAACGCATCGCCCTACTGATGGAAGAGCAGGCCAAGATCCGAGGTCAGATTATCGGGGCGCTGGTCTACCCCTCATTGGTATTTCTCTTAGCCATCTCCGTGAGCCTTGGTCTTTTGATTTTTATCGTTCCCAAGTTCAAAGACATGTTCGATGGCATGGGCGCTGACCTGCCTGCGCTCACGTCCTTCATGCTCACCCTCTCCAAACTGGTCACCAGTTGGCAATTCGCCGTTGGTGCTCCGCTCACAATCCTGGGGCTTCTATATGGCTTCCGTACCGTCTATGCCAGCAAAATAGGACGTTTGCGCATCGACACAGCCATTTTCCGCGTGCCCTTGTTTGGCGATCTCATCCTGCGCTCTGAAATGGCGGGAATGTGTGACACATTGGCCACCCTGGTGAATTCAGGCATTCCTGTGGTTGATGGTCTGGAACGCTGCGTATCGGCAAGTTCGAATGAACGGATTCGCACCACAATCCGTCGTGGTATCAATCTAGTGATGCAAGGACAGGAACTCAATTACTCTCTCGCCAAAAGCCAGGTGTTTCCAAAACTGGTTATTTCGATGATTAAAATAGGCGAAGAAACAGGCCAGCTCAGCTTCATGCTCGAGAAACTGGCGATTTTTTACAAGCGTGAAGTTGAATCCACTGTGAGCTCACTCACCAAAGCAATGGAACCTGCAGTGATCTTTGTGGTATCTGGAATTGTTGGCACCATCGTAATTTCCCTCTATCTACCAATGTTCAGCCTGATTCAAAATTTTGGCAAATAGAGAATTTTCCATCTATCAATTGATTCAACGTCAACTGTCATCACTGAATTTCAGCTCTCCTAGCGGTAACGACGATGCGTCATCCTGCCTCTCTGGCTCAGCCTGAGCAACAGCATCCTGATCGATTGGCTCGTCAAGAGCTTCAGGCGTGGCCTCGATGTTGGAAACCGTCGCTTCCTGCGCAAACATCAGGCGACCAATACTTGGCCATTCCTCCTCGTCGTCGTTGATCTCTTCACTACTCGGTGCGATCGGCAACTCAGGCTCTGATGGGAACACCTGCGAAGCAATGCTTGGCCATTCCTCTTCCTCCTCTTGGATTGGTTCGGATTCCAAGGCAGGATCCTGTTGTGGCTCCACTTCTAGCTGGAGTGGGATATCACTCGCCAAAGCGTGGCTGCTGGCAATAGTGCTGGAGCCGCCCCCTGGCACTGCTTCAAGCTCAATGTTTGGCAACGCAACCTGCGACTCAATCACGGCCAAAGACTCGGTCTCTACAAATGAACTGGGCTCAGGGGCCGGTGTGACATCCACCAGTGAAATAGCAGTGGTCTTTGAGACTGCAACAGGAGCATCCAACAAACGGCAAGACAGCAGATGGTCGCTCGGCAAAAGCCCTAAACCCAAGCCGACGAGTCGATTGAGACCTTTCTGGACGACCACGTTGTCGTATTGCAGGCCCTCAACCGCCGGCGCCAGTACCGGCTCCAGAGCCTGAACGAAACAACCGAACTCCGCCTGCAACAGCTCCGCCAAGATCGGATGGGCACTGTTGGGACCCATGAGCGCAATGTCTTGCAGGTGAAAACCTGGCCAATCCGCGGAAAACCGTTGCAGCGCTTCGCGCATCTCCGCCACCAGCACACGCAGATCCATTTCGGAAAGCGCGAGGTAGCTCTCCTGATGGATGCTGATCTGCTCGGCGCCCACCCCATCCTCAAGGGCAGAAACGGTTTGCTCCTCAGAAAGAGTTGGCTCAGGAAATTCCCTAATTGCAGCGAGGCGCTCCATACAAAACGGACCTGAAGCCCCCACCAAGATGAAATGCGTGCAGTCGCGCTGAAGCTCCAACACCAGCCGCACATCCTGCTCTCTGAGCATCACCAAATCGAGCGCCATCAAGCGCAACTGGCTGTAAGCACCAATCTCCAGTGCCTGCAGCTCCAGCTCCGCCGCCTGAAACGTCTCCAAAACCCTGTCCACCAAGTTGCACGGCATCGCCGAAAGCAGATACGTCACTTGATTTCCTTCTGCGCCGCGCAAACCCGGCAAGGTGGTGGGTTGCAGGTCGAAATCGGCCTGACTCAACGCAATTGGAATCTGCAGGCCGCTGGATGGATCCAGCACAAACTGGCGGGCCTCTTGGAGGGAAAGCCCAGCGGGCAACTGAATCAAACGCTGAAACGCCACCTCGGTAGGCAACACAACAGCAGCGCGAACCACATCAATCTGCTTCTCGCTGCAAAGCTCCCGGATCAAACCAGCCATCTTTGCCGGGTCGCTGGGAATCCCCCTCTCCAAAGCATCCTCAGGTAGGTCGATGCGGGACACATGATCAAACTGAAGACCAGCCCCGGCGAACCTGGCCTCCGCCAATCGCAGCCGGCGGGGATCAAATTCGAGCAGCAGCACTCGTTTTGACACCTGACGACGCAAACCCTTCAGGCGCTGCAGCAATGGAGTGAGCTCCAGCCCAAAGAACTTCGTGCCAACCAGGGGGGTGGAAGTCATCGCTCAACAGAACGGCCGCGGCCTGCAAAACAGTCGCCGTGTGGGAAGACTGGCGGCATCGGAGCGCTCGGGCAAGGCCTGGAGCACATAAATCCCCGCCTTAGCTCCGGCATCACGACGCACCAGGGCCTCGGTTGAAGCCTCTACCAAGCCAGTAGTCCAAACGCAGATGCGATAACCAGGTGGGAACAAAAGCTTGGGCCCAGGCAAACGCCAAACCTGCAGTGGATCGGAGTCAGCCGGTGCACAGGCTTGACCCGGATCTGTGGACGAGGCAAAGGCGATCTGGGGATAACCCGTTACCAGACCATTCAAACGATCTTTGCTGATGCCGGGCTGCCCAAGCACCTCGGCCAACTGGTCGAGACCAATCTGGATCTCCTGATGATCGATCAACACCCCATTCCCACCTTGCTGCGCCGACTCCACCTCCCCGGCAAAGCGAGAGGTGACCTCCAGCACCGCCACCACTACACCGGTGAACATCACCAACATCATCATCGCCACCACCATTTCCAGCAGCGTCATGCCTCTGCAAGCCGAATGGAGATGGCGGCGACGACCGATCACTGAACCGGCAACTGACGCAAATCAGCCTCTAGCACTTGACGATCTTCGGATCCCGCATTGGCGTCATATCCGGCTCCGCGCAGAATCTCCACTTCTCCTTCAATCAAGGGTGAACGACCGGCCTGATCGAAAGCCGATTGCGTCACCTGCACCGCCGACAACATCGCCGTGGTAGCCGTAACCGCAATCACCGCTCCCACCACTGCATCCAACATTCTTGAGCTCCCGGGTCAGCCTTCAAAGGAACACAAGCCTGCACTGTTCAGTGAGTTCGTGAGGCAGGAATACAAACCATAAGGTGCCCCAGGCTCTTTTTCCTCAGGAACGATCAACACACGATGGGCGCCCTTGCTGAACACACAGGCACGGGGAAAAGGATGACCTGAATCGGTGATTGAGCTGGCAGAAAACTCGCCGAGAGTGTCATAACCAGCCTCGTAAGCATTTTCTCCAGTACAGCGCTTTTCCTGCGCCTCACTCACACGACAGAGCAGCTGATCACAGAGCGATTGTGAACTCAGATTGCGTCCGATCACATCCAGAGCGTCGGAATCACTCAGAAGTTCCATCCAGCGCTGATCATCACGCTGTTCCGGTCTTCCTCCCGTGTAGGCATCGTTGGGGGGTGACAACAAACTCTGCTGGCTTGTCAACGACAGCCCCATTTCGAACATCGCCATGATGCCGGTCAACATGGCGATGCCCAACACCGCATAGAGATACGTCAAGACACGGCCTCCAGGGGATTGCCAACTGGCCCAACATCATCAATGTAACGCTCGCTTTCGGCATGCCCTCTCACCTGCAGCCTGTGATTGCTGGGATCAGCCGCGTGCTGCTGGGCAAAACGCATCAGGTGCAACTCTGCGTGGCCTGCCTGCTTGCCCGCGGCCATCTGTTGCTGGAAGACAAACCGGGCATGGGCAAAACCACCCTGGCGGAAGCGCTGGCGCGCAGTTTCGGCCTCGCCTTCCAGCGCATGCATTTCACCAGCGATCTCCTGCCCGCTGATCTCACCGGCATCAACATCTGGGATAGCGCAGCCGCCCAGTTCCGCTTTCACCCTGGCCCCCTCTTCACCGAAGTGCTGCTGGCCGATGAAATCAACCGAGCCAGCCCCCGCACCCAGAGCGCCCTACTGGAAGCGATGGCCAGTGGTCGGGTGAGTATGGAAGGCACCAGCCATCCCCTGCCACAACCGTTCTTTGTGATCGCCAGCCAGAACGGGCTCGACCAGCGCGGTACCTCCGCGCTGCCCGAATCGCAGCTGGATCGCTTCCTGATGCGCCTGTCGCTCGGATACCCCAATCGGGAAGCGGAACGGGCCATGCTCAGCGGGGGCCAGCAAGCGGTGGAGAGCCTGAGCAGCAGCCTGCAGCCTGCCGATCTACTGCAAGCGCAACAAGCGGTTGAACAGCAGCACACGGCTCCGGCCTTGCTGGACTACGTGCTCGATCTGGTGCAGGCCAGCCGCGACCGAAGCATCGGCCTGAGTCCGCGCGCTGCTAAGGATCTGATCGCTGCTGCCCGCGCCTGGTCGTATCTGGAAGGTCGGGACTGTGTGCTTCCCGATGATGTGCAGGCTGTGTTCGAAGCCGTGAGTGAGCATCGACTGGATGGCGGATTGCACCAACCCCAGCCACTCAGCCGCAACCTGCTGGAGTCGGTGGATGCGCTGCGCTGAGCCCAGCCAAACCCGGCAGTTCAGCCGCCGCAACCTTTTCATCTTCAGCAGTCGCTTCGGGGGGCTCTGGTGCGTGAGCACCGTGATGATCTATCTGATGGGCATCCAGGCCAGCAGCAGAACCCCCCTGCTGCTGGCCTACCTGATGGGCGGATTGATGCTGCTGGCGCTGTTTCTCACCCACCAGAACCTGGCTGGGCTGGAACTGCGCACACTCGACCAGCCGATCACCTTCGCTGGTGAGCGAGGCAGCATCGCCCTGGAAGCCCGCAGCCAG
Organism: Synechococcus sp. PROS-7-1; assembly: GCF_014279795.1. Classification (NCBI taxonomy): domain Bacteria; kingdom Bacillati; phylum Cyanobacteriota; class Cyanophyceae; order Synechococcales; family Synechococcaceae; genus Synechococcus; species Synechococcus sp. PROS-7-1. The sequence goes on from NZ_CP047945.1 coordinate 2,326,774, forward strand.
CACTGGCACAGCAGCCTGCAGTTGCACTGGCGGGGCCTGCCGGATACCAGCAGGACGGAATGGCATCTCGCCCCAGGGGTCACGCGCCTGGAGCTTCCCTGGTTGGCAGTCGGCCGCGGTCAGCAACGACCAGGCGAGCTACTGCTGGTCACCCGAGCACCTCTTGGCCTGTTCCGGTGCTGGGGTGGCTGGAAACCCGATCTGCTCGTGACCGTGGCGCCAGCCCGGCGGCCCGGACCAGTGCAGTGGCTGAAGGGTGAGGCTGACTCGAACCAGCCCTCACCCTCTGCCGACTCAGTGCGGCAAGCAGGGAGCGAAAGCTTCGAAGACCTGCGCCCTTGGCGCAAGGAGGAGGGAAGCCAACGCCTCGACTGGAAAACGCGGGCTCGCGGTCGCGGCGACCTTTGCAAAACCTTCAGCGACGACCAGCTCCCGGCCCTGTGGTGCAGCCCAGATCCGCATCTGCCCTTGGAGCAGGGTCTCGAGCACGTGTGTGACCAGCTCTGCCGGATGGCCGCAGCGGGACAGCCTTTCGGGTTGATCCTGCCCCATGGCGACCGGATCAGGCCCGGCAGCGGCGCCGCCCATCTCGAGCGCTGCCTCACCGCCCTGGCCAAGGCACCAGGTGAACCGCCATGACCGGCAAGCTCTTAACGGCACGCCGTCTGCTGCAGGCAGCCCTCGCCGCGCTCTGGCTGCAGCTTCTGCCCACGGGTCAATTGCAGCTGAGCAGCCTCGTGCTGATCCCCACCCTGCTCGTGATCAGCAGCTGGCCCGCCCTGCCCCAGCGGCGGCTTCAGGCCCTCACCTTCACCGTGCTCGCCTGCTGGGGCCTGGCTTCCGCTGGGCTCGATAGCCGGCCCTGGCTCACGGCCCTCGCCAATCTGCTCTGGCTGCTGGCCGGGCTCAAACTGGTCGAGGCACACGCAGGTCGCCCCCTTCGCCTCGTGTCCCTGATTCTGCTGATCGGCATCGCCTTGGCCGGGGTGCTCAGTCAATCCCTGGCAGCGAGCCTGCTGCAAGGGCTGGCTGCCCTGCTCAGCCTTAGCGGCCTGATCGCAGTGGAGGGGGGGCCGCAACCGCTGCGGTTCCTGTTCAAGCGCTGCCTCAGCCTGGTCGGCCTGGCCCTGCCCCTGGTCATCAGCGCCTTCCTCCTGCTGCCGAGGCTTCCGCCGTTGTGGACGCTGCCCTCCAACTTGTCGGGCCGCAGCGGCCTCTCCGACCAGCTCAACCCCGGTGCCCTCAGTGAGCTGGCCCGCTCCTCCGAACTGGCGGCTCGCCTGTTTGTGGAAAAGCCTGATCTGCCGCCACCGAGCAAGCGTTATTGGCGTGTGCTGGTGCTCGATCGCTTCGATCGGGGCAGTTGGCGTGCAGCTCCGGTCGGTCGTGCAACTGCGCCGATGGCCAACAGCGCCCTACCGATAGAAGAGCCACGCACCTGGCTGCTGGAGCCCTCTGCCCTCTCCCAGGTGCCCTGGGATGGCGAGGGGACACCGCTCACCACCACACTCACCGTCACAGCCAAGGGAGAACTGCAGGCGTCAGAGCCGATCCGCTCCCGATTCCGCTACCGCTTGGCAAATCCGCCGGTCACCACTGACGTGCACAGCTGGCGCCAGCAACCTCCCACTGCCCAGGATCTGCAATGGCCTCGTGGGAGCAATCCACGATTGGAGGAACTGGCCCAACAATGGCGCCAGGGTGCCACTGATCCATTGGAGGTGGTGAACAAGGCCAAACGTTGGTTCATCGGACACCCCTTTCGCTACACCCTGCAACCGGGAACCCTGCCCGCGCGTGGGGGGCTGGATGCCTTTCTGTTTCGGAGCCGCGCAGGCTTCTGCGGCCACTACGCGAGCGCCTTCACGGGGCTGATGCGAGCTGCAGGCGTACCGGCAAGAGTGGTGGTGGGCTATCAGGGCGGGCGCTGGGTGAGGCCCCTCACCGGCCAGCCCTTTCTGGAAATCACCAACAGCGACGCCCATGCCTGGGCCGAGATCTGGGATCCGAAGCGGGGTTGGCTGCAGGTCGACCCCACCGCCTGGATCGCCCCACAACGCAGTCGCACAGATCTACTCAGCAGCTTGCCGGCGTCAGAGCGTCCCCTGCTTGCCGTCACAGGCCTTCGGCACTGGCTTCGGCCAATCGCTGATCAATGGCGCGGGCTCGACAATCAGTGGCAGCGCTGGGTGATGGGCTTCGATGCCGAAGCCCAGCGCAGACTGCTGCTGCAATGGCTACCCCTCGGGGCACGGAGCCAGGGGGTGGTGGCAGTGCTCACGATCGGTGTTCTCCTGGTTCCTGCCGTGCTCCTTCTGCAACGCCTCCCGGCAGGCCCAAGAGCAGACAAACTGCGCCAGGCCCTTGAACGCTGCCTCGCCGTACTGAAGCGAGGGGGCTGGCATCCCCAAGATGGGGAAACGCTGCGGGCCTTCAGCCAACGGCTAAGCCGAGAGCAACCCGAGCTCCAAGAGGTGCTCGATCAACTGGCAAACAGCTACAACCAAACGCGTTTCGCCCCATCCTCTTCAGAACCCCGTCACCTCAAGGGGCGCTGGCAGGAGCGGAAGGTTGCACGTTATTCGCTGCAGCTGAAGCACCTTTTGCGTCGTCAGGCTGACGGCCATAAGCAGTAAGGGTGAGCGACAGATCGAGAGGGGGTGCAGCGGACTCAGCACCTTTCTCTTCGTCGGCACTGACTTGCTGAACCTGCAGATCTAGATCACTGATTTCCACAAATACCTGCAGGCTCTCAAGCGCACGCATGAAACCAAGCAACCCGGCAAAGGACCCTGACACACCCAGTTGGGCTGAACGGCGCTCCAATCCCTCGCGCAACAGAGGATCCTTCGGCTCGGCGCCCTCACCACCTGCCGCCGGGGGCGGCGCAACCGCCTGCCCCTCTGCAGGGGTAGGCGGTGGTTGATAGGCCTGCACTTCACCGGGTTCGGCGCGGGTGATCGTCACCCCGATCCGATCGGCGAGATCGTTGAGGAGGGCCAGCAACGTATCGAGTTCACCGGTCCCCGCGACCAACTCCAACAAAGATTCCTGCCGCTGCCAACCCTGCTCAAGCCGCGCCAACTCAACCTCGAGTTGTTGACGCAACAACGGCACGGCATCACGCAGACGCCGTAGCTCCTCCACTTGTTCACGCTGGCCTTGGTTCCGCACAAGCAGGGGGGTAAGCGCCAAAAAAGTAAGAAGCACGGTGGCCATCAAACCTGCCGCGATCGGTATCACCAAAACCGCACGTTCTGGCGTCAGCCAACGCACCCGAGGAGCCGTTGGATTGGTCTGAAAATTGGTCATGGCAGCAGCCCAAGCCGGCGCATCAACTCGACGCGCAGTGCCACACCATTCGCCCCCAGCTGTCGCAGACGTCCTGCGCTGGCCTCTGCCGCATCCGAGGCAAAATTGGCTTTGACCTGATAGCGCAGCCGCGGCGATTGCTTGCGCTCATCAAAGACAGCGTCCACCAGGATCACCGAGCTGGAATCAAGAAACGACGAATTCTTAAGGCTGAGAAGAAAAGCATTCACCATTTTGAACCCCCCCTCGGGATCGCCTTCCCCCAGAAGCGTCAGGCCCTTCCCCTCAACCACCACTGAATCGAGCTGTAAACGGGTTGGGATACGTCGCTGCAGTTCGGTGAGAAACGCGGAACTGGATCGCACATCGGCAAGAGCCTTCGCAATCTCCTGGTTCTGATCGTCCAGCTGCTTCAGCTTTGTGCGAGTCGTCTGCAGCCGCTGCTCAAGATCGCCGTACTCCTGCTGGGCAGGCAGGAGTGAACGTGCCTCAGCAGCAAGCCATTGATTGCGCACTAACAACCATCCGCAGATCAACAAGAGTCCTGCCGGCAGAGCGATGCCAATCAGCGCACCACGACGCAGCAGGCTGCGGGTTGAGACCACTTGCGGTCTGACCTGGCCGTAATCTTCTCGACGCTGACGGAGAAGATCGATTTCAAGCCAGGCACCAACACCCACAGAGCTCGAACGAATCTCGATCCATTTAATCGGCTTGCGTTAGTCCCAACAACTGAGGGCGCATCGATGCAGAAATCACCAATGCCTCGCGCTTGGCGCCTTCCGACCTGGATGCGATCAGCGGCTTACCTCGTTTTCGGCGCTTGCCTGGGAGTCGGAGGCACCTTCGGCTTACAGCAATGGCAGAACGCAGGAGAAGAGTCCCCGGTGGTTCAGACCCCAAACAAGCAAAACCGCCAACCGCGAACACTGGTGATGGACCTCTTGCTGCAAGGGGATCCAGTGCTCGGCAAGCCATCAGCACCAATCACGATTGTGGAGTTCAGCGATTACCAATGCCCCTACTGCCGCCGTTTTCAACAGCAAGTATTTCCGAAATTAAAACGGGAGTTCATCGATGAAGGCTTAGTGCGCCTCATCCATAAGGATTTGCCATTGCCGTTTCATCAGCAAGCCGAAACCAGCGCCGCGGTGGCCCGCTGCGCTGAACAACAAGACGCTTTTTGGCCAGTACACCAGGCGCTTTACGACCAACAGAGCTGCTTGGAATGCCGTGGCCCCATCGCGATCGCTGTCGCCGCAGGACTGAACGGCGACGAACTTGATCGCTGCCTGCGCCAACCAGCGATCCTGGAGGCAGTGCGCAGCAATCGATCGGAATCGACCCTTCACGACATCAGCGCCACACCCACCTTTGTGATCGGCCCCACCATTGGTCGCGATCGACATCGCGGTCAGATTGTGGAGGGAGCCTTACCGTGGCCGCAATTCAAGTCGCTGATCGAGCAGCAACTGAAGAAAGCCTCCTTGGATGCGAAGCGATGAGCGCCAACACACTGCAGAACGACAGGTACTGGTTCGATCGCCATCCCAATGCTGTGGTGCGCTTCAGGCGCCAACGCATCGGGGAGTTTGAAAGTTTGAACGCCCGAGGCGAACAAGCACCCGTTTTCCGCCCGAGCTTCAGCGGCGAAGAAGCGCTCACATGGGTCGCCGTCGTGGATCTGTTTCAGCTGCTGCAAGACACCAACGCAGCATCAGATGGCACCCGCATGCGGTTGCGACTGCGCACGACTCCGATTCGGAGCACTGCGGAGCGATCCCAGGCCAGACAGGAGCTGATGAAAGCGGTGGCCAGAGAATTGCTCGAACAAGCCTTGCTCGATGAAGCACTGAGCATCAATCAAGAAGCAGCCTGAATGCCAACTGATCGACAGAGGCCTTGGCGGCTGATACAAGAAGAGCATCGCTGACGCAGCTCTCACTTCGCTAATGCGCCATATCCCCCTGCTGCTGGCCCTCCCTTTGTTATGCGGCAGTGCACTGTCTCCCACGGCATCAGCCGCCGACTCGGAAGCTTTACTGCTGTTGCTACAGAAGCGGAGCTGCCCGGATTGCAAGCTCCAAGATGCCGATTTGGTGCATGCCGATCTGCGTGATGCGAACTTGCAAGGTGCTCGGCTGCAGCGCGCCAACCTTGGCCAAGCCCAACTGGATGGAGCAGATCTGAGCGGCGCCGACCTCAGTTTCACCAGCCTGCGCGGAGCGAGCCTACGCGGAGCCAATCTCGTTGGTGCTCGACTTTATGGAACGGATCTAAGAGAGTCAGATCTCAGCGGGGCAAAGCTCAGTCCGGAAGCCCTTGAGGAAGCGCACTGGGATCAAGCCAAGGGAGTGGGAAATGGAATCCAGAGCCATGCATCGCTTCACAATGCTGGCGTCGATGCCGCTCTTCAAGGCCGCTGGGGTGACGCAGAAGCTTTGTTCAGTCGTGCAATCGAACAATCTCCGAACGAGAGCCTCTCGTGGATTGCGAGAGGGATCGCACGCTCAAAACTTGTGAAGGACGACCTCGCCGCCTCAGACTTTGGCTATGCGGCGACTATCTATCAATCGCAGGGGAATAAGGATTGGGCAAAACAGCTCAGTTCTGCTGCTAATAACCTCAAAAAGAGACGACATCATCAGGATTCACCCATACCGGCGAATGGCGTAGGCAGTAGTGTTTTGAGCAGCATCTCCACTGCCATTAGAACTATTGCACCTTTAGCAATCAAGGCATTTTCCCCAATAGGATTGGGCTTCTGAACACATAGAACTACGATTCAAGTCCCTGAAAGGACTTGCCTTGCAGCAGGGAGACTTGGCCTGTAGCCGTAACCATAAGCGCCACCAGCTCGATCATCAATAATTTTAGGAGTGACCATAATCACCAACTCACTCTTTGACCTCTCACCACCAGAATTCCGAAAGAACTGACCTACGAATGGCAGATCGCCGAGAATTGGCCATTTCGTTACCACCTCACGATCGGTATCAGAAATAACACCCGTAAGGATCAATGTTTGACCATCGCGAACACGAATCTTCCCTGTATCCAATGATCGGTCATTGATGATCGTTATCGAACCACAATTGCCAACCTGCTCAGTGCCAACGGGTGCAGAAATCTCGGGTGAAAGCGCGAAAGTCACAAATCCATTGTCATCGATTTTTTCCACACGAGCACCGAATGTTAGGCCAGCATTGGCAAAAACCGGTTGACAGAAATTATTACCATTGACATCTTGCTTTACCTCGAAAGAGGTTACGAACTGAGTGCCGACACGTACATAGGCTTCATTGGAAAACTCGCGACCAATCTTGCCATCTTCTGAGATTTTGCCTTTATCTGTGCCTGTCGACTTTTCCCCAAATTCTTGCAACACAAGCGTTGGACTCGCAAGCACCTTCGTCGAAGTCGACTGAATCCTTGCCCGAAGAAAGTCAAAAAATTGATTTTCAGGGTATTGAAACTTCGTCGGAGGTGTGTATTCAACACCATCCTCAGTGACTTCGCTAACCCCAGGCTGCAGAGGATTGTCGTAAGTCCCGAAATCTGGCCTTACAGGTGACAAGTTCGATTCACCCACCTGGGTGTTCGAACCCGGCAAAGGATAAGCCGAAGAAGGTTGATCAAAGAATGGAGTATTTTCACCCGCAAGTATGCCAGTACCTGGCACTGGCGTTGTTCCATCCTGGGCTGCGTATCGACCCGGCAAACCGCCAGCCTCGGTCGCAGGAGGCTTGTAGCCACCAAAATTAGCCAGCAACTCACCATTATCACTCACCACAAACATATTACCAGACCTGAACGCAAAGCTATTTGCGATTTGCTTATCATTTTCGAGATTGATATCTAAAATCTTGATCGTCAAAGCAACCTGCCTTTGCCGGAGATCAATTTGCTTTAAATAAGCCTCCGCAATCGCAACCAACTGAGAATCACCAACCAATGTCACAGTCTGCAATCGTTTATCGGTAGTGCCTGTTAAACCCTTCAAAGGGCCAACTGCCGCTCCATAGGTCTCAATACTGGTCAACGTCGATGTGGACTGCGATGTCTGCGAACTGATCTGCGTTGTACCAGCCGAGGCCGGATCACCACTGGTGATTGATGTTGTATTCACCTTGCTGACTGATGCACCAAGACTGGCGAGATAATTAGCCGCCGATGATGCACTCGCCTGATTGAGTCGGTAAACCTTGGACACTTGAGGCCCGAAAGTTTTCGCAGACACTGCGCTACCCACCATCAAAGTCCTTCCATCCAGCTTTCCTTGCAACCCTGAAGCCAGCAGCACCCCATTCAGGGCACGGGCATAACTTTCATTCTGGAAAGACATTGACACCGGATTGCCACCACCTGAAACGCTTCCAGTTGCTGCTTGTCCAGGTTCTGAAGTTGCGTCGCCGGCATCCCCCACATACACAAACCCATACCCACCCAAGCGCGCCAGAGCCATCAAGGCATCCTTTGCCGGAGCGTTGTTCAGGGTGAGCGTCACCGGCGGACCGCTCACATTCACGAAGCTGCGGTTCTGCAGCACCATCGTGCCCACGGCCATATCGCCCAGCGGTGGGGCAACAGCCCGGGGACGCAGGGGTGGGGCGTAACGCGCCTGGGGCACACTGCCCGGGGTGTTCAGATCCAGGCGGCCCGTCTGCAGGGTGGGCGCTGTGGTCAGACCGTTGAACTGGAGGATCAGATTTCTGCCATCCGCACTCACCACCGGTTCCTGCAGGGTCTGTCCTGGCACCGGCACCACTTCCAATTGGTAGGTCTGCCCCGAACCACTGATCGCCACCTTGGCCAGGCTCGCGCCGGGATCCGACAGTTGCTGGCTGCCATTGCGCACCCCCGGCTGACCCTGGGTTTGCAGGCGGCCCTCCCACACCCCGCCATTGAGGCGCTGCTGCAGCACCGGCTGGGCACCCACACCCTCAACCACCACCTCCACGCCGCTTGGGCCACGGCGGATGCGCAACGCCAGAGCACCTTGCGCCTGCACTTGACGGGAGACGTTGTTCATCAGCCCGTCGAGTGCCCCCACGTCGGCAGCCGAAAGGCCAGCAATCAACACGAGGGCCGTCAACCGGGAAGGAGGGAAGCGCATACCCGGGCCGAACCGCCACAAACCATGGGCGGATGGTATCGATCGAATCTCAACTCAACCAGCCCTTACCAACAAGAACTCACCTGTGGTTCAGGAGGGTGCTGACTCCGCCTTTGGCTCAACCGGTGCAGCGGATTTGTCAAAGAACGTGAGCTTCAGCTTCAGCTGAGTGCGAGGTGGCCCGGCGGGTTGTTGATCGTCTTCATCAGACGATTGAGACGCATCGTCAAGCGCCACCAATTCCAGATCGCTGGGCTGAACCAGCAATTCCAACGCCTCCATCCGCCTGAGAAAAGCGAGCAAGCCGGGATAGGGGCCCTCCGCCTGGAGCAGAACCGCCGTTTTCTGGTATCCGAGCTTGGCCAAGGGGTCCTTTGGTGCTGCCGGCTTGTTGCCTTTCCCCTGGGTGTTTCTGGATTTGGATGCCTGGTTCGGTGCCTGCGATGAGGCATCCGCAGGAGCCGCAGGCACAGGCTCGTACAGCGTGATCGCTACTCCGGTGGCAACCGACTCGCGGCTGAGCTGAGCCATAAACGTGTCGATCTCCCCCTGGCCAGCCACCAGTTCAATGAGCAGGTTCTGCTGCTGCTGCGCTTTCTGCAACTCCACTTGGGTTTTGGTGCGCTGCAGTTTCAACTGGGGCAGGGATGCCTCTTTGGCCTTCAAGTCATCCATGCGCTGGCGCTGTTCTTCGATCACCCCCAGCCGCGGCCAAGCCAGCCCGGCTAACAGCGCCCCAGCCAGCACCACCCCGAAAGCCGCAGGCGCACCCACCAGAATCCGCCCCCGGCTGAACCGGCGACGCCAGACCGATTGATCCGGACTGAGGTTGGTCACAGCGGCACTCCCTGCTGCTCAAGCAACCGGTAGCGCTCGGCCAGCCCCTCAGCCCCCAAAGCCTCCAACTGCTGGATCGACGGTCCTGCTTTGGGATCAAGCACCCAGTCGAGACTGAAGTTCACCACCGGGGTGTCACCATCCTCGCGGGTGAGCTTAAGCACCTTCACCCCATCCGCCTTGGAGATGGGCAGGCGCGCCAAGGTGATGGCCAGAGCATTGATGCGCTCCAGAGGCCCCGGCGTGGTTCCCACGGCAGCCTTGCCAGAAACCTTGATCCGGTCGCTTTGAACCGAAACGTCCTCCAGCTGGATGCCGACGGGAGTGACGCGCCGCAACTGCTCCAATAAAGGCGATCCTGCGGGGACCGCCACGAGTTGCTCGGCGATCTGAAGCGTGTCCCTCTTGAGAGAGGACATCTTGCCCTTGTTCGTCTTGATCTGGCCTTCAAGGGAGCGGACCTGACGTTCAAACGGCAGCAGCGTCTCCAGCTCGCGCTGCTGGGCAGCCTCAATCCAGCCCAAGCCAACCACAGAGGCCAAGGCAACACCAACGGCCGCCCCTCCCAGCAACGCCCCCCGCAACAGCAGAGGCCCCTTGGGCATCAACGGTGGGGAGTCCTGGGGACGTCCGAGCTCTAAGCGCCGTTCGCGCAACAGATCTGGCAAACGCTGCTGCTTTTGGCTCATCACGGCAACTCCGCTGGCGCCATCAGCGCCAGCTCCACCAAGGACATTTCGGCATCCCCAAGCAATGGCCCCAGCTTGAGCGCGTCATGGCTCTCCCCCCAGCGGCCTTTCCACGCAGCATCAGCCGTCACGCACCAGCCTGGAAGGTCCATGACTGCAGATCCTTTTTCACAGTTTTGCTCCCTCCAGGCATCGACCAGCCCCAGCACTTCCACGCGCAAGGCCGCCAGATCCCTGGCCTCCAGGGCAACGTCCAACTCAGGCCATCCATGCTCCAGCAGCAGGAGACGCCAGCTGCCCCCCTGCTCCACCAACCAGATCAGAGGCTGCTGCAGGTCCTGCTCGTGCGAGCAGGCCAGTCCCCTCCAGGCGGCACAGAGCAGCCATTCAGCCCGGCGCACGCTGAGATCGGCCGCGGCCAGGGTGTCCAGCCAAGCCTGCAGCACCATGCGCTCGGCACCCACCACCATCACCGTCTTCGTGCGGGTGTCCGGCACCAGGTCGAGGTAGCTCTCCTGCAGCGAGAGAGACCAGCCCAGGTCTGGGCCAAGCGCCCGCAGATCATCACCGTTGCTGAGCGTGGCCGCTGCCGCTCCCTGAAGCCGCCGCCATTCACAGCACGGCAGAGGCAGCAACAACTCCACTTCAACCTGGGCTGCCACCAACCCCTGATCCAGCAGCAGATCAGCCAGGGTGTCGCCCAGCACCTCGCGCTGCAGGGGAACGCCGGCGCGGACCAGATCCTGGGGAAGCGGGACGCTGGTGACCTGCGGCTCTCCCTGCAGGCTCCAGGTGAGTGTGAGGGCATCGTCGGATGGGACCAGCACGACCCGCACGGGATCCAGAAGGGCCTGGACCTGACGCATCCAGCCCTCAAGTGCAGGAAAGCGATCGCTCAGTCCGGCCAGCACCACATCCCCCCCACTGGCGTCATCAACGACCTGCCGGAAGGGTATCGGCTAGCGCCAAGGGGCGCCGCTCCCCACCGCCTCACTGATGTGGCGGAATCCATGGCGATCGAGCTGCAGCTGCAGTCCCTCCAACACCCGGGGCACCAGATCGGGGCCTTCATAAATCCATCCCGTGTACAGCTGGACCAGGGACGCACCAGCCGTGATCCGCTCCCAGGCTGCTTCCGGTGTGCTGATCCCGCCCACACCCACAAGGGGAAGCGCCGGCCCGGCGGTGGCGCGCAGGCGCCGCAACACTTCCAAAGCGCGTCTGCGCAAGGGATCGCCGCTGAGACCACCCGCCTCCTCCGCCAGGGTGCGGCCGGTCTGAGCAAGCACACGCTGCTCGAGGCCGAGACGGTCCAAGCTCGTGTTCACAGCGATCACCCCCGCAAGCCCCTCCTCATAGGCAAGACGAGCCAGACCATCGATGGCGTCATCCTCCAGATCGGGGGCGATCTTCACGAGCAGGGGCGGGCAGCCGGGCAGACGGCGCAGACGCTCCACCAGGCGCCGCAGTTGCGACGCGTCCTGCAGGTCCCTCAGACCTGGAGTATTCGGAGAACTGACGTTGATCACGGCGTAATCCGCCTGGGGCGCCAGCAGCTCAAGCGACGAGGCATAGTCATCGGCCGCCTGGTCGAGGGGCGTGATTTTGGACTTGCCGAAGTTGATCCCCAGCACTGCCGGGCGCTGACCACGGGCCGGCAACGCCTGCCGCAACAGGGTGCGGCGCAGCACTTCGGCACCCCCATTGTTGAAGCCCATACGATTCAACGCGGCCCGCTCCTGGGCCAGCCGGAACAGCCGCGGCCGCGGATTGCCTGGTTGCCCATGCCAGGTGACGGTTCCCACCTCCGCAAAGCCAAACCCGAAGCGATCCCACACCCCTGCGGCGACACCGTTCTTGTCGAAGCCAGCCGCCAGCCCGACAGGATTGCTGAAGCGGCAGCCGAAGAGCACCTGTTCCAGGCGCACATCGTTGCGCTGAAGCTCCGCACCGATGCCCTCCAGCACTCCGGAGACTCCGGGCCATCGACGCCGAAGGCTGAGTTGAGCGAGAGCCTGCAAGGCCGCACGACTGAGCTGTTCGGCATCGACCCCCTCATCGTTGGCCAGCACGGGGCCCAGCCAGCGGCGATAGAAACCTGCGGTGGACAACGCCCCGGACGATGACGACTGGGCCATCTGGTTTCCTGCTTCTATCTCGATCCTGCCTCGGCACGCCGCAAGCGCCAGCGATCCCCGTCGATCGGTTCCACCATCCAGTCGCGCCAACGCCACGGGTGCTGGCGTTCAAGCACGTTGGCGAGGGGTTGTTCCACCAACTGAGCCAGCTCGACGGCCGTGAGCGTGAAACCACCGGTGGCGAGCCGATCCGCCAGCTCCAGGCGCGTGAGCAACGTGCGCAGTGGCTCCGGTGCCGGATCCGGAGGTTGGGTTTGCGCAGCACGAAGCGGTGGTGCCCCCCCCTTCGAGTAAGCCACAGCGATGGCATCAACCCGGTCGTTGTCGGGATCACCGCTATGCCCTTTCACATAGGTGAGCGGCACATCGGGCAGGCGTGCCGCATCCAGGGCCTGCCAAAGGTCTTGGTTGAGCACGGGCTTACCGGCGGCCGTCTTCCAGCCCTTGCGTTTCCATCCGACCATCCAGGAGCCAAGCCCATCGATCAAATATTTGCTGTCGGTCCGCAAGGTGAGATCGGGATGGCGTGGCAGCTCTGCCAAGCGTTCCAGCACGGCGAGGGCAGCCTGCAACTCCATGCGGTTGTTGGTTGTGGCCGGCTCGGATCCACCGAACTCCTCCACGCTGCCGTCTTCAAAGCGAATCAAGGCACCCCAGCCCCCTGGACCTGGGTTGCCGCTACAGGCTCCATCGGTGGCCGCCGCGACAACCCGTCCCCTGCGATCGCCATCAGCCATTTGTCACCCCACCCTGTGTTCGGTACAACACGGTTCTTGAGCACCCAGGAGGTCTGGGCTATGGGCCGAACCTACTTCCGCAGGACTGCCTTAGCGGCCACCGCCCTGGGGCTTGCCGGTCTGGGCGCGGCTCTTCCTGGCTTGAGCCGAGCTTTATTCGACAGTCGGCCCTTGCAACAGGAACGCTTCGCGGTTCTGGCCCAGGCCGTGGGCAACAGCCGCTGGAAACTGCTCGTGCTGGAGCAGATCAAGGCCCGTCCACTGTGTTGGGAAGAGCGCAGGGACGGCTTGATGAAGCCTTCTTTGAATGATTTCGATTTCAGCGGGATCTGCAGCCGCTATCTCGACAGCAATGGCTATTCCCTACGCACGGGAGGCACGGACTCCGACAAACGCTTTCGCCTGAAGCTGGAGCAGACCCGCGATGGACTGCTGCTGCAGGCCATGGATCCAGTGAGGGGAGACAGCACGGTTGTGGCCCGAGCCACCCGGGTGCGGCGGGACAAGGATGCTTTTGTGAAACTGACCCTGGAGCCGGGGTGGGCCCTGGAACGTCGGGCCTACAAAGGCCGAACCCTGAGCCATGTGTATTTCGCCAATTCCAAGCCAATGCCAACGCTCATGGCCTCGAGTCGGGGCAGCAGCCGCCAGACCCGCAGCTTCTCAGCGAGTCTGCCCAGTGCTCCAGGACTGCCGCAGGCAGGAGGCAGGGGCCAGGCAGGGCGGGGGCCGATCCGATTGCAGGTGATTCCCTTCCGTCCCTGACGGGAGGACAGTTGAGGGAGCGCCCTCTCCCGACGAGACAGGGCCAGGATCACTTCTTATGGTTCATTTGTGTGAGGAGTGCTAAGCGCCTCTTCAGGGTCGAAACAAGGACAGACTCCTGCAATGCGCTTCACTTCTGAGTCCTGCCTTTGGCAGGGCTCTTTTTTTTGGGCCACAAAAAAACCGACCCTGGGGTCGGTTGGGTGCAATGGAATGGGGGAAGGGTCGCTATCCCGCAGGACACCGACCCGACACGATCACTTGAGGGTGACCTTGCCGCCCACTTCTTCGATGGCCTTCTTGAGGGCTTCGGCTTCGTCCTTGGACACGCCTTCCTTGATGGCCTTGGGTGCAGCCTCGACCATGGCCTTGGCATCACCAAGACCCAGGCCGGTGGCCTCACGCACAGCCTTGAGGACCTTGATCTTGGCTGAAGCGTCAAAGCTCTCCAGCACAACATCAAATTCGGTCTTCTCTTCAGCAGCCTCGCCACCGCCAGCGCCAGCAGCGCCAGGAGCGGCCATCACCACACCAGCAGATGCGGCAGCGGACACACCGAAAGCTTCCTCGATCTGCTTGACGAGCTCGGAAGCCTCAAGCAGCGAGAGAGTTTTCAGTGATTCGAGAATTTCGTCGGTTTTTGCAGACATGGTTGGGAATCAGCAACAGATCAGAGAAACAGTCGAGTCGAAGACGATCAGCCTTCGCCGGATTCGGCGTGCTGCTTGAGCGCTCGAGCAAGGCCGGAGGGAACCTCGTTGATACCGACAGCCACCTTGGTGGCAACGGCATTGATGGCACCGGCGATCTGCGCCATGAGTGCTTCCTTGGAGGGAAGATCACCAATGGCCTTGATCTCGTCCTGAGACAGGAGCTGGCCTTCGAAAAGACCGCCCTTGGTTTCAGACTTTTTGGTGTCCTTCTGGAAAGCCTGAACGGCTTTCACTGCACCGCCCACATCCCCTTTGACAAGGATGAAAGCGTTGGTGCCGGTGAGAAGGGAATCAAGGTTTGACCAAGCACTGTCACCATCAATCGCACGACGCATCAAGGTGTTTTTGGTCACCTTGCACACACCGTTGGCTGCCTGCAGACGGGTCCGCAGATCAGACATTTCCTTGATGGAGAGACCCTGATAATCCAGGACCAGTGCCATTTCGGCCTCACCGAGGAGCTGCTTGAGCTCTTCGACGATCTGTTGCTTGCTCTCCAGAGTGCGGCCCATAGGAATTGGATCGGATCGGGGGAACAAGCTGGACACGCGGCCGATCAGTGCTCCCCGAAGGGGAGACGAGGCCGCGTATCGATCCAATCCCAAAGGGAGCAAAATCGTCGCGTTTGCCTCGGCAGGACTTATGCGACCAAGCCGGTTCGGGAGAACTGGCTGATGCAACCTGCTGTCTCAGGCCGGGCACGTGCCCGTGGACTGGCTTTCGCCAGTCCATCAAATTACATCACAGCGTGATCAGCCGTCTTTGTTGATGTCCTGCAGCGCAGCGATATCAACTTCCACAGACGGGCCCATGGTGGATGTCACGTAAAGGCTCTTCCAATAACGCCCCTTCGCGCCGCTGGGCTTGTTGCGGTCGATGGTCTCCTGGAGCGTTTTGAGGTTGTCCAGAAGATTGCCTTCCGAGAAGCTGGCCTTGCCGAAACGCACATGCACGATTCCCGTGCGGTCAGCACGGAATTCGAGTTTTCCGGCCTTGAATTCGTTGATGGCAGCCGCCAAATCCGTTGTCACCGTTCCCGCCTTGGGGTTCGGCATCAAACCACGGGGACCAAGCACCCGACCCAACTTGGCGACCTTGGGCATCATGTCGGGGGTGGCGATCAGCAGGTCGAAATCCATTTCTCCCTTGCTGATGATTTCCACCAGATCCTCATCACCAGCGAGTTCAGCGCCGGCCGCCTTGGCCTCAGCAACCTTTTCACCGCGGGTGATGACCGCAATTCGCACCGTCTGACCGGTGCCATGGGGCAATGCCACCGTGGTGCGCAGCTGCTGGTCGGTGTATTTGGGGTCAATGCCAAGACGGGCGTGGGCTTCCACGGTCTCGTCAAACTTGGCAGTGGCGTTTTCCTTGACCAATTGAATGGCTTCAAGGGGTTCGTAGGCCCGTTCCTCGATCTTGTTGACGAGGCTGGCCAGGCGTTTGGATGTTTTAGGCATGGCAGGAATGGGGTGCAGGCGACCGCAAGGTCTCCCCCGAAAAAGGACAGTTGAAGCAGTGAGAACTGGCGCTTGAGGCGTCAGTCGGTGATGGCGACGCCCATGTTGCGAGCGGTGCCTTCAATGACGCGCATGGCCGACTCAACGCTGGTGCAATTGAGGTCGGGCAACTTGGTCTTGGCGATCTCCTCAAGCTGGGAACGCTTGATGGAGCCAACACTTCCCTTGGCGGACTCGCCGGACCCTTTCTCGATTCCGGCGGCTTTGGTGATCAACACCGACGCCGGAGGCGTCTTGGTGATGAAGGTGAAGCTGCGGTCTTCGAAGACCGAGATCTCCACCGGGATCACAAAACCGGCCTTGTCCTGGGTACGGGCGTTGTACTCCTTGCAGAACGCCATGATGTTGACCCCGTGCTGACCGAGAGCAGGGCCCACGGGCGGTGCGGGGTTGGCTTTGCCGGCCTGAAGGGCCAGCTTGATGACTGCTGTGACTTTCTTGGCCATCGGCGGACGGAGTTGTACATCTGCGGATCACTTGCCCCTCGGGGCAGGTGCGGCGGAGCGGAAACCACTCCTAAGGCCGCCCTCCGCAGGGAGACGGCCGCCACAACACCTCAGTTTTGTTTGCTCACCTGGGAGAACTCGAGCTCCACAGGCGTTTCCCGGCCGAAGATTGAAAGAAGGGCCTTGAGCTTGCTGCGCTCGCCCGACACTTCAATCACTTCGCCTTGGAAGTCCTTGAACGGCCCAGCCGTTACCAGAATTTGATCACCCTCGGTGAGATCAACCTTGACGACGGTCTTCTTCTCGGCAGCCCGCTTGAAGATGCGATCCACCTCGGAGCGGCTCAGAGGTCGCGGCTTGATGTGACCGCGGGCTTTGCCCGTAGCGCGGCGATCCTCCGCACCCACGAAATTGATGACGTTCGGAGTGCTGCGCACAGCCATCATCGTGTCTTCGTCGAGCACCATGCGCACCAGCACATAGCCGGGGAAAACCTTCTCCTCCGTGGACTGCCGACTGCCATCTTTTTTGATCTTCACGGCAGGCGTTTCCGGAATCTCGATTTCAAGAATCCTGTTGCTCACGCCCAGGGTGACCGCCCGTTGCTCGAGGGTGGCTTTCACCTTCTTTTCGCAGCTTGAAGCCACCTGCACCGCGTACCAGCGGGCAATCCCCGTTCGCACTTCAGGGACTTCGAGCGTTCCTTCCTCGCCGTCGTTCGGGGCCGGAAGATCCAGCACTTCACTGGAATCCGACTGGCTGAGATCGAGATCAGACACGGGGCAGGATGAGAAGAACAGAGCATCGATGCGACTCGACGCCGTGGGAGGCGGACCAGCCGATCAACGGAACACCTGGGACGCAGCCCAGCCGTAAAAACGACTCAGAGCAGCGATGGCAGCGGCTGACAGGCTCACCATCAGAATCACTGCGATCGATTCACTGAACAGCTGCTGCCGACTGGGCCAGACAACCAGCTTGAGCTCCTCGTAGGTCGCAGCGAAGAACCCACCTTTCTTTCCCGGCTGGTCAGAGCCGGTAGGAGCCGGTGACTTGGCTGATGCGGTGTCCTCGGAGGTAGGCGTTGTCACGAATCGCTGGGCACGGAGTCATTGGGCCGGTGCTGACGCAGGCTCAGATGGCACGTGACAGCAAACAAAGATCCTACCGGACGCCTTCTGCGCTCAAGCAGGTTCAAACCTGAAGGGTTCAGCGGGCGAAGCGCCAGCGTGGACCCGCACGGTTTGGGCAGCGTGGAAGCGATCTTCAAGCAATTCCGTCGCCAGGGGGTTTTCCAGGCGGCGGCGCAACACACGGCGCAGGGGTCTGGCGCCGTATTCAGGTTCGTACCCCAGGCTCACGAGGGCATCGATCACGGCGTCGTCAACCTCGAGGGAGAGTCCCTGCTCCCGCAGAAGCCTGGACAGATCAGCCAGTTGCAAGCGCACAATCCGGCTCAAATCCTGCTGATCGAGCGGTCGAAACCGAATCACCTCATCGATGCGGTTGAGAAATTCAGGCCGAAAATGGCTGTTGAGCGCTTCATCCACCGCCGCATCCAATGACGGGGATGCGGCTTGAGGGTCCGACTCCTGGCCTGATCGCGCTGCCTCAAGGATGGCCCGACTGGCGAGATTGCTGGTCATCACAACCACCGTGTGACGGAAATCAACGGTGCGCCCCTGGGAATCACTGAGCCGGCCGTCGTCGAGCACCTGCAGCAGCACATTGAACACATCCGGATGGGCCTTCTCCACCTCATCAAGCAGCAGCAGGGCATAGGGACGACGACGCACGGCCTCCGTGAGCTGACCGCCTTCCTCGTAGCCCACATAGCCCGGAGGAGCACCCAACAAGCGGGCCACGGCATTGCGCTCCATGAACTCGCTCATGTCGAGACGCACCATCGCCTCCTCTTCATCAAAGAGTTGACCCGAGAGGGCCTTGGCCAGCTCGGTCTTGCCCACACCGGTCGGCCCCAAGAAGAGGAAGGACCCCACTGGCCGGCGCGGATCCTTCATGCCGGCACGCGCCCTGCGGATCGCAGCCGCCACGGCCTGCACGGCCTCCGGTTGCCCGATCACCCGCTCTTGCAACCGTTGATCCAGCTCCAGCAGTTTCTGGCGCTCGCCAGCCAGCAGCCGCTGGACCGGGATCCCAGTCCAGCGCGCCACCACATCGGCAATATCCGCGGCCTCCACCTGTTCGCGCAGCAGCGCGGTTCCAGCAGCTTGGGCATCACTGAGGGACTGCTCGAGAGCGTCGCGGCGCTGCTGGAGTCGATGGAGCTGGTCGTATTGCAGGCGCGCAGCCTCCTCGAGGTCTCCCTCGCGTTCCGCCTCGGCCATGGCATGGCGGAGATCTTCGTCCTCCTGCAGCAGCTGGCGCAGCTCCTCGAGCTGGGCGCGTTCGGCCTGCCAACGCTCCCGCAACCGGGACAAGTGCGTGGTGGCCTCCAGTCGTTGACGCTGCAGCTGAACACGTTCCGCCTCAGGAGCCTGTTCGGCAGCAAGCACCGACAACTCCACCCGGCGCAAGGCCATTTCGGCGTCTTCCACCACCTGGGGCTTGGACGTCACATCCATCTTGAGCTGAGCGGCCGCCTCGTCGATCAGATCGATCGCCTTATCGGGCAGGCAGCGGTCGCTGATGTAGCGATCGGCGAGCCGGGCGGCGGCGGTGACCGCGGCGTCCGTGATCGTGACGCCGTGGTGCAGCTCATAGCGCTCCTTCACCCCACGAAGGATCTCGATGCTGTGATCAATGGAAGGCTCCGCGATGGGCACCTGCTGAAAACGCCTGTTCAGTGCAGGGTCTTTTTCAACAGTGCGCCGGTAATCCTCGGGTGTGGTGGCGGCGATGCAGCGCAGATCGCCCCGCGCCAGCGCAGGCTTGAGCAGGCTGCCGGCATCGGCACTGCTGCGATCACTGTTCACCACCGTGTGCAGTTCATCGATGAACAGCACCACACCCGCTTCCGGATCACTCACCTCCTGCAACACCTCGCGCAGGCGCTCCTCGAATTGTCCACGGAACTTGGCACCGGCAATCAGCGCTCCGGCATCCAACGCCACAAGCCGCAGGCCTTGAAGCGATTCAGGCACTTCACCAGCCACCATCCGCTGGGCGAGCAGTTCAGCAATCGCCGTTTTTCCCACACCCGGAGCACCGATCAGCACGGGGTTGTTCTTGCCGCGGCGGGAGAGCACTTTGATCAAGCTGCGGATCTCGGCATCCCGACCCACCACTGGATCCAGCTGGCCGTCAGCAGCTTCCGCCGTGAGATCCCGCCCGAACCGCTCAAGGGCTGTTGCTTCAGCCGCAGGGACCGGCTCAGGCACAGCGTCGGTCGTTTGGGCAGGCGCCGGTGGCGGTGCTGGAGCGGGCGGCGATGCCGGAGCAGACGGCGGGACCGGGAAGGACGGACCCTGTGCTGAAGGTACCTGTGAGGGGGACTGGATCGTCGCTCCAGGGCCAGGGTCCGGAGCCCGGCGCAGCTCCGCCTCCAAACGGTCCGGCGTCAGCCCGAAGCGGGAGAGGAGATCTTCGCCAATGCGCGGATCCCGGCCGATCGCAATGATCAAGTGGGATAGATCGATCAGACGAGAGCCCCAAAGCCCCCGCACACGATCCGCCGACTCCAGCAAACGCTCGAGATCTTCCCCAATAAAAAGATCCTGACCGCGGGCGGTGGGTTGCTCGACAAGAAACGATTCGAGCTGATCAAGGAGACGGTCGCGGGGGAGTGAGAGCACAGCCACGTCCGCCTGATAACGAGGATCGGCGAACAACACCTGGAGCAGATGCTCCACATCGAGATCTCCATGGCGCCAACGCCTGGCCACGTCTTGGGAACTGAGCAACAGATCCCAGGCCTGATCGCTGAAACGCTCAGGTTCGGCAGTGAGGCTGGCTGGAGGCTGGGAACTCCCTTCGTAGGCAGACGTCATCAAGGGGTGGCTCAGGCAGACGGGGAACGGGACGCCAGTTCAATCAGCTCAATTTTGTATCCATCGGGATCTTCCACGAAGGCGATCACGGTGCTGCCGTGCTTCATCGGGCCTGGTTCGCGAACAACCCGACCCCCCTGGCCAGCAATTCCTGAGCAGGTTGCCTGGATATCGTCCACGCCCAAGGCGATGTGTCCATAGCCAGTTCCGAGGTCGTACTCAGAGGTATCCCAATTGTGGGTGAGTTCAAGAACGGTGGACTCCGACTCATCCCCGTAACCGACAAAGGCGAGGGTGAAGCGTCCGCCTGGATAGTCCTTGCGCCGCAGCAAGCGCATGCCCAGAACGTTGGTGTAGAAGGCCAGAGAACGCTCGAGATCGCCCACCCGAAGCATGGTGTGCAGCATGCGCATCGACAGGTTCAGCAGCTCCTTCCCAGCATGGTGCATTCCCTTGGAGGACGGAAGCGCGTGTAGGGACGCTTGCCATTCGTGCCGAAGGGCACAGTTCCAGTGAGCAGGGCGACCCATAGGATCCCCCAGTCTTCGATTCACCGCACGTGTTCGATTCCCTCGACCTCGTCATCGATACCATCGTGGCCCGTGAGGTGCTCGACTCCCGCGGAAACCCAACCGTGGAGGCCGAAGTGCTCCTGGAGGGTGGCGCTAGCGGCCGGGCAATTGTGCCCAGTGGCGCCAGCACAGGGGCCCACGAAGCCCATGAGTTGCGCGATGGCGGCGACCGCTACATGGGCAAGGGCGTCATCCAGGCTGTGAACCACATCGAAGAGCGGATCGCCCCCGCCCTCTGCGGGCTTTCAGCACTGGACCAGGCCGCCGTGGATGCCGCCATGCTGGAGCTCGACGGCAGCGACAACAAGTCGTCCCTGGGTGCCAACGCCATCCTGGCGGTGAGCATGGCCAATGCCCGGGCTGCGGCCAACGGGCTGGGATTGCCGCTGTACCGCTACCTGGGTGGGCCGATGGCCACCCTGCTGCCCGTTCCCCTGATGAATGTGATCAACGGGGGCGCTCATGCAGCCAACAGCCTGGACTTCCAGGAGTTCATGCTGGTTCCCCACGGTGCCCCGAGCTTCCGGGAAGCCCTGCGCATGGGCACCGAAGTGTTCCACACCTTGAAGAAGCTGCTCAGCGCCAAGGGCATGAGCACCGCAGTGGGGGATGAAGGCGGCTTTGCCCCCGACCTGGGCAACGTGGAAGCCGGTGAAATCCTGGTGGAGGCGATTGAAAAAGCCGGTTACAAACCTGGAGAGCAAATCTCCCTGGCTCTGGATGTGGCCAGCACCGAGTTTTTCGCAGATGGCCGCTATGCCTTTGACGGCGGCAGCTACGACAGCGCCGAGATGGTGGGTCAACTGGAGAAGCTGGTCGAGAAATTCCCGATCGTTTCGATCGAGGATGGCCTCGCTGAGGACGATTGGGAGGGCTGGAAGCTCCTCACCGAACGCCTGGGCAGCAAGGTTCAGCTGGTGGGCGACGATCTGTTCGTGACCAACACCAAGCGACTGCAGCAGGGCATCGACAACAGCACCGCCAATTCGATTCTGATCAAGGTGAATCAGATCGGATCACTCACCGAAACCCTGCAAGCGATCGATCTGGCCGGCCGCTCGGGTTACACGAGTGTGATCAGTCACCGCAGTGGTGAAACAGAAGACACCACCATCGCTGATCTGTCTGTTGCCACTCGCGCCGGTCAGATCAAGACAGGCTCCCTCAGCCGCAGCGAACGCGTGGCGAAGTACAACCAGTTGCTGCGCATCGAAGACGAACTGGGCAGCCAGGCCGTCTACGCCGGTGCTGTCGGTCAGGGTCCTCGCGGGAGCGCCTGATTCTCAAATCAAGCTTGTTCTCAGCGCTGGGCTGAGGACAGGCTTTCAAGCCGAGCGTCCTTACGCAACTTCACTTGGAGTTTGAGCCAGCCCATCCCAACAGGAACAGCTGCACCCAGAGGCAACAGTGCCCACAGCGGCCGAGCGCTCGCACCCATCAATGCCGCAGCCACGGCCAACCCCCCCAGCACAACCGACTGACCGATGGAGTGTTGAGCCGTCACCATGCGACGGAACTGTCTGTCGGACTCGCCCATGCGGATCTGCAGTTGCAGATCGCCCTGCTCCAGGCGCTCCAGGCTTTCATCGAGGCGCCGGGGGATCCCCACAGCGCGGGAACTCAGGGCTCCCACCTGACGGCCGAGCTCATTGAAGAGATCATTAGAACCGGATCCACTGGATGTCATCAGAGGCAGTAGATAGGGCTTGGCAATCCCCACCAAACTAAAGCCAGGATCAAGGCTGCGGCCTACACCCTCAAACGTGGAGAGTGCCCGCATCACGAAGATCATCTCCACCGGCAGCCGGAAGGGTTGGCCGTACACCAGTTCATAGAGATCACCGGAAAGCTTGTCGATCACATTGGCGCTGAACGGAGGCGTGAGGGCATCACGGAGCATCAAACGCACCAGACGGCGCACCGGTCCCACATCCACATCACCGGCGATCACCCCCGCCGCCTGCATCTCCTCGACCAGAGCGGCCGCATCCCTCGATGCCGCGGCACGAACCATCGCTCCAAGCCTCCGGCGCAGACGCTCGGACAGCTGCCCCATCATTCCGAAGTCGTAGTAGATCAGTGCCCCATCGGCTGCAACGGCGAGATTGCCGGGGTGGGGATCGGCGTGAAAAAAGCCGTACCGCACCAGTTGCTGGAGATAGCTGGCGGCTCCAATCTCAGCAACTTCACCAGGATCAATTCCCGCTTGAATCAACGCGGGGCGATCGTTGATCTTGATGCCTGGTAAGTAATCAAGGCAAAGCACCCGCCGGGTGCTCAATTCCCAGATCACGCCGGGCACGCGGATCCTGGACTCATCGAGAAACTGCTGGCGGAACCGTGCCGCATGCTGCGCTTCAAGGCGGAAATCCAACTCCCTGAGAAGCACACGCCTGCACTCCTGGGCAATCGCCACCCAATCACGTCCTCGCCCCCATTGGGGGTGACGCTGCAGAACAGCCGCCACCTGTTGCATCACCTCCAGGTCCAGGCGGAACACGGACTCCAAGCCGGGTCGCTGAATCTTGAGCACCACCTGACGGCCGCTGCGCAAGCTGGCGCGATGCACCTGGGCCAGGGAGGCCGCTCCGAGCGGCTCTTCATCAAGATCGATGATCTCGGCGCAGCGGGCACCCAGTTCCTCTTCCAGCAAGGCCTGGGCCTTATCAAATGGGAAAGCCGGCACCTTGTCTTGAAGATCAGCCAGCTCGGCCACCCAACCCGCAGGAAGCACATCCGGGCGGGCCGATAGCAACTGCCCCAGCTTGATGAAGGCAGAACCAAGCTCCAGAAGTTCGCGAGTGAGCCAACGGGCCCGCTGCTGCTGGCGCTGTTCCCTGCGCTCTGGTGTAGGCCCACCGGCGTAGGTCCAGCCCTGCCCATCCCACCAGAGGAGCACAAGCAGCACGACAACAGCTCGCCAGATGCGCAAGGCACGGAGGGCGCGACGCCAGGGCGCCATCAACGACACCAAGCGACTCAAGTGTGCTCCTCCAAGCGGTTGTCGAGGTCTGCGACCTGGGCCCTCAGGCGATCAATGCGCTCTTGCAGGGATTCATCCGACGGATCCGTTGGCGGTTGGGTGCCCTGGGATTCAGACAGATCGCTCTCTTGATGCAGCCGCTCGGCCTCAGCTCTCACCTCTTCCTGAAAGAGATCCCACTCCTGGCGAATGCGTTCGGGGGCATCCTGAACAGCAACCGCCATGCCAGCGGCAGCATCCGCTAACCCCTCTCCAATGCGGGCAACCAGGCGATTGATGGTCGCGCGCAGCAAGGCATCAGGTGGCGTCATGGCGATCTGCCGATGCGCAAACTGTGGCAGATCCCTCCCTCATCTGGTGAGGCTGATCTACGGATTGGGTGGTGCCGTGGGCGGCGTTGAAAAGGCCTGGGGATCCTCGAACGGTTGAGGATTGACCGGCGGGGCGGGGCTTTCGAACAGACCTGGATCCTGCGCATCAATCACTGGATCAGGAAGCGGTGCAACGGCGGTTTCCGCAGGCGTCTCAGGCTCCAGCTCGGCTGCAGGGAGCTCAACAGCAGGGGCAGCCACTGGCGTTGCCGTCCACGCGGGCTCCGTCAAAACGGGCTCAACCAAAGCAGCCTGCTGCTCGGCGTCCCGACGTTCAGCCTCGGCAGCGATGGCCGCAGCCTGCTCCTTGGCCTGCTCGAGCTTGCGTTGTTCTGCTTCCACAGCTTCAAGCGCCGCCACATCGCCCATCAACGCTTTGTCCTCGCCGTAGCGACGTCTCAAAGCCTCGAGCGTCTCACCGGGGAAGCCCTGCTGGCGGAACGCTTCCTGCTGGGGCTGCTGCCAAGCGGCCCGCATCAGCACAACGCGCTGGGTGATGCCGTATCCCAACGCAAAACAAGCCCCGGCCACCAAGGGACCCACCCAGAACCGTGGGCGTTTGGGGCGTTGCAGCTCAGATGCGGAGGGGGCCATCACTGGAACTCAAAGGGTCAACAACACACCTGACGGTGGGCCCCATCCTCGCCCCTGAACGCCAGGAGCGCATCCAAGGCTGCAATCAGGTGGTGTAATCGGCGTTGATGCGCACGTGAGGCAAGATCCCAGTCTCTGACTGCATTGTTTGCCATTACAATAGGTGTGAGCAAATTGTGAGCATCGGTCGTCGCCTAGTCAAGGCAAGCGATCTGAGCGAATCGCGTGAGCAACCCGTGAGCAAAGCACTCGACAACACGACCCCAAAACGGATCCTTGATCGCTGCGACTTACAAGGCGGCAGGGCAAACAACGCTTATGTCTTTAGAGACGGACAACGCGGCGGTCGCTGGTGCCTCTACTTCATCAACAAAGAAACAATGCAGCGCCATCGTTTTGTCTTGAAGCGGAGCAACGGTCGCCTCCCATCACCCACTCCAGACGGTCTAGATGACGCCTTGGAACTTGCGCTGGAGAAGTTCATTGAACTGAAGGGCAAAACCGACCGAGGCGAAGCGGTACGGGCAATGACCATCGCTGAGATGGTCACTAGATTCTTGGACAAAGAAGAGGGGCGGATCTCCAATCGCCCTCATGAGGGCATCACCGCTGCGCGTTACAGACTGCTCAGAAACCAGGCGAAGCACTTCCTGGAGTTCTGCTGCAGGAAGAACGGACCAGGGGCGAGCAAGCAGGTCCATCTCCTAAGGCGGAGTTTTCTGGAGACGTACCAGCGGTGGCGTGAAGACACGACAGGCGAGAACGACAAGCAAGGGAGAAAACTTCCTCGCCCGACAACACTCAATGCTGAGTTCTCAACGATCAGGAGGATGTTCAAGGAAGTCCCTTTACGTCATGGATACATCACTGGCGACCAGATGCCAGAGATACCCAGAGCGAAGGTTCCGAAAGATAAGTCTCTGCGCCGATCATCACTCAGCGAAGAGGAATGGATACAACTCGAGAAAACATCGCGCCTCTACTGGACACAAGGAATCAGCAGGTATTCAGCGACTGGAGAACCGCTTGGGTACAAACTCATAACAAGAGGTCAAAACAAAGGAACGGAAAGCAATACGCCCATCACAAGAAACAACCTCTTTGGAGTCAACAAAGACAAGCACGCTCGCCAGTCAAAGAGGGCAACTCGACAAAAAGACCACCGCCTGATGCTGTACCTGGCGATGAGGATATCGATGGAAAGTGGCATCAGGATTGGTTCGCTTCGCCAAATGCGCTGGTCGCACATCTCAGCGAATAAAACACTTAGCAACGAAGATCAGAAAATCTGGTGCTTGATTGAAGTGCCAGCAGAAAATACAAAAACAGGACGACACTATGAACTAAGCGCGCCCTGCGCCAGACACTTAGAACACCTAAAGCGCCTGACGAAAGGCAAAGACGACGAACTTCTTTTCATCAATCTGAACAACAGGAAAGCATTATCAGATCGTATCTGGCGCGATGGGTTACTGGAGATGCTCGTTGAAGCAGGTTTGGCGAATTGGGCAGAAGACGACAGCAACAACTGCAGGAAGGCAGAGGTGAAATCGGGAAAGTCACTGTCTTGGTATTCGTTCCGACACACTTACATCACCCTTGCGCTGGAACGAGGCGTTCCAATCGCCACCGTATGCTCCAACTGCGATACGAGCATCCAGTACGTGCAGGAGCACTACTTCCACTATGACGCCAAGCGCGCCACTGAGGCACTCATCACAGGACGTAAACGAGTACCAAAAGGGGGGTTCAGCGCCGACTGGATGAAAGATCCCTATGTCAAAGAGGACTAGGGAGAGACGAGATCCAGAAGGTTTCCATCACCATCAACGATGCGGAACCGCTTTCCTGTCGCCGCTGCGCGCGCCTTGGCAGTCCTGTAGGCATCGCCTTCGTTGTGCTTCTCCTGGTAGCGATGCCATTTGCCGAACTGATCCTGGTATTGGAGGACGAACTTCATCTGAGCGAGTGCTGGAGCGGTGAGGAGCAGGAGCAATAGGGGGAGTAGCAGGAACCTCATCAGTCGCCCGTCAAGGTCTTGACTTTGATGGATCCACTTCATGGAGGACTTCTCCGTCCTCGCCCAGGACTCGGGTCCTCCTACCAATCATCCTGGCGATCCTGTTCGCTTCTTTTGGGGCGACCTCTAACGACGGCGCTGAGGCGTGGAGGTGCCATTCTATGAAGGGATTCAGTTCTTGGACGCGGAACTGGTCTCCTGCCATCCCTCACTCGCCCTCCAAAACTTTCTCAACCACTGCGTCCTTCACCCTGTCCTGAAAGGTCCTGCCGTCTTGCTCAGGGGCAATCACATTCGCAGTTGATCTCAACAGGTCTGCGGTGATCTGCCTTACCTCTGGGTTGGTGAAGAGAAGGAACCCCAGACCGACTCCTATGAGGACCTTCAGCACGACATCGCCTCCTG
The DNA here is from genome assembly GCF_014279795.1 of Synechococcus sp. PROS-7-1. Taxonomy (NCBI): domain Bacteria; kingdom Bacillati; phylum Cyanobacteriota; class Cyanophyceae; order Synechococcales; family Synechococcaceae; genus Synechococcus; species Synechococcus sp. PROS-7-1. Next base: position 2,353,942 of record NZ_CP047945.1, read on the forward strand.
TTCGGCAATGATCCGACGGATCGTTGAGAGCGCCAACCCTGTCTGTTCCCTAATGGAGCGATAGGAGCAACCCTCTTCTCTTAAGCGCAGCACCAGGCGCTCCTTTGCCTGATTGGTTTTGGGGCGTCCGCCAATGCTCTGACCAGTTGCCTTCCTGTGCTCAATGCTCTCCATCACTCGGTCTCTGGTCATCTCCCGCTCTACTTCATTCAGACCAGTCAGCAGACCAATGAGGACAGGTGCCATCTTTCCCATTGCCTTGGTATTTACCAGTCCATCCAGGGTGCGGACATGAATGCCCTTCTCCTGAAGGTCATGAAGACGATTGATCACCTCCCGTTGCGTCCTCCCAAGTCTTGAGAGGGCAGTGATGACCAGTTCGTCGCCTTCCACCACCGCATTGAGTGCTGCCTGTAGTTGATGGCGGTCTTTCTCTGGCGTGCGAGTGCTGACGATCTCTTGGAAAACCACAGCGCACCCTGCATCCTTCAGCGACTTGACCTGGACTTCCAGACCCGCTGCCTGCTTGGTGTCGCCACCGCCGCTGGTTCTTGCGTAACCAATGCTTCGGGAAGTCACTGTTCCAGAAAGGGTTGTTACAGAAAGAATAACAACAGAACACCATTATTGGAACACTCAGATCTCAGTTGCAGCGATTTGGGTTTGATGTTCTCGTTTCCGATCGGTTGTTGGAACACCCGAGTCCATGCGTCTTCTGCAATGACCGTAGAAATCCCCCATTCAGGGGAGGCACACTCGCACTGATGGATCCAAAATCAGGACAGGTAGAAGACCTCCGTGACGGACTCGGCGAATAACCCTCTTGCTCAAGGCGCAGACCAAGAACCTGCTGGTCTGGATGACTTGCTGGCATCTGTCATCTCAGGAGAAGACGAGCAACCCAAAAAGCGAGGGCGAAAGAAGAAGGTCGCTGCTGCTGAACCCGAACCGACCTTCCAGATCGGTCAGAAACTGACCTTCTCCCAACTGGAGTCGTTCCTCTGGAAGAGCGCAGACATCCTGCGGGGAAGCATGGATGCGTCCGAGTTCAAGGACTACATCTTCGGGATGCTGTTCGTGAAGCGCCTGTCCGATGCCTTTGAGGAGGCACGAGAAGGAGTCATCGCCTGGTGGATGGTGATGGGCGCTTATTAGATTTGATAGATAGTTAGTATTGAGTTTGAAGAATTTCTTTGTTGATAAATCGCCTAAGCAAAGTCCGACTGCGCAATTTCCATTTGCAATCGCTGGGAGTTGCCCCAATCACAAATGAATAGTTGCCAGAGGGATAGCGACCTTTGATCTTGAGGTGACCATTCTTGAGAACAGTCACCTCTCCATCAATGGTGTATGGGCGAAGGGTATTGACTACTTCCGAGAGGAACCCTTTGCCATGCTTGAAGATTACTCTTCTACACTGAAATAGGAGTATTCCAACAGATCGGTATCATTATCAACACGACACTGCTGTAAGTATTTTACGGGATCTGTGACATCTGAGGGGAGGTGGATCTCGCGATATTCCGTCACTTTGGTCCATTGGATATCACCCCCTCCCCTAGGAGTGAATGGCACATAATGAGTAAAATCGTAACTCCAGAGTTTGTAAGCAGTTTGCGCGTCCATAAATGCCTCCGTGGGCGTAGATTTGATATTGCTCTAAACCTGAGCAGGTATAGGTATTTCTAGCGGTTTTTGCCGAACAACTGAAGACTTACTCCCTAAGAACTAAGTCGCTGGGGCGTCTTTCGCTTGTGGGGTTATTATAGGGCATCCCCCCCTGACCCGTCAACCCCTTCTGGGCAAATTAGTTGAGACACAAGTAGTCACAAGGGTTCCGATTGGGCACCCCAGATGGCGACTGAGATCCCACCGTCTCAAATCCAGAAAAGGCAAGACTCATTCCAGGGCAGTGCTTTCTGCTCTTTTACCTAACCCTTACTGATAATCAAAGGCAATGCTTACTTGTCCAAGCATCTCAAGATCTCCCGCTAAACCCTGATAACAACGAGAGAGGAGATCTGTCAGTCAATATCATGGTAATTGCCCTGGGCATCGGTATAACCTCTGAACCTGCCTCGCTTTGATGGGTTGTAGGTCCTGGAATACTCCACGGGGTATCGCTTTCCATAGGCGTTGGTGAAGGTCCTAGCGTCCCTGCTGACACCAAGACCAACCCTTTGAGTGGTGGAGGCACCAGATTCCCTTGACGCCCCGTAGAACCGCCGTAGAAGCGTTTGGAGGTCATAAAGGACACCTTGCAAAACAAAGGGACGACTATACAATTAATCTGCAACCTATCCAACGATGAATTCAGGAATTAATTTTATCGCGTTAGCAACAGCAGGTATGCTCCTTGCTTCCTGTAACGCACATGACTCCAAGACCAATGGCAGTACGTCAAATCCTGACAGTACAAATCCTCCGAACGTCGTAAAAGTGCTGGATAGAGTCGTCTGTTCTAATAATATTACTTCATGCCCTCAGGAAGTTATCAATAAAATCTGGGGGATATGCCTCAAGAATGGTTTTTCGGAGGCAATGCCTAACCGCGAGGTGTTGTCATCTAGAGACATACAAGATCTAGTTTCAGAATCAGAAACTATTACCAAAACACGCCCAACCGACTACCAGACAACTGATGAGAACGGAATCGTTAAAGATGTACAGGGTGAAGAGCAATACGACGAAGAAGTTACCACCAAGGGGGTATGCATTGGTTCAGAATATATTCTCAAATAGGTTTGGCAATCTTTAAATCATATAATTGATATCGCCCAATGAGTCGAGTCCTAACCGACAACCATCCACCTACAAACCATTGAATTGTTCAGACTTTTTAAATTTTGAGATGACGTAGTGAGTAACAGTGAGTAACAAATTTCCGGTATATGAGAATTTTTCTCTATCGGTAGACAACCAATAAAGGGGTCTGAGAACAAATTGCCGTCTACTCGGAATTGTCCAGTCGCAATTAACTATGGTCAAGCGTTCCTTGTAATTGGAAGCATAATCTCCAGTGTATATATTAAAGAGTTTACCAGTCTTATCCACAAGTTTATTCCCATCATGGGCGGGATACATCATCCCCGTCTCTCGTTTTATGCTAGTGTCATAATAAGTTCCAGCAGGATTCCCGCCACTCTCACGAGCGCAATTAATAGAGCAATCGATGTCGACTGGATTCGGGTACTTGACACCCGATTTTCGATCCAAACATTCGTAATAGTCCTGTTGCTTAGTTCCATAAAATCTCGGATTAAGACTAGGATTATTGATATTAGTCCAGGCATCCCATTTCGCAGTTTTCAAAACACAGACAATGTCTGGAGTGGTAAAATTAATATTTCGATTGTAGACGAGATTGCGGAGGGTCTTATGCATATTTATCTGATCTGGATCACCGCTATAGGGAATAATGTAGAAGGACCTATTACCGAGAATCAAGTTACTCTTTGAATACGAAAGAGACTGATTAGAAGGGCATACATATTCCGCCTTTACCTGAGAAACAAACGATCCGACTGCGACCATGCAAAAAAACGTGCGTACAGTTCTAGAATTGGGCATATGCACATCGAGTGGACTTTACTAGTCTAAATCATGGTAATTGCCCTGGGCATCGGTATAACCTCTGAACCTGCCTCGCTTTGATGGGTTGTAGGTCCTGGAATACTCCACGGGGTATCGCTTTCCATAGGCGTTGGTGAAGGTCCTAGCGTCCCTGCTGACACCAAGACCAACCCTTTGAGTGGTGGAGGCACCAGATGCCCCTTGACGCCCCGTAGAACCGCCGTAGAACCTCCTACTGGTCATGAACGAGACATCATCAAACTTCAGACCACGTTGCTTCCTGATGCTTGTTGCCTTGGTCTTTGCCTGATCAAATCCTCTTGCTGTTCCAAGGACTGCTCGTGTCTTCTTGTTGAAGATCACGAACTCAGCATTTGGGTTGTAGTCCTCACATAGATCCAGGAACTGTTTAAAGGTAATCATAGTGGCAACTTCTTATTCGCTTTTGCTAACTTCTCATGTGATGCAGTGACTGCATCTAGATAACCAAAGAAGTCGTAAAAATCAGTTTTCGTGAGGATCACTTTGATCCTGTCTTCAATTGATTTAGGGATGTTCCTTTGTGCCATTTCTGTTCTTCCTGTCGTAGCATTCCATAACCTTTTTCACTGCTTTACGCTTTCTGCTTTCAAATACCCTTATTCCTTCTTGCGGATTGTGAGGATTGGGGTAATACCTTGACCGACCATGCTTTCTTGGGTCAATCGCTCGTGGATTGATCTGATCCCAATTTTGCAACTCAGGGTCATCCTCTAGATCTTGAATGTAAGAACCATCTTTGATCTTGTCCCTAAGCGTTTTGATGATCCCACGATCCTCTAAGTATGCCTTGTACAAGGTCTTTATGAAATCACTGTATGTGTAACTCATTTGCTTACTCTTCCAATTCCAAGAACGTGGATTAGGTTCTGCTCGTAATCTTTGTACTCAACCTGGAACAGTTCCATCTTGAGTTTTGCGATCTCATCGCAGATGTAGTTGTAAGTGTCTCTGTTGTCAGGTGTTGGTCTGCCAGCAGTGTCTCTATCAACCCTATCTCTCTTCTTGATTAGATGATTGATTAACTGTTCCTTCTTCTCACGTTCTGCATTATTCATTTTTTCTAGATCTTGTGTTTTTGTTGTGGGAAGATAAGTTCATCAACGATCTGAAGCATTCTTTTATAAGAAGCAGACCTTCCAAGACCAAAGTGCTTCATGACCCGTTGCTCTTTTCGCATTAGGTCTTGTTCATCTTCCTTGAATGACAGATGAACCTTGTGGGACATCTTGGGCACAAAGGTGTGCTCATTCTTTTCACATTTAATTTGATCATAAAGTGTGGAATTTCTCATTTCAGTCTTTCCTTCAGTCCTGTGTTGAGTGCCTAAGGGCACATGCTCTGAACTATTTATCAAACTTTTTTAATGCTACGCGGAACCCTTGAGCGCCCCAGAAGAACTCTAAATACCCTAAAGAACTACAAGTTGTGTTTCATCGGTCTTACCGATATTTATACACGATTTTCTCTAGTTTGTCAAGAACTGTGTGAAATAGGTGATACCTAACATCCACAGTCCCTTGGGAAAGTGCTTGACAACTAGCAGAACTTAGTGTTACAATATATCAACTAGAAGTTAGAAATACTGCTCTGTATGACTTATCACGTTTCCCATACACCTCAGCAACTGCAAGGGATCTACAAGTTGGATGAGTTGCTTTTGACCCAGGCACCATTCAGTCTCGGGATCACCCCAAGAGTGAATACCCCATATCGCTGCATCTGCCCTTATTGTGATGGTCACCACAGTGGCAAAGCGAAAGACAGAACACGAAAGGTAACTGGCAGCATCTTTAAGCATCAGAACGGCGAGGGTTACTGCTTCAAGTGCATTGCTTGCAAAGAGTTCCGCAATTCCATGTACCTGCTCGCTCTTGAGAACTTCCCGAACGGTGAAGCGGTTGCTGATTGGTATGCGACCTATCGCTGGGAGAGGTTGGACCGTGCTGCTGGGCATGGATGGTCCTGCCCACTCCCTAAGAAGGTCGCTAAGTCGTTCGCAGAGGCACGGGCGAATAAGTCCTTGTCCAAGAAGGCGGGTGCTTCTGCGAAGGTTGCGGCAGAGATGTTCCTGCCCCCTCGTAATGCTTGAGGTTTCACAAACCCATTGACCACGTGGTCATCAGAGTGTCTTGTTGAGTAAAGAATGAAGGGGAGTTATTACCTGTCTGTCTCCTGCTCCCCGAACCAGGGTTTTACGAGGGTCAGAGGTCCTCGAAGAACTTATATAGAGAGAACCTTGGCGTCTCATCAAAAGGAAGAGACCGCACAAACTGATTCAGATTCCAAATCACATACTTCTGATAGTTCCTTCCAGGGGATGAGCAGAGGGTAAAGGATCTCTGCTCACCCCCATAGGAAGCAACGCAGACAGGATGCCCTGTCTTCTTACGCATACGGAAGGTTCCTTCATCAGCAAGGTCCCGCAGATAATCCTTAATTCTGCGATTGACGGTTGCTGTATTCATTTTTCAGGACTCAACTCAAAGTAGTAGATACCTTCTGAGAAACCCAGTCTTTAATCTGAGAGAACCCAGACGACAGAGCAAGCACTCAGAAGGGTCTGCATTAGTGCGTCACCAGCACTCGTCAAGCAACATCATCCTCACCTTCTTCAACAACTTCAGCATCGAAGTAGTTTTCAAGATCAGCAAAACCATTGTCGTAATCCAATTCGTCCGTATCAATCTTGAAATCAGCAAGACAGTTTTCACGGATGTATTGGATCAAATCTTGCTCATCAAGACCAGCAGGCGCTTGGACATTCATACGGGCAGGAAGAAGAACAAATACCTGCCAAGACACAGAGTAAGTAGTGAGTTCGTTGTTAGTCATTTTTAATCGTTGGAGAAAGGAACATTTAGACATTGGTTGTTCTCGCCAGAGCAATGATTTCAGTGGCGTTTATTCAATTTGAGCGTTGAACAAGGACGCAAATCACTTGACTCAACAGAATCAATATATGTCGATTTACGTTGCGTGTCTAGCGTGAGCATGGTGTGAGCAGCATCAAAAGACCTCTCACATTGACTGCAACAACTAAACTTATTGCCTATGTTGTGTAGTCGGCGTTGATGCGCACGTATTGGTCGGACAAGTCACATCCCCAGGCCAGGCCCTCTCCGGCCCCGGAACCAACGACAAGACGAATCTGGACCGAATCATCCACTAAGTAGCGGCCATAGGCACGCTCACTGAGATACGCCGAAGCAGCTGAGCGATCAAACACCAGGGGTTGGCCCGCTGCCATCAGTTGATAGGGCCCGATCCAGAGGGCAACGGCGTCAGCCTCAAAGGCCACTCCGGAACGACCGGCCGCCGCCACGATGCGGCCCCAGTTGGGGTCACGACCATGCACGGCCGTCTTCACCAGCGAGGAGCCACAGATCGTGCGCGCCATCTGCAGGGCTCCGGCCTCAGTGGAGGCTCCCTCCACCTGAACCTCGATCAGACAGGTGGCTCCTTCCCCATCGCGGGCGATCGCACGAGCGAGATGTTGTGCCACCAGAGTGAGTCCTTCCTCCAGCTTGTCCTCACAAAACTCCGGCAGGGACTCACCGGCGCAGAAGGCCAGCACGGTGTCGTTCGTGCTGGTGTCGCCATCGACGGTGATGGCGTTGAAAGAGCGTTCTACCGCCCGCTGCACCATGGCTTTCCACGTCAGAGGGGGGACGGCCACATCGCAACTGATGGTGCCGAGCATGGTGGCCATATCGGGGTGGATCATTCCTGATCCTTTGGCCATGCCACCAATGCGCACAGTGCGGCCAGCGAGTTCGGCCTCAAAGGCGATCTGCTTCTCCACCAGATCCGTGGTGAGGATCGCCTGCGCTGCGGCGGATCCCCCCTCCGGGCTCAGCCCGTCCACCAGAGGATCCAGGCCTGCCAACAGCACCTCCATCGGGATCGGCACACCGATCACCCCCGTGGAACAGATCAACACCGCCTCCCCATCCACACCCAGGCGATCCGCCAGCGCCTGGGTGGCGCGCTGGCTGTCGATCAAACCGCGATCGCCTGTGCAGGCGTTGGCCTGACCGGAATTGATCAGCACCGCCCGCGCCTGACCGCCCCCGTCCTGCAGTCGTTCAGCGCAGAGATCCACACAGGCGGCACGCACCACCGACCGGGTGAATGCCCCTGCGCACACCGCACCCTCGGGGGCCAGCACCAAGGCCAGATCAGGCTTGGCAGAAGCCTTCAGGCCAGCGGTGATCCCTGAGGCCTGAAATCCTGTCGGCGCGGTCACCCCCCCCGCCACCGGCAACCAGTCGGACGAAACCCTGCGAGCGGCGTCAACCACGGCTGTACGCGAGACACTGAAAGCATCCTGCCGCCGCACCATGCCAAGCCAACGCCGGATCGGTCTCACCGGCGGCATCGCATCGGGCAAAAGCAGCGTGGGGCGCTGGTTGAGCGACCACGGACTCCCGGTTCTGGATGCCGATCGCTATGCCCGGGACGCCCTCGCCCCGGGCAGTGCAGGCTGCCAAGCCGTGCTGGCGCGGTACGGACCCGCTGTAGCTGCCCGTGGGGCACGAGCCGACGTGGTGGAGCTAAATCGATCGGCCCTGGCCGACATCGTGTTCGCCGATGCGGTGGAGCGCCGATGGCTCGAACGGCTGGTCCACCCCCTCGTCCGGCAGGCCTTTGACACCGCTCTCGGCGAGCTGGAGCTCACACCAGCGGTCGTGCTGATGGTTCCTCTGCTTTATGAATCCGGCCTGGAGAGCCTGTGCACGGAAGTGTGGGTTGTGCGCTGCAGCAAGGAGCAACAACAGCAACGGCTGATTCAGCGCAACAGGCTCTCGGCTCAGCAGGCCGATCAACGCATCGAGGCGCAATGGCCGCTGGCACGCAAATGCCTGCTGGCGGATCAGATCATCGACAACAGCGGCGAACCGGATGCGTGGCAAGCCCAGGTTTTGAGCTTGCTGTGAGCACAATCACACCACCTCGGGATCAAGGTCACGGGCTGCAGCACGCGAGCTGAGGACAGTGCATGCATCACCGGGAGCGACAGCAACCCGGGCCTGTTTCAACTCCTTCCCATGGCTTCCATCAAACGTCAGATCCTGGCCCTCGGCACAACAGCACTCACCATCACCACCGGCTGCCTGTTCGCTGAGACTCCTGCCATCGCCGGCAATGGCATCCCCTGCGACCAAGGAGACCGCCTGGGCCGCATCGCGCTCAAATCCACGCACAACAACCGTTTTCTGGAGGCTCGCGGCAACAACAAACGCCTCAAGGCCAAGGAACGGCAAACCCCTCGTGCCGGCAGCTGGGGCAGTTTTGATGTGTATGTCGTGGGCGGCAATGTGAACGAGGGCTTCCTTTACGCCCTCCGCAGCAGCAAAGACCCCAACCGCTGGGCCACAATCGAGCGCAATGACAACAAACTGAAGCTCCAAGCCCGACGCTGCACGTCGACCACCACCAGCAAGCTCTTCAAAGCCAGTGGTTCCGCCCAGCAGTTCTCACTGAAGTCGCTGAAAAACAACCGATGGATCGGTGTGGACGACGACAAGAAGCTGGTAGCCAAGTACCGCGATGCCAACGGACGCACCGAACTGCTGATGGTGGAGCTCGGGCAGGGAGCGGGCCAGGGGTCTGGGCAGGGGTCTGGACAGGAAGCCACGCTGAGCTCTCAATTCGCCATCGCAGGGACCTGGGTTGGACGTCGCGGACAAAAGACCTATGTGTACAAAGTGCAGCAGAATTCGGATCGTTCAAAATTGCGGATGATCCAGTTCATCCACACGGGCAATGGAGAGCTTGTTGGACCCGTCCGAGAATTCAAAGGAACTTTGAGCGATCAATCAAACCGCGAAGAACAGTTCGATGGGGAATGGCGCCATAGCTGCAACAGCCATCGGATGGCCCAGACCGTTCTCTACCGATCCACCGATGTGTTGCTGAGCGCCACCCAGGGCAACGGTGCAGTGCCTGTCTCCCAGCGCACAACCCGCACACCGCGCTCGATCACTCCAGCCTGCTGAGCGCCGCCCACACCGCACACCAGCCCCCGCGCAATGGGGGCTTTTTTTATGGGCGCACACCCATCACCGATCGCTCAGAACCACTGCAGCCAAGCCTGTCTCGAACACTGTGATCAACCTCACAGCACGCTGCGATCTCGCTCATCAACCCCACTCACAATCTCGGTGATCTTGGGTTCATCGGCGGAACGCACACACCGCCACCAGCTTTCCTCACTCCTCCACACCATGAACCGCTCCCTCTCCGCTCTCTCCGCCCTCACCTTCAGCTCCATCACTCTCGTCATCGCCCATGCTCCGCAGTCGAAAGCCATGGCCATCGCCTTCGACTGCTTCGATCGCACCACCAGCCAGCTCGTCGCACGCAGCGCCGTCGACATGACCAGCCCAGCCGTCAGCTGCTTACCCGTTCCAGGTGGGACGGTCGCCAGCAACCCCGATTGGCCCAGCGATGACAACGTGCTCGAAATCAGCGACACCATCTCCGAGGACGACCCAGACGCAGACTTTTTTGAAGATTCAGTTGTTGACGACTCAACAGCTGATGACTTTGAAGATGACGTCGCTGACCTGGAAGATTCACAATCCACAGGCGAAAAACTCGGCTCCGCTGTTGGCGAACATCTCGGCAAAATTCTCGTCGAAGGCCTCTCTGATCTCTTCCGCTAATTACAACTACAAACCCACTCTTTCGCACAGTGATCCGTCATCGAGCCTCCCGCACCCACGGGAGGCTTTTCCATGCCAACTAACCGAGAATCAACTGTGACAAAGATCACAAGCGCTGACGACGCAAGTCAACAGCGAAGCGAAAGCAAGCGACAAAACTAAGTGCATGGCCAAGGAAATCTCACAGGCCAGTCATTCTCCTCACACCCTCAAACCCATGCAATTCAGCAAAGCCGCCCTCGCCCTCAGCCTCACTGCCGCCGCTGGCCTCAGTGGCTTCACCGCCCTCAGCCCAGCTCCTGCTGAAGCCCTGACCCGCTGCTCAGGCGGCACCCTGCTGGGCCGCTACGCCCTGAAATCCAATCTGAATAACAAGTACATCCGTGCCGGCATTGGAGCCGATTCCGCCGTCGGTGCCACCAGCAGCCGCATCGGTGGCAACAAAAGCTGGGAAACCTTTGACATCTACGACCTCGGCAATCGCAATGGATTGAATGGGGGAACCTATGCCCTGCGCAGCACACAGGACCCCAATCGCTGGGTGAGCGTTGCCAATAACAAGGCGCTCAAACTGAAAAGGGGCTGCAACACCAACAGCCGCAACCGCTTGTTTGTGGCCAACAAGGTGGGCAACACCCTGCAACTGCAATCCCTCTCCAACAGGCAGTGGGTCATTCAACGATCCAACAACATGCTGCACGCCAATGCCTCTACCGCTGGAGGCAATGTGCCGAAGGCATTGCAGTACCGAATGATCCGTGTGAGCGCTGGATCTGGGTCTGGATCGAACAGCACTCCGCCATCCAATCAGCAGCAGGTCAACCTCAATGGCTGGCTCAAAGGCAACAACAAAGGTGTCTATTCCGCTCAGCGCAGCGGCAACAACTTCCAGATGAAAGGCTTCCTCAATGGCAAACCCTTCAACCTGATCACCGGCACCATCCAGGGAAACATCATCAATGCGTCCTGGAAGAACTACTGCAACAACAGCACCGGCAGCCTCAAGCTGCGCATCGAACGCAATCGACTCGTCAAAGTCGGCGGCAACCCTGGCTTCAACACCTCCTGGACACCCACACAAAAACCCGCATCCATCAGCAGCCGACCCGACTGCAACGATGCGCGCAACCTCAACGGAACCTGGCGGGGCAACAACGGCGGAACGTATGTGGTTCGCCAGACAGGATCAATCGTCTCCTGGAGCGGCCGAGGAGGCAATTTCAAAAACATCTTCATCGGTCAGCGCCAAGGCAACACTGTGAGTGGCTTCTGGCAGGACACCGCCAGCAGTCAGACCCAGAATTCGGGGCGTCTCACTTTCAAGGTCGTCAACGGATCCAAGCTGGTGCGGATGAGTCACACAGGCTCCCTCGGCAACAGCAGCTGGAGCCGCTGATCAACCGAGCCTGCTCACTGCATCCAAGCTCCAAAGCAGCCCCCGCAAAGCGGGGGCTTTCCCATGGCAGAAAGCTCTGCCCCAGCACCAGACAAACCATGACCAAGCAACGATGATGCCTCTCTCCAATTGCTTTCTCCCCATGGGGCCCGTCTCGCCAAGAGCTGGAGCTCTGCTTTTGATGAGCAGCAGCATGATGATCTTCAATCCAGCAGCGGAAGCCAGCACCTATGCATGCTTCGACCGCAGCACCGGTGAGCAAGTCGCCATCAGTGAGATCGACATCAGCACCCCCACAGTGAGCTGTCGGTCGAAGCAGACCGACAGCGGAAGTACGCCCACGGCCCCTTCCACATCCTCTCCCCAGCAGGCTGCAACCGACCCACTGGCCGGCCGACGGGCCATCAACCTGGCGCGCAACACGGCTGTCGCCCTCAACGGTGGGTTGGGCCAATACCGCCCGGGCAGCTGCATGTTCGCCAGCGCCATGAACAATCCCTGCATCACTCGCTCGGACAGTGCCGGCATTGTGTTCACCATTCCCGGAGGCCCCCCTGGCTGGGAGCAGAGCGGCGAACAGCCCACAATCACCACCGTGGTGGTGATTGCCCCAGACGGCCGTTCAGTGGTGGAGTCCCGTCAGAACTGACGGGATCAGGCCCCTTTGAGCTTCTTGCTCAGGATCTGGTTGGCGAGCTTGGGGTCGGCCTTGCCGCCGGTTTTCTTCATCAGCTGGCCAACGAAGAAGCCCTGCAGTTTGGTCTTACCGCCGCGGAACGCCTCCACCTCATCGGGATGGGCGCCCAGAAGCTCATCAACGATGGCCTCAATCGCAGCCGGGTCGCTGATCATGCCGAGGCCGCGTTCATCCACGATCGCCTTGGGTGAGCCGCCGTTCTCCAGCAGTTCGGGCAGGATCTCCTTGGCGATCTTGCCGCTGATCTTGCCGCCGTCGATCAACTGCACCATCTCAGCCAGCTGTTCGGGGCGGAAGGGCAGGTTGGCGTAACTGAGCCGGTTGCTGTTCACATAGGCGGCGATATCGCCCGTGATCCAGTTGGCCGCAAGCTTGGCGTCGGCACCTGCCGCCACCACAGCCTCGAAGTAGTCGGCCATCAGCTTCTCATCGGTGAGCACCCGGGCGTCGTATTGGGACAGCCCCAGAGTTTCGGCATAGCGGTGGCGCTTGGCAGCCGGCAGCTCCGGCAACTCAGCCCGCCAGGACTCCCGCTGATCAGCACTCACCTCGATCGGCCCGAGATCCGGATCTGGGAAATAGCGGTAATCACTGGCCCCCTCCTTGCTGCGCATGCTCTTGGTGAGCTGCTTGCTCTCATCCCAGAGCCGCGTTTCTTGAACGATGGGCTCACCGGTTTCGTAGGCCTTGATCTGGCGCTGGATTTCGTACTCGCAGGCCTTCTGAATGGCCGAGAACGAGTTCATGTTCTTGATCTCCACCTTGGTGCCGAACGGCGCCTCCGGCCCTCGGCGCACGGAGATGTTCACGTCACAGCGGAGTGAACCCTCCTGCATGTTTCCGTCGCTAACGCCCAAGTAGCGCATGATGCGACGGATTTCCGAGGCGTATTCCGCCGCTTCCCGGCCCGTGCGCAGATCCGGCTTGCTCACAATCTCCGCAAGGGCAACACCGGCGCGGTTGTAATCCACCAACGAATGGGTGGAGCCAGCCAAACGATCGCTGCCGGCATGCACCAACTTGCCGGCGTCCTCCTCCATGTGAAGGCGCTCGATCCCGATGGTTTTCAGATAGGTGTCTTTCCCCTTCTCGGCCACCTCCACTTCGATCCAGCCGTCCTCTGCGATCGGTTCGTCGTACTGGGAGATCTGATAGTTCTTGGGCAGGTCGGGGTAGAAATATTGTTTGCGATCGAACTTGCTGTGTTCGGCAATGTTCAGATTGAGTGCCATCGCCGCTTTGACGGCGTACTCCAGCACCTTCTGATTGAGAACAGGAAGCGTTCCCGGCAGCCCGCACACCACAGGGTCGATGTGGGTGTTGGGGTCATCCCCGAACGCCGTGGATGCAGCCGTGAAAATCTTGCTGTTGGTGCCCAGCTGAACGTGGGTCTCGAGACCGATCACCGCTTCCCAGGCCTGATCTGTTGCTGCAGGTGCCGCCATCCGCTGTGTGGAACGTTCAGAGCAGGGCAATCCTATGGAAAGACCGCGAACCGCAGCCCCCATCAGCCATGACCGCCTTGCGCCCACCCGCCACTGACGCCGCGTTGATCCTTGGTGGCGGATTGATGGGGCTGGCCATCGCCCATCAGCTGGCCCGGCGTGACCATCCTGTGTGCGTGATTAGCCGGCGGCGCGGTGAGGCCGCAGGGTTCGTGGCGGCAGGCATGCTGGCTCCCCACGCTGAAGGCCTGAGCGGTGACCAGCTGCGCTTCGGTCAACTGAGCCTGGAGCGGGTGCCGAGCTGGGTCGCCCAGATCGAGGCCGACAGCGGCCTGCCCTGCGGGCTGCGGTCCACAGGCATTGTGGTGCCCTTCAGCACCAGTGAACAGCGGGATCGCTACCCCACGGCATCCTTCGGAACAGCCCTGAACCGCCAGCAACTGGAACGGGAAGTACCCGGCATCGCCACAACCTGGCAGGCCGGTCTGCTGTTCGAGCAGGACGGACAGATCGACAACCGCCGCCAGTTGATGCGCTCCTTGGAAAGCGCCTGCGTGGAACGGGGGGTGCAATTTCTTGAAGGCGTGGAAGTGCTGGACCTGCTGCAAAGCGGCAACCAACGGATTACAGCACGCATCCGTAACGCCGAGGGTACGGTTACGGAACGAAACAGTGCCATCGCTGTGCTTTGCTCCGGAGCCTGGAGCAGCCAGCTCCTGCCTCAGCTGCCAATTTTTCCCGTGAAAGGGCAGATGCTCTCCCTCCAGGCTCCCCGGGGCGCTCTCAAACGCGTGATCTTCGGACCTGGCACTTACCTAGTGCCCAGAGAAGACGGCCTTGTGGTGGTGGGCGCCACATCGGAGCGGGACGCGGGCTTTGCCGAGGGCCTCACCCCACAAGGGCAAAGCACTCTCAAGCAGGGCATTGCCTCGCTGCTTCCGGAAGCCTCGGGCTGGCCCCCGATGGAACGCTGGTGGGGATTCCGGCCCTGCACGCCGGACGAGGGGCCCTTGCTTGGCCGAGGCCCCTTCTCTGGCCTTTGGCTGGCCTGCGGCCATCACCGCAACGGGGTGCTGATGGCTGCAGCCACAGCCGAGGCCATTGCGGACTGCGTAAGCCAGGGCCATGCCCGCGATGACCTCGACCGCTTGCTGCCCTGTTTCCAATGGCAGCGCTTTGACACCGACATCAGCTGAGGTCTCCCACCAGCGGCCACCAACGGGTGCTGGCGATCACTTGATCCGCGGGCCAACCCGCACAACGGTCGATCTCGGCATCGATGCTGTCGAGCACGCTCCCATGCAGCAGCTCCCCCATCGCCGCCGACAGCACTGCATCGGATGCCAAGGCTGTGCGCCCTTCCGCCAAGGACTGGGGCAGACGGGCATGGGCCGCTGTGCTGCCGTCCGCGCGCGCCGGATCACCGCGCACCGGCGCCGGCAGGGGCACGACGTCGCTGAGAGCTGCCAGCGCCAACACCTGCAACGATCCAAGCAACAGATAGGGATTGGCCCCCAGATCGGCAACTTTCAGTTCGAGGTGGGCGGGCACTTGATCGACAGAAGTTGGGACCAAACGCAAGGCCGCCTCACGGTTTTCAATTCCCCACACCTGATAGGGCGCCGACCAGGAGCTGGGCGCCAGACGGGCGTAGGAGGCCGAGAGCGGACAGGCGATCGGCAGCAACGCCGGCAGATGATGCAGCACACCGGCAATCAGCGCCGCACCCTCCGGCAACACGCCACCTGGGCCATCGCCTCCCTGCAGCACGGGCTGACCATGCCGGAGAAGGCTGAAGTGCACATGACCGCCGTTGCCGACCTGATCCGTGGTGAGCTTGGGCGTGAAGCTGCAACGCAACCCCAATCGCCGGCTCACGCGCTGAATCACCAGGCGAGCCAAAACCAGGCGATCGGCGGCTTCCACAGCCGACCCATGGGCCAAAGACAACTCGAACTGGGACGCGCCGTATTCGGGGTGAAACTGCAACCAGTCCAGGCCAGCGGCATCCAGGGCGTCACAGACCTCAGAGGCGTAGTCGAGACCTTCCACCAAGCGATCAGCCCCATAGGGCCCGCCGGGAAATGCGGGAGACCCCTGGGCTCCTCTATCGGCTGCCAGCACCATCCACTCGAGCTCGAAGCCCGCTTGCAGCGTCAGCCCTTGCTGCTGGAAACGATCCTGTTGCAGCCGGCAGAAACTGCGCTGATCGGCCTCGTAGGCCCGTCCATCGCGCCAACGCCGCTCCCCAGGGGCCCAGGCCCAGCCGCGATCGGGCTCGAGCGGAACCAGCGCCTCCACCACAGCATGGAGACGCAGGTCTTCATCCGGTCGCGCGCAACGATGCGCAGCAGCGATGCATCCATCCACCCGGAAGGCATCGGCCACTGGCGAAAACCCCACACCCAGATCGGCGGCCGTGTCGAGATGGCGGCGGGGCACCACCTTCACCAAGGGAGCGCCGGCATGATTCACCCAGGTGATCGCCACGCGCTTCAGCCAGGGCTGCAGCGCGTGGGAATGAGCATCACTCAAAACGCGAGCTTGCCGAGTCCTCTCATGATGCGTTGCACTTAGGGAGAAGACATGGCGAAGGCTGATGACTCAACCTTCGGTGCGCCATCCCTGATCAGACGGAGTCCAGTCGCTCAGCTCAGACGCCTGGAACCAGAGACCGATCTCGAACTGAGCCGTTTCAGGCGCATCAGAGCCGTGAATCACGTTGCGGCCGATGTTGATCGCCAGATCGCCGCGAATGGTGCCGGGTTCTGCCTCCAGAGGCTTGGTGGCGCCGATGAGCTTGCGGGCGCTGGCGATCACACCGTCGCCTTCCCACACCATGGCCACCACAGGCCCAGAGGTGATGAAGTCGACCAATCCAGCGAAGAACGGACGCTCCTTATGAACGCCGTAGTGCTGCTCCGCCAGTTCACGGCTGGGGGTGAGCTGCTTGAGGCCCACAAGCTTGAAGCCCTTGCGCTCGAAACGCCCAAGGATCTCGCCGATGAGACCGCGCTGAACCCCGTCGGGCTTGATGGCGATGAAGGTGCGTTCCGAGGCCATGGAAAAACAAAAAACCGTCGCCATCGTCCGTGGCAGCCGGCCCGCTTGGCAAGCAAGCGGACTGCGCCGAGCTGTTGAAGCGATGAACCCTGCCTAGATTCGCGGCACAGAGCCTGGAGAGCACCGTTTGACACTGATGGCCCACACCAGCACCGCTGGACCATGGACCGTGCAGGACGGTGCCGATCTCTACGGACTGGATCGGTGGGGCGATCCTTACTTCTCGACCAACTCCCGCGGTCATATCACCGTGCAACCCCAGGGCGAGCGGGGCGGCAGCATCGACCTGATCGAACTCGTTGAGGGCCTGCAGGCCAGGGATCTCGGCCTTCCACTGCTGATCCGCTTCGACGACATCCTTGAAGATCGCCTCGAGCGGTTGCATGCAGCCTTCGACCGTGCGATCGCGCACTACGGCTATGCGGGCCGCTATCAGGGCGTGTTCCCTGTGAAGTGCAACCAGCAGCGCCACGTGGTGGAACGCATCGTGGAAAGCGGCCAGCGCTGGCACTTCGGTCTGGAGGCAGGGAGCAAGGCGGAACTGCTCATTGCCCTCTCACTGCTGAACGATCCGGACGCTCTGCTGATCTGCAATGGCTACAAGGATCAGCGGTACCTGGAAACGGCCATCCTGGCGCGCAAACTCGGGCGTCAGCCCGTGGTGGTGATCGAACAACCCGACGAGGTGGAGCGGATCATCCGGGCGAGCGATCACCTGGGTGCAGCACCGATGATTGGAATTCGGGCACGCCTCTCCACCCGTAGTACGGGCCGCTGGGGCAGCTCCGTGGGAGACCGCGCCAAATTTGGGCTCTCCATCCCCGAACTGCTCGATACCACCGAGGCACTCCGCAACGCGGGGCTTCTGAAGGAACTGCGCTTGCTGCACTTCCACATCGGCAGCCAGATCAATGACATCGCCGTGCTGAAAGATGCCCTGCAGGAGGCGGGACAGATTTACGGCGAACTGCACCGGTTGGGTGCTCCCATGGGCTTCCTCGACGTGGGTGGTGGCCTGGGGGTCGACTACGACGGCAGCCGCAGCGCCACCGCCGCCTCCACCAATTACTCGCTTCAGAACTACGCCAACGACGTGGTGGCCACCGTGAAGGAATGCTGTGAACCCAGCGGTGTTCCCGTGCCCACGCTCGTGAGCGAAAGCGGTCGCGCCCTGGCCAGCCATTTCAGCGTGTTGGTGTTCGACATCCTCGGCACCGGTGCCGCACCGGATGAGCGGCCGGAACCGATGGACGACGATCCGCTGATCCTGCGCAACCTGCATGAAACCTTTGATGGCATCACCACCGCGAACCTGCAGGAAGCCTGGAACGACGTTCTCAAATTCAAAGGCGATGCACTGAGCGCGTTCCGCCTGGGATACCTGAGCCTTCCGGAGCGGGCGCGGGCCGAGCAACTGGCCTGGGCCTGTGCGCGGCGCATCAGTCGCCTGTTGCCAGCGGATGACAGCAGCCCCGAGGAGCTGCGCAACCTGCGCGCCAGCCTGGCTAGCACCTACTACGGCAATTTTTCAGTGTTTCGATCGGCACCCGACACCTGGGCGATCGATCAGCTGTTTCCCGTGATGCCGATTCATCGCCTCGATGAACAGCCCAACCAGCTCGGAAGCATTGCTGATCTCACCTGTGACTCCGATGGCAAGTTGGCTCGCTTCATTCAAGGCGGGCAAAGCAAACCCTTGCTGGAACTGCACAGCCCCCAGCCGGATCAGCCTTACCTCATTGGTTTGTTTCTGGCCGGTGCTTACCAGGAGGTGATGGGCAACCTGCACAACCTGTTCGGGAGCACCAATGCTGTGCACATCCGCCTGGCCCCAGGCGGTGGCTATCTGCTCGACCACGTGGTGCGCGGCGACACCAATTCCGATGTGCTCGAAGCGATGGAGCACGATCCTGATCTGATGCTCGAACGCCTCCGCCTGGCCAGTGAGGAGGCCATCCGCGAACAGCGGCTGTCGGTCAACGACGCCAGACTGCTGATCAGTCACGTGGCTAGCAGTCTTCAGCAGGCCACCTATCTCCAGGGCTGACCCGTTGCTCCCCGGCTCAGCCCGGTAGCAATCCCCGCTTAATCAGCGGTTGGTCATCCACAATCCTCAAGCGGCCTCCGCTTTCAGCGATCGTTCCTCGGGTTCGGAGTTTGCTCAACGTGCGTGAAGCCGTCTCCCGCGCCAGACCTGCCATTAGGGCGATTTCCTTCTGCGCCAGGGGTGGGAGCTCAACGGAGAGGTCTTGCCCACCTGAGCTTTTACGTGCCAGATAGGCAAGAGCATCGAGTAATCGGGTAGTGGCATCAGCGCTCTGCAAGGCGAAGCGCTGGTTGAGATCCCGCAAACGCCCAGCTTCAAGCCGCGCCAGTGCAAGTGCAAAGCGCGCTTCCCGCCCCAGCAGAGAGGCGAAAGGAGCCGAACGCATCTTGATCAGATGCAGAGGAGTCAACGCCACAACATCCGCAGACCGAGAGGCCCCGTCCAGAGCCGACATCTCTCCGAACACGTCGCCAGGCCCGAGCAGCGACATGATCACTTCATCGCCATCAGCTGTGTAGGTCCGCACCTTGGCCAGGCCATCCTTAATCAGAAAGAGAGATTCACCCCAGTCCTGCTCCATCACGATCACCTGATCGAGCTGGTGGGTTGTTTCACGATGACGATCAAGAAGAAGGATCCGCTGATCCTCGTTGAGATCGGAGAACAGGGGCATGGCCCCGAGATCCTCAGGCGTAAGCGGTGACATGAATCAGCGAATGCTGGCTCTCGCAATCGATGATGGCGTGCATGTGCCATGCGGCCCAGCCAAGCAGCAGATTGAAACCGATGCTCACGGCTGGACAACGTCAGAACATGACGCTCCACCAAGGCAACGTGACCGTTTGCCCAAGTGCAGCCAGCATGCAATGAACGCCTCCCCGTGGCTCCATGGAGAGCGACCACACTCGAGACAGTCATGTGAAGGGACGCCTACGCATGCTGATCGCCACCCACCTGCAGACCCTGCCCCACGAACGCATCACCCCACCAGTGGGAGCCGTCGTTCTGGAACAAGATGCCCCCGCCGAACGGGTGCTGTTGATTGAAGCGGGGGAGGTTTGCATCCACCGCAAGGAAGCCGGGGAAGCAGCGCAACTGATCGCCACAGCCGGTGCGGGCGAGCTATTGGGCGAGATGACGTTGATTGGTGACCCTCACCACAGCGCCACCGTTAGCGTGAGCCGCGGGCCAGCCGAGCTGCTGGCTATTCAGACCGACCATCTGCTACAAGCCGCCCTCTACGACAGCGATCTTGTGATGGAGTTGCTGGCATTGAGCAGTGCCCGGTGCCGGCGGACCAGTGGACAGCTCGCCCTGATGCTTGAAGCACTCGCAGCCGTTCTGGCGAGAGATCAACCCACACTGCGCCGGTGCTGCCAGAAACTCTCATCCACGACTGACCCCGCGATGCATCGCGCTGCCGGACTGCTCGACGCGTTAGGGCGGGACGCGGAGACAGCCTGACCATGGCGGGGCCTCTGGGATGGTTTCGCCGCCATACCCTCGTGCTGACGCT
Source organism: Synechococcus sp. PROS-7-1 (assembly GCF_014279795.1). Lineage (NCBI taxonomy): Bacteria > Bacillati > Cyanobacteriota > Cyanophyceae > Synechococcales > Synechococcaceae > Synechococcus > Synechococcus sp. PROS-7-1. The sequence continues at coordinate 2,374,389 of NZ_CP047945.1, forward strand.
CGGGGGTGTCGTTGCCATCGTGGCTTCGCTGAACGCCACGACTCTTCATCTGCTCAACCTTCGCTTCGCCGGCTGGGTGCAGGAACTGCGGGGGCGACGAACGAGTCCTGACCGGGTCGTGATCGTGGCGATCGATGATTTCAGCCTGCAACAGGCCGACAATGCCGATCTGAGCGACGACCCATTGCTCAGATCCCTGTCCCAGTGGCCCTGGCCTCGACGGGTGCACGGCACGGTTTTGGAGCGTTTGATCGAATCCGGCGCAGACGCTGTGGGATTCGATCTCCTGTTTGAAGCACCCAGCAGTTATGGCCCCGACGACGATCAGGTGTTCGCGGACGCTCTCCAACGCCAGCAGCAGCGTGTGGTGCTGGGGACCCAGGTGCTCTCCACCCGAGGACCGGTAGCGGGGATGTCGTTTCTCGACCTGGCACCGTCACTCAGTCGGTTATCGCCGCCTTTGCATCGGGGCCTGCTGAATGGAGAACCTGACAGCGATGGGGTGATCCGACGTCTTCCCGGCAATGCAGTGCCGTTCTTTCGGCGTCAACTAGGGACATCCGTTCCGGATGGTCTCGCCAACGCGCTCTTAAAGCGAGTGGATAGCGATGCGAATCTGAGCAGCAGCGGGACAACCCTGCTGGATCCCTACGGACCGCCCCGCACAATCAAGACCATCTCGATCTGGGACCTTCTGGAACCCACTGCCTTCGAGAGCGTCAAGGCATCAGGACTGTTGAAGGAGGCCATCGTGCTGGTGGGCCCCACCGCGGCCGTCTTTCAAGACCTGCATCCGGCGGTGTTCGCAGGAGCTGAAGGAATGCCTGGGGTGGAGCTGCATGCCACCGAACTTGCCAATCGCCTCGACGGTCGATCGCTGCGTTCCATCAGCGCACCGCCCGGATGGAACTGGGTCTTAGCAGCCGTTGTCATCGCCGTTGGTTTAGGGGCAGCTCGCTGGGATCGACCGCTGCCGAGAATGGGCTATCTGCTCGGCGCTGCAGGGCTGTTAACGGCAGTGAGCGCTGCACTCATTGTCTGGGCAGGTCTGCAGTTGCCCGTTGTCGGCCTCGCCGCTGGCATTGCGCTCACGGGGTTCTTGAGCAGTGGGGAGGCCACCGTGCATCTGCAATGGCAGCGCCGACGCCTGCGCCGCACCTTGGGTCGCTACCTCTCCCCTGCTGTGGCTGCAGAGATCGCGGATCAGCCGGAGGAAGCCGATGGCCTTCTCGGCGGGCGTTTGGTGGATGTTGTGGTGCTGATGAGTGATATCCGGGGATTCACCGCTTTTACCCAAACCATGACTGACCAAGGACGGGTCAAAGAGCTTGTGGAACGCCTGAATCGCTATTTCGGCGAGGTTGTGGATGCCGTGCATGCCGAGGAGGGCACGGTGGACAAATTCATCGGCGATGCGGTGTTGGCTGTGTTCGGCGCACCTCTGCCACGGGAAGCGCCAATCAACGCACGGGCCGCCATCCGCGCTGCTCTCTCCCTACAGGAACGCCTGGCCAGGCTCAACAAGGAATGGACAGCCGAAGGGCAACCTGCCTGGGAGCAAGTAGTCGTACTCAGCTATGGCTGGGTCGTGAGCGGCAATATCGGCTGCAGCAACCGCATGGATTACACCGTGATCGGCGATGCGGTGAACACCGCGAGCCGCCTGGAGGCCGTGGCCAAACAGTGCAAAGCGTCGATCGTGATGAGCGAAGCCGTCGCTCAGATGCTCCCCAGCGAACTCTGCACGCAGGACCTCGGAACATTCCAGATCCGAGGCCAGGGACTGCAGAGGGTGTTCGCACTGCGAAGTGACACTGATCAGAACGAACGATGACGCGTTCATGACTAAGAAATGACCAATCGTGATTCGGGACGCTGGTGTTAAAGAAGCTGCTGTTAATGGCTTTTGCGGCAGCGCTGGTCATCCCCGAAGCAAACGCTGCTCCGTTCAACAACGCCACCATCCGCCGCATCATCGATGGCCGGGAAGTGTTCATCGACAAGCGGGAAGCTGCCGTCAATCAAACCGCTGATCGCGGCCAAGAACTGAGTACAGGTCAAAGCCGGGCTGAAGTCCTGTTCGATCGACGGGCGCTGGGATTTCTCGGAAACAACAGCCTGATTCGGTTGGGGGAAGACTGCTTCCGGCTCGATCGCGGTCAGGTCTTGGTCAACGGGCCTCAAAACAGTTGCCTGGGAAGCAAGGTTCTCGGCATTCGCGGCACAACGTATGTGCTGAGTGTGCGCGACGACGGTGGGTATGACCTGGCGGTTCTGAGCGGCGAAGCCACTGTTGCCGATGAAACACAGGCTCAACCGACCACCATTGAAGAGCCAGACATCCTCTCCCTGTATCCAACGCTCAATCCTGTCATCGGCATTGGATCCAGTGCCTGGGGCAGCAACGCATCAGGCGAAACATTGGGCGAAGCTGCTGGCCTGATTCTTGGCGATGCGTCCTTTTTTCTGCCTCTCAGCCAGAGTTTGGGTAGCAGCCTTCTCTACAGCTATTCAACGGGCAACACGAATTTCGATGGCGCTTGGGGAGCGAGCACCGAACTTGGGTACAAGTGGTTCAACCCCGACGATCGCAGCATCAGTTCGCTGCTGATCGGTTACGACGGCTGGGATATTTCCGGTTGCTTCCACTCCCAGCTTGCTGTGGGCGGACTCTGGCAAAAAGGCCGTTGGCAGTTGGGTGCCACGGGTGGTGTTCCTCTGGATGGATGCCTCAACAATCTTGGTTATGCCATTGGTCAGCTGGGCATTCCGCTGGCTGATGTTGGTGACCAATCCATCACTCTGTCCCTCTCTCCCTATGTCATCCACGGCATTGGCGATTCGTTTGGCGGTGGGCGTGTTGGGGTGACCGTCCCCGTGAGCAACCAGCTCACCCTCTCTGCCTACGGGCAATACGACGACCTTCTGGACACCGTGGTCGGAGGCCAAATCAGCTACCGCTTCGCGACGAATGGTGGTTTTGTGAGTGACCCCAACCTTTCTGCGCAAGGTCCTGCCTCCCCCTTGCCATGGCAGGCCGGCGACTTCAACACCGGCAGACCGATGCAGCTGGCACTGGCCCGTAACGGAGCAGCGGTGGATGGGGTCGTGGCGACGCCAACCTCCCCACTCGAGAGTCTGACGAGCCAGGCTGAACCAGTGGTACGCCTGAAAGCCGGAGAGGAAGCCAGCTTCAGTCAAGACGGTGCCTTGATCAGCAAAGACACGATGAGCAAGGAGCGCTTTTCTCAGCTGGTGATCGACACCATGAGCGGCCAAAACCTTCTGCCTGAAAGCCACGTCATCAACCTTGTTTATCAGCAGATGTACGGGCTTCCCGAACGGGAACTGCTTGGGATTCTCGGTTCCGACTGGCTGATCGCCGCCCGCACTCCCTACCCAAGGCTGAGAGGAGCCAACAACTTAGTGGTGCCTGCCGATAAGTTGCCAAGAGAAGAAGCCAAAGTTGAGCCAGAAGAAGAAGAAGTGATTGAAGAAGAAGAAGAAGAAGAAGTAATTGAAGAAGACAACGAAGAGAAGGAAGACGACGAAGAAAAAGGTGACGACACTCCAGAGCCCGAACCAGAGCCCGAACCCGAACCAGAGCCGGAGCCGGAGCCCGAACCTCCTCTGCTCACCTACGTGTGCCGTGCCTTCAGTGGCAATCCTGATTTTTCCTATTACACCGGCGGCTTCACGGGCGGGAGCCTGTCACAAGCCGTACGTTTCCAAACCCGATCCTCGTCTGAGGTCTCCTGTTCAGGACGAGGGGCTGGATCCGATGGCAATGAAGTCACGATTCCTCAATTCCTATAAACAGTCCAAGTGCTGACTGACGGACACAACAAACCAACCAAACTGCAAGGATCAGCCTTTCTCTGATGCGCATCAAACTGCAGGAACGTCTCCAGAGCCTGAAACTGCTTGCAGGACTTGCTACCTTCCTGAAAAATCCCGGTTCGCTGGAGAGCGTTTTTGCTGTAGGTGCCAGCCTCAAGGACAGCCCACTCGGCAAACAAATGGTGGAGCACCTGCTGGAGGACCACCAATTCCGATCACTGGTCGACGAAGGCTGGCGGCCTGCACCGATCAACCTCGAGCAGTTGCAAGAACTGCCCGAGGGCAGCTTGGGTCGGGTGTACGCCGATCAACTGATCAGCCAGGGCATCACCCCCGACAGCTTGATCGATCCCTCTCCAGTCACCAGCCCCCAAGAATTCGTCGTTCACCGACTCAAGGAAACCCACGACATCGTGCATGTGCTGACCGGTTTTGGCATTGATGGCGCCAGTGAACTGGGGCTCCAGGGATTCAACCTCGCGCAGAACCGCTCACCACTGGCCGTGATGCTGATCTTCGGGGGGATGCTCTCAGCCCTGCAGAACGACGAGCCACTGGCGCCCATGCTGCGGGCGTTGGCCCAGGGCTTTCAGATGGGCCTGGATGCAGACCTGGTGATTGCGCGGAAACTTGAAGATGGCTGGGATCGGCCGCTGGCCGATTGGCGCCAGGAGCTCAAGCTTCCTACGCAAACCAGCACTTGAAGCGGAGGTGCATGGCCAGCTCCCAAGGAGTATCAAGAAAGAAGCCGTGATCCATTCATGTGGGGTGATGAACCGCAGCTGCAAGCGTTCCGCGAACGCTTGAAACTGCTCCTGGAAGCCCACCAGCAGGAACTCAATCCCAAACCAATCACTGCCAAAGAAGGCGATGTGCTGTTTCGCCAGGGGGATCCGGTGGACACCCTGATGCTGCTCACCAGTGGCAAGGTGGCTGTGGATGTGCATCAAGGCAGCGAACGCCACACCCTGGCTGTAGTGGAAGCTGTGGAGTTACTAGGTGAGGTGGGCTTCTTCGCCAATGGCCAGCACTATGCCGACTTTCGCGTCGTGGATGGTGCCGCCGAACTCCTCGCCCTGTCAGGGGAAGACCTCCTGCAGGCGATGCTGTTCGACAGCGACCTGGCCGTCGAGATGCTGGCCTTGGTGAGTGAACGCTGCCGAAGGGGCAACCGGGTGATCGGGTTGCTACTCAGCGGCATCGAAGCAGTGCATGACCACGAAACAGAGCGGCTCGAGCAAACAACAAGAGAGCTGGGTGGGATCCATTTCTGCATTGCCAAAGCCAGTCGCCAATTGCAACGCCTACACCAAACGAGCACATCTCAACCCACCTAACCAACAAAGAAAGACATCATCAGAGGATTGACGTCGAGAAGGCTATAACCGACTCACGAAAAACGAACAATCAGGAGCCTAGGAGTAGACAAAACAAGGCTGGAGAGAACAGTCCAAATTGAGCAGTGACCCTGACACATCAACAAAACTGACACATGCGCACGCAAGATCACGAATCAACACCATAGAGTCAAGAAGTCTCATCAAACCTTTGAGCGAAGTTTGGAGGTTAGGAGCCGACTAAGCGAACCCATCAAACTTCTAACAAAACCAAGTGATCATCCTCCTTGCCCAACTCGTAGCACCACCAATACAGCCAGGACCAGCAAGGGTACCAGAACGTGAGATCCCAACAAGCCAGCCCGCGACAATTCAACTCGATATTGACAATGAAGCCAATGACGGCAGGAAAGACGGAGAGGGGCCAAAGAATAACAACGAAGACAGCATCAACATTGAGGGAAAATCTCCCTACAGCGATGATCAAACAAAAGAAATTCTCGGAAACTGCGATCCATCACTCGACTCAAGCAACGCAGACAACTGCGTCAACAAACTCAACGCTCGATTACAGAAAGATGGCTATATCAACTCACGGGTCGTGGCGGAGACAAAAAATGGCACGACCAAACTCATCATCATCCCGGGAAGGCTCGTTGAAATCAACGTCAATGCAAAAGACAAAAAACTCGGTGAAGAAATTGAAAACAAACTGAAGCCACTGCTTGATGAGACCTTCAACATCATCACGATTAAAAATAACCTGCTGAATCTAGAGCGCAGTGGAATCGCCAGCAAGATCACAGGTAGCGTTGGAAAACTCGGCAGCAATCCAACAAAAGCAACACTTAATATCACCGTAGAATCAGCACCAAGCCTTTGGAGAGGAGAAACATCAATACGCAATGATGGCAATACAGGAAGTGGAGAATGGAGAGGTGTCGCTATTGTTCAGAAAAAAGATCTGTTAGCAAGGGGTGATCAATTTCAATTTTATGGTGAACTCAATGCAGACAGTGACCCAGAACTCGGCGCAGGCATAGGCTCACTGAGTTATACATACCCGCTCAGCCAAACAGTCGATATCACAGCATCCTTTGGAGCCAATCGTCGCTACCTAGTTGAATTCCCAGAACCTTTCAGAGACTTAAGTTTTAGACAATACCAGGGGTTAATCCAAACCAATTGGACCTTACAACAAACAGACTCATCGAATACGTATGTATTTGCTGGGGTGAGTGCAAATCACAACAACAGCTACTACAAAAACGAATCATTCCCGATCATTGTCGGAGGTGGCTTAGATGGAGATCTCACAACTGGATACCTTCGGATAGGACTCGGCCATCAAGGAGTCAAAAATTCGATGTTATGGACAGGACAAATTTATGGACTGCAAGGAATCAGTTCATTGAGTAGTGCGGAAGAACTCAATGCGTTAAATGTGGTTGGAATCCAACCCAGTAATGCCCGGGCCATCGGTGCGTATGCAACTGGTCTATGGGCGATCAATCAAAAACTCATTGCGAAAGCAATTGCTGGAGGCCAGTATGCCTTTCATCCATTAACGAGCAGCATGGGATTTAGTGTTGGCAGTGATAATGGATTAAGAGGCTTACCGGGAACATTGATTAGTGGAGACAACGGATGGATTGGAAACTTAGAGCTCGAGTGGTCTTTGAAGAAAACCAAAAACAACGAATTCAAACTGGTTCCTTTTGGTGGTGCTGGTGGTATTCAAACAACACGCTTAGGAATTACCTTTAACGACACTGTCGGTTCCTATGGAGTTTTAGTAAGGTGGCTCCACAAAAATCAGCTCAGTATTGACCTAGGCTGGGCAAAACAAATTAATGTTGAAAACAATGCAGGCCTTTGGAACGAATGGACGCTAGGAAATGGGCTTTACACCAAAGTTAGTTATCGGTTCTAATAAAAAACGACTTACCAAGGGGTGCCGAGGAGTACGAATCCAGACCAGAAGAAAGGATGACGGAAACCTCTTGGATAATTAAATTTTTGCGCTGCAGACAGGTTAGACAATAAGACATCTCCAGAAGGAGCAACAACATCTGATCCGGCAATTTTGATTGATCCTGAAGCAAAATCGCGCTGTGTCATGCTCAGAGCACTTGACTTCGTCATACCGCGACTGAGGTAACGGTAGAATTGAGAAAAGAATGCTGATGTAGCAATATCATCAACGTACCAAAGTGAACCAATCGCACTCTTTGCACCAGCTTGTAGAGCCATACCAGCAAGCCCCATTTCACTATCACTATCGCCGAGAGCACTACGACAAGCACTGAGCACGAAAAGATCTATTGGATCGGATTTTCTCTCTCGGCGAATAGACTTAAATGCTTCAAAAGAAATGAAACCATCTCGGGTGTGAATCATCGATTGATCAGGTTTACCACCCTTGAAGTCAGCATGGGTTGCAAGATGAATCAGCGGTTGCGTTGAGCTTTTCAAGTCGGCCAAAACGCGTTGTGAAGTAAATTGATCTTCAACAACAACCAAGCCGTCGTACACCTGTTGAATGTTGTCAACCTCTTGGCCTACAAAAGGAAGCGGTGCCAAGTCAGAAAACTCAGAGGAACCCATAATCAAAATGCCATCTGAATTGGGATCTGCCATTGGAACAGATAAATCGGTTAGAGCTAAAGATGGAGTGAACGAGAAAGAGGTTTGATTAACGGCGTAGTTCCCTTGACGCGCAAGTGCTGCAAAAGGAATTGCTTGAAGACCACGATCAGCAGACACCAGAACAGATGTAACTTGTTCGCGATCTAAGATCTCATCAATGGGCTCAATAAACAATGAATAGAGTCTTGAAGTTTCTGAGGAAGCATTCGATGCCGCTAAAGGGCGCTGACTGGTGATCTTTCCATAAAAGCCGCGGAGTAAGGTTGCAAACTCCTTAAGAGAGAGCTCCGAACGACGACCCACCACGGTTCCATCTGACGTGATCAACGTCAGATCAACAAAGCCATTATCTACATTGCCGACTCCTAAATCTGAATTCTTAGTAAAAGCAATATTTAAGTATGCGGGATTAAAGGGGAGTTTCTTTGACGGAGCAGCAGTCAATCCTTGCGTTGTTGCAGAGGCAAGAGACACTCCTGACAAACTTGAAAAAGAACTGGGGTTTGACTGATAAACCTGGCGCGCTGCACTCAAACTTTGCGAGATTTTTGCTGGTGTGAGCTCACTGGCTGGGGTTGGGCTCAAGTCGTCCAAACCAAGAGCTGACAAAACTTGGTTGGCATTGGCAGCAAGCGAATTTTCTAAATTTGACTCCACGACAGTGTTGTCAAGTGTACTGACTTGAACACTTGGTGTCGCAGACTCTGCAGACTCAGACTCACCGGATTGCGATGCAGACGACTCATCTTGTGAGTTTGAGGAGCTGGCACGTTCTGATGAAGAATCTCCGTCTGACTCGCCATCAGACTCCGAATCTGATTGGCTGTCAGTAGCTGATTCTGATTCAGAACTAGCGGAGGAATCATCTGCACCATCACTGTCTGAAGCTGAAACAGAAGAGCTTTGCGATGACGAATTCTCTTGACTTGATGACTGCTCATCCGACGCAACAGCAACTTGAGAGTCAGAAGCAACATTCGAGGTAGTGTCATTAGAACGTGACACATCGAAGGAAGAATCGTCGCCATCAGCCACAGATGCAACAGACAAGTCACTGCCGGTGTTGATCGTCGTTTGATCGTTATCAGTGAACGTTGAAGATTCAGATTGGAATTCATTGCCAACATCAACAACAAATAAATCACTATCACCGACACTTGATGAATCGATCGTGGCGTTATTACCAACATCAATCACGACCAATTCGTTACCACTAACAGCAGAGTCGGAAATGGTAACATCGAAGTCTGCCGTAAAAGCCAGTTGCTGGTTGTCAGCAAAGTCTGAGCTTAAAACATCAATATTACCAACGAGAGCTGCTGCCTCAAAAACACTTTCATCGACATTAGAAGACACAATCACAACATCACCTTCTGTTGAGACTGCAAACACGTCACTACCAAACACATCAGACTCAGAGATTGCAACATCTCCTGTTTCTGTCTCCACATCCAATGTGGAGTTGTCTACCGATGAGTCAAAGACGCTTGCATCTCCATCCGTAGATGTAACAACAACATCGGTATCAATCACATCAGAACCAATCACAACTGAATCGCCATCAGTTGAAGAAACAACAACGTCGGTATCGACGACATCAGAGTCAATAATGACTGAATCGCCGCTTACCGAGTCGACATCGAGAACGTTACCGACTGAACTCGAATCGATAACGAAGGAATCTCCATCTTCAGAACTAACAACAACCGTATTGTCCTCCAAATCGGAACTGATCACTGCAGCATCACCCTGTTCAGCACCAATGACCAAGTCGTTCCCAACGACAGTCGAGTCAAACACATAAGCATCACCTAAAGCAAACGCATCAATATAGGCGTTACGAGAAAGCAAGGAACTTGCAATAAAGATATCCCCAGTTACCGACTCAATATAAGGATAGAGATTATCTAAAAAGTCGGAATTGGTAATATTAACATCTGAAGTTGAAGATATCAGCCTAAATGGGCCATTAAAATCAATACTCGAATCGTCGATATCGACCATGGCTACTGCATCAATTGTAAAGAAGGGAAGTTCGTCTACAACATCAAAATCTGAGAAGTATTGATCAGATGTATAAGGCAAATTGCGCAGAAGTTCAGAACCATAGAAACTAAAATCACCACCAGCACTGATGGTAATCATAGTATTGTCATTGATACTTGAATCGACAATGTTAATATCGCCAACTGTTGTCAGCGCGAGTGACGCATTTCGATTAAACGAAACTCCATACGCATAGGCACCCGACTGATTAATAGAACCTGCATTCAAATCCTCTCCCGATGTGATTGTGGCAGATTGGTTGTCGCTGATGCTTGAATCGTAAAGACTAATAGTTCCGTCTGCGGTCAAGGACAGGGTCGTATTCTGGTCAAGGGATACGCCCGAATCGTTAACATTAAGATTGCTATCTGCATAAAAATTACCACTAACGTCAATGGCAACATCACCATTACTGTCAATTGAAGCGTTATAGATATTGAAATTGCTTATCGAATCAACGACAACCGAGGTATTATTACTGATAGATACACCAGTGTCGACCGAACTCATTGAATCTGAGATCGTCAAAGCACCACCGGCATCGATCTTAACTAGCGAATGATTGTCCAGCGTAGAATCGTAAAGAGATAAATCACCAACGGAGTACAAATAGAGAGGCGATGTATCCGTCAGTGATACATCAGAAATCGACAAGTCGCCACCAACATCCAAAGACGTTGGTACATCTAATGTTGAATTTGAAAGCGTTAAATCAGAATTTGCATGCACGTACAGAGAACCATCAATTGACAAAGTAAGCCCGCCAATCGTAATGGGAGATGCTGTATTTGAAAGAGTATTAACTTGCCGGTTCAGCGACGGTGTGCCAGTCAGCAACGAGGTTTCGCTGAAGCTTGAATTAACCGAAAATTGGCTTTGACCGATGGGCAGTGAAGACCGATTCGTAAGGGTTAAGTTCGTTACGTTGGAGAAAGAAGCGCCAGACGACAAAGTGATGCCATCTGGAGAAACAATGAACAAATTAGCACCAGAATCAAGACTCAAAGGAACATTGAGATTGAAGCCATTGGATGACGATGCGATACCAAGGATGACATTGCTCTGAGAATCCGCTTCAATCGTCACTCCAGTAATAGCTGACCCGGTACGATTTGCATCAAAACGGGTAAAACGATGAAATTTATTTGAACCAGCATCAGTACCACCTGTGATCTGGCAAACTCCAGAGGTACAAGACTGACCGTCAAGAGAACCACCATTAATTGAAGTCCCTAACCGACCGTCGGATTCAATTTGCGATCGTGCTGGCTGAGCAGCCGAAGCGAAAACAGCAAAAGGAAGTCCGAAAGACAAAAATATCTTTTTAAGAGGAAGCCCAGACATGTACCAATCAGCAAAAGAACGTGCCCAAAAAGGGCAAAGCGGTTATATTATACACCAAAACCAAAAATTATTCAAAAGCCAAAAAGGTCATAGGAATAATAAGAGAATAGCAACATGCTTAAAGAGACAAATACGAAAGGAAAGGATTACGGCTGATCAAAAAAATACAATGAACTGACGAGGCCTTAATAAACAGACTTCGATCGATATAGAACAAAAGATCGTGGTTCAAACAAGGTAGAACACAAGGACAAAAGACTAACTTTGCATGGATAGAGTTGTCAAAAACATCCTGCTCGCTAAAATACGCTAGTGAAAGTAGGTGGCTAATCAATGTTTGACTATACGGTTGAAGCAAGCCAATGCCTCCAGTCATGGCTTCGTGAGAACGGGAAACGAGAAGTTAAAAGCAACGGCTCGAAGCTGATTGAAGAAGGCTTGATTAGTGAGCACGTTTTGGTGCTGTTGAAAGGGCAAATTGCTGTCAATACTACTGATCAGAATGGTGCATCCCAGCGTCTCGCTGTTCTAAACCAAGGAGCGATCGTCGGTGAAATGAGTTGGCTGGAGCAACGTCCAGCAGTAGCAGATGTGATTGCAGAAGCCGACAGCGAGGTTCTCTTTCTCAGCGTTGATCTGCTGGATAAGCTAAGCAATGATGAACCGGAACTCGCTGCGGAGTGGCAACGTCTGATTGCCAGAAAGTTAGCGGCTCAAATCAAGAGCCAGAATGCATGGATCCATCGCTATGAAGGGCCTGGAGAAGAGATTGAACCGCTAAGAAAAGTCCTGGTGCTTTTTGCAGTTCTCGACGATCTTGATGTTGAGCAAATCGCAAAAATGGGATCACTGCGGCGTATTGCACCTGGCAACATTCTGCTCAAGCAAGGCGAAGAGGTGCCATCAATCTATTTAATTCTTGCAGGAGAAGCAGATATTTGGGTCAACATTGAAGGAATCAACAAAAAAGTTGGTACGTCGAGGAGAGGAGAATTGCTCGGAGAACTCACACTCTTAACGTCCGAATCGCAGGGAGCGTCAGCCACGGTGAGTAGTACTGATGGAATGGAGCTGCTCGAAATTAATAAAAATGACTTACAAAAAGCTCTCAGGGAAACTCCCGCGTTTGCAGATCGGTTTTTTCGCAGCCTCAGCTGCATGATGTCGCAGAGAAGCCGTGATCAATTACTGGCCCGTCAGCTGGCAGCGCGCAGTCGAAGTGCAGAAGCTGATGATGATGACGACGAACTGGATTTGGGTCAACTTGGAGGCATTAATCGAGCGGGACAACGGTTTCACACGCTCTGCCAAAAATTTCAGAGCGGAGGGGAAACAAGACTATGAACCTCAACCCAGGAGAGAGGATCGCATGGCCCGTCGCTAACTTCTCGACAACTCAGGATCACTTACTAGGAGCAATGCAGGGGGTACCGTTCATTCGCATCAAACCGAATCTTGTGATACCGGGCCTTCCACTTAAAAGCCTGCAAAACCTAAAGCTTGAATTAATCGCAACACAAGAAAACAACTTGATTCAGCCAATCAATTCAACCGCTTTAGAAGGAACAGAGTGGTTGAACAGTGAGATACTTAGACGATTGAACCGAACAAAAAACATACCCACGAGTTCCTCAATAGACGATCTCTGCGAGCTTCTTGAAGAACTGATGAAGCTGGAACAATCAAAGAAACAGCAGAAGATTGGAAGCCATCAATCACTAGGAAATCAAGCAGAATATTATCTTTTCAGCACACTAGAGCGCAGCGAACAATTCGATGCAAAAGCACAGAAGCAAACTAATTTCAGCAAATTAGCCTGCATGCTGGCAAAAATAAAGGGTATCGATGTAGAGGATATTACGGAGGTTAAATCACAACACAAAAACACGCGAGGTCATCTTCAGCAACTACTTGAACACAACAACTTAATTGGTCGCGACGTTCTCATTAATAGCGAAAATCTAAAGAGTGATTGCGGGGATTTAATCGCATTCGAAGAAGAAAAGAACGATGCACCCATATTGCTCAAAACAACAGGTCAAGGCTATCAGATATTTGACCCGATGCAGATGGAATCTGGCAAGTATATCAACAACTGTCCCGGGGTGCTCAAAAAGCTTAGTCCACGCATGGTGGCGATCAACCGGTCCCTTAGCAATCGAGATTTGAGCACCATTGGCCTTCTGCGATTTGCGTTCGGTGAATCGAAGAACTTCGGCCAATTCGTAATCGCCGGGTTGCTGATCGGATTGGCTGCCGGTTTTCTTCTGTCGATTGGACGCGATATTGGTGCATCACGCTGGATTTTCACATTGGCTGCCAGTGGAGGACTCTTAGGTGCTGCGTTGGGTTACGTCAGTCAAGGTTTCCGCAGTGGGATTGCCCTGATGGCAATCGCGACAGGCCTTGCAATGCTGACGCCAACATTCAATACGATTATTACAAACAATGCGCTGCCAGACCAAGATCTAGGACTCCTGCTTCAAATCAGCCTCGTCATGGTTGCAGCAGGTGTGACACGCGTCGCCTTGGAATGGCTTCAAAGCCGGGATGTTCTCCTAACCCAGCACCAAGGAGCAGCAAAAGTGCAGCTCGCGGGAATGTACAGGCTATTGAGCCTGCCAACAGAGTTCTTCCGTTTACGCAGCATTGGTGATTTACAACTTCGTTTCGGAGCATTTGAAGATATCAGACTTGAAATTCAAACCATGACAGAGGGAGGCCTTGTGCGCTTGCTTCTGATCAGTACCTATGTGCTCTTCATGCTGAAGATCAGTGTGAAGTTAACACTCCTTGCCATTACTTTATCCGCATTTATTGCTCTTCCCACAATCCTACTCGCCATCCAATCAAGAAAACTAAAACGACATCAAGAGATTGCCGAATCAGAGGCACAGAGTCGGAATCTTGAATTAATTAATTCAGTCAGTAAACTACGAGTTGCTGGGGCTGAAACAAAAGCAGCCCGTTGGTGGGCTGAGCCCTACAAACAAGTTGTGAGCTTGGAAAATGCAATCGATGCCAAAGAGGCAGCCGCAGAGCTGATCAAGAGTGTGATGCCCAATCTTGGGACTTTGTTGATTTACATCATGATCACGCGATTAATCGCTGAGGCAGCAATATCCAAAACGATTAATGCTCCCAACATTGGTGAGCAATTGGGATTTTTTGCTGCATTCAACACGTATATCGGTGGTATCGCCGGACTGGCCGGTCTCTTCGCAGGCGCCTTCGATCTGCCGGTGTTATATGAGCGCGCGAGACCGATCCTGGATGAACAACCTGAAGCGCAGGACAACAGCAAAGAAATTGGTCTCTTACATGGCGACTTTCAGTTGGATCGCGTGAGCTACCGCTACCAGCCAGAGTTGCCCTTGGTCCTGGATGGGGTCAGCTTTGCGGCCAAGGCAGGTGAGTATGTCGCAATCGTTGGACCGTCTGGATCTGGAAAGTCAACACTGGTGCGCCTTCTCTTGGGTTTTGCCGAACCCGAAAACGGAAGTATTTTGTTTGATGGCCGACCTTTGGCAGGCCTTGACCCGAAAAGCGTGAGGCGCCAAATCGGCACCGTTTTGCAAAGCAACTCCCTCTTCAGTGCCTCAATGATGGAAGCCATTGCTGGAGGTGCCGTGATCCAGGAAGACGAGGCCTGGCATGCTGCCGAACTCGCCGGACTCGCCGATGACATCCGAGCGATGCCGATGGGCATGCACACCGTGATTCCTGACGGCGGAGGAACACTCTCAGGAGGGCAAAAGCAACGTGTTGCCATTGCTCGCGCCCTTGTACGCAAACCACGTCTGCTGATTTTTGATGAAGCGACCAGCGCGCTCGACAATCACAGTCAGGCTGTCGTAACACGAAGTTTGGATAAACTGTCAGTGACTCGAATCGTAATCGCCCACCGGCTGAGCACAATCCGCCATGCAGATCAAATCATTGTGATGGAGAGTGGACAAGTGAAAGAGCAGGGAACTTACGACACGCTCATGGTCAAAAAAGGACTGTTCAAGCGCCTAATGGAGCGGCAAATCAAATGAGTCTTTTCAGAAAAACGGCTCTCGATGCACTCTCCACGCCAGAGCAGCTCAATCAACCTCTTCAGCTGCTTCGTCCGACGCAATGGCTGCTTCTGATCTCTTTGGGCAGCTTTAGCGTGACGATCCTGCTGTGGTCCATCTTTGGAAAAATTCCAGTGCGAATCAGCGGCAAAGGCGTGCTCATTCAACCCAACAGCCTGACCGTTGTGCAGAGCGAAACAAGCGGACAAGTGATTGATGTGCCAACACAGGTTGGAGATTGCTTTTCGGAGGGCGAACTGATGGCAAGGATTGATCCTGTGAGTGAGGAGATCGAGATCAAAGCTGCCAAGGTTCGCCTGAACCAAATGATCATCCAAGACAAAGCTCAAGATGCACTTGGAGACCAACAATTGCAGCAATTACTATCAGACATCGAACGCGTCAAACCTTTATCCGCAACGGGGGCTATCTCAACTGACGAAATCAACCAACGCAATCGCAGGCTCATCCAACAACGGTATGAGATCAAAGCAGCGAATAGCCAGCGTGAGCAAAACATCCAAGAAAAGAAGAATCAGATTGTCGCTCGTCAAGAAGAAATTGAACGGACCAGCATCATTCGTGCTCCAGTGAGCGGATGTGTGGTTGATCGCGGAATCCATGCGGGAGAAGTCGTGCAATCCGGGACCACACTCTTTACCATTCAGAACCAAACCAATTCAAAAACCCTTCAAAGTTTGGCATTCTTTCCTGCCAAGGATGGCAAGCGCTTAGAAATCGGCCAACGCGTCAGAGTGAGTCCAACTACAACCAAACAACAACGGCATGGAGGTATTGAGGGACAAGTGACCAAGATTAATTTATTACCAATTCGTGACGATGCTCTCATCAAACGCCTGGGCGTGAAATCACTCCTCGAATCGGTCCAGGGTTCACAATCAGCTCCATTGATTGAGGTGAGCACAAGCCTTCAACGCGATTCAAACACGATCAGCGGATACAACTGGGGAGGCGGCAAAGGCCCCAACATTCAAATCACAGCGGGTACAACCACCAATGTTCGCGTTCTGGTGGAAGAGAGGCGTCCGATCAGCTACGTGATCCCAATCCTGCGCGATTTAACCGGGATTTATTAACGGCGTCCACCATGCTGATCAAAGCACTCAAAGACATCAAAGACAGGCGTGATGCAAAAGCTCAGGGACGTTGGGTTCAGACGCCGACCCGGCTGCAAATGGAGAGTACCGAATGCGGCGCAGCCGCGTTAGGAATCATTCTCCAACATTACGGACGCTACGTTCCACTGACACAACTCAGAGAGCGTTGTGGCGTCTCAAGGGATGGAAGCGATGCTGCAAATTTGATCTTAGCGGCGAAGAGCTATGGCCTCAAAGGAAAAGGTTTTAAAAAAGGGATTAAAGCACTCCGCAAAATTAAACCACCAGCAATCGTCTTCTGGGAATTTAATCACTTTCTTGTATTTGAAGGTTTTATTGGCGAGAAAATTGCCCTTAACGATCCCGCTCTTGGCCCAAGAATTGTCAGCTTTGAAGAGTTTGAGACCAGTTACACAGGCATTGTTCTCACGCTAAGTCCAAACGAAAGCTTTGTTCGCGAAGGCAAAGTGCCCACTGTTTGGCCAATTGTGTGGCGACGTCTGCTCTCGGAACCAAACGGAGCAGCCTTCATCTTGATTTGTGGCTTGCTGCTGATCCTGCCCCAATTGATCATGCCGGTGTACGCCCAGATCTACATCGATGAAGTGATCAGCAATGGCATGGAGAGCTGGCTGAAACCGATGCTCTGGGCGATGGCCATCACCATCGGACTCCAAACCGCACTTCAGTATTTGCAGCTCCTGGGTACACGCACATTGGAACGACGTCTGACACGACGCTTCAGTGTGCATTTTGAACATCAGATGCTGTCGCTACCCGAGCGGTTCTACAGCCAACGCTATGCATCCGATATAGCCAGCCGAATGGATGCCAATGCGAGCATCGCTGAATTCATCGGCAGTCGCATGATTCCGATGGCCACATCGGTGGTGTTGCTGATTTTTTATCTCATCCTCACCATTCTCTACAGTCCTTGGCTCGGTCTCTTGGTGATGGCAACAACAGCGGTGAATGCCGCTGTTGTGAAAGCCAACTTAAGACTTCAGAAAGATTCCAATCTCACCCTGCAAAAAGATGGGGCCAAAGCAGTAGCAACTACGATTGCTGCCATAAGCAGCATTGAAACAGTCAAGGCTTCGGCACTTGAAAGCGATATTTATCGCCGTTACTCGGGATATCAAAGCAGGCTCCTGAACACCTTTCAGCGCTTGCAGCTGCGCAACGCTCAAATCCGAGTCATCCCCAATGCCCTCACCACGCTGAATGAGGTTGCGATCTTCATTCTGGGCTTCTTTCTGGTGATTGAAGGTGAACTGACGCTGGGCATGCTGCTTGCCGCACAAACCATCGCGCTGTCGCTAAAAAATCAAACCGACAGCGTCATGACCTTCGTTCAGCAACTACCAACTTTTGAAGCCGAAGTGCTACGGCTCGAGGATGTGCTTGAGCAGCCTCATGACCCACTGATTAACCAAGAGCAAAGCCGTGACTGGAGACCAACCAACAATCGCTTGAGTGGAGAAATCGTTCTCAACAACGTGAGCTTTGGCTTTGCCGCAATTAAAGAGCCCCTGATCAAAAACTTCAGCCTGACCATTCATCCGGGCCAACGCATTGCCTTGATTGGCGGCAGCGGCAGCGGTAAAAGCACTTTAGCCAAGTTGATTGTTGGCCTTCACCAACCCTCAGACGGGGAGATTCTGTTTGATGGAGCATCTCTTGTCGACATCCCGAGGGCTATCAGCACCACATCTCTAGCCATGGTGCAGCAGGACGTTCAAATTTATGGCTGTTCTGTACAGGACAATCTCTCTCTTTGGAATCCTTCCATCACTCCGACCGATTTATGGAAAGCCTGTGATGATGCAGAAATTTCTAACGTCATTCAATCACTGCCTGAAGGACTCCAATCGATCCTCAGCGAAGGGGGCAGCAACCTATCGGGCGGACAAAGGCAACGCCTTGAGCTCGCCCGTGCCCTCGCTCAAGATCCCAGTGTTCTGGTGATGGACGAAGCCACATCGGCACTCGATGCCGAAACCGAGCACAACGTGATTGAAAATTTAAAGCGTCGTGGCTGCACTCAGATCATCGTGGCCCACCGACTCAGCACCATCCGCGATGCTGATCTAATTCTCGTTCTCGATCGAGGCCAGGTGGTCCAACAAGGGCAGCACCACACGATGATTCAGGAATCAGGCAGTCCCTATGCGCTTCTGCTGCAGGAGAGCGAATGACATGCATCCAGGCTTCATGCTTTTCGCCCGTGGCTTTTGAGATCAGCAACAGGGCGAAGGTTCCCGCCGTTGAAGATCGCCAACAAGAAGCCCATCACCCACACGCGCGCAGCCAGGCTGGGGGCAATCAGGCGCATCCAACGTTGAAACGGCGATGAAACGCTTCCGCAATCTGCTGCAATCCACCGGCCCCTATCTCGCTGCCATCGTCGTTTTGGTGCTGCTTCGCAGCACTGGCCTCGCCCAAACCCTTGATCTGGTGATCTACGATCTGATCACCAGTCAACGCTCAGAGGGTTCAGGCCAAGACCAGCCGATCACCCTGGTGGGCATCGAAGAAAGCGACATCCAGCGCTTTGGCTGGCCGATTGACGACGGCATCTTTTGCGATGCCTTCGATGCACTCAATGCCAGCGGCGTGACAGCCATCGGCTTCGACATCTACAGAGATCAAGGCGTGGGGGCCGAGCAGCAATGCCTGCGTGATCGCTTCCGTGATGAGCCCACACTGGTCTCTATCTTCAACGTGGCCGCTGGGATTGCCGCAGTCCCCGGCACACCGATCGAGCGCCAGTCGTACAACGACCTAAGCCTGGATGGTGATGGTGTGGTGCGTCGTGACCTGGTGCATGTCACCGGACAAGACGAAGCCACGGTGGCGTTCCCCTTGCGCGTGCTGGAAGTCGCGACCGGCGATCGATCCCTGCGGGACGCCTTGGATGCAGGAACGAATGCTGGCCCATGGTTGTCGGCTGATGGTGGCGGATACCACAACGAAATCGACGCAGGACTTGGGCTCCAACGCCTGCTTCGCTTCCGCGAGCCACGCAGTTACGCGACTTACACCCTGGCTGAACTCATCGACGGTGAGGTGCCCAACACCATGCTTCGCGATCGCATCGTGTTGATTGGCAGCACCGCGCCCTCCCTGCGCGATCTGTTCGAAGTGCCGCACACGCGATTTGCGAGGGGTGACAGCCTGTTCACGATTTCCGGAGTGGAAGTGCATGCCAACCGCCTCGCCACCCTGATCGACGAGCGCAATGGCAACTTTCAACAGGGTTGGCTGATGCCTGGCTGGGGGAACCTGCTGCTGGTGATCGGATTCGCCGGCGCCGGACTGCTGCTCGGGGAGCGCATCCCCAAACAACGCATCAGCATTCTTGTTGTGGTTCTCGTGGCCGGCGGAGCTGCTGCAGGACTTGGAGCACTGCTCTGGAATCACATCTGGATCGGTATGGCCATGCCGCTGACAGGTCTGCTCAGTTTCAGCGGAGCAGCCTGGTTACGCCGTGGCGTGGAAAGCCAACAGCACTCCCAACAGATTCAACAACTGCTCGGGCAAACCACCTCACCCGCGGTGGCACAACAACTGTGGGAACAACGGGACTCCCTGCTGAGTGACGGGCGTTTCCAAGGACAGCAGCTGCCGATCACCACACTGTTTACGGACACGGCTTCCTTCACCAGCGTGTCGGAAGGCATGAGCCCACGGGAATTGATGGACTGGCTGAACCGCGGCATGGAGATCTGCGTGCCCGCCGTCACCGAAAGGGACGGCATGGTGAACAAATTCACCGGCGATGGAATGCTGGCCGTGTTCGGCGTGCCCTTGCTAGGAGATCCATCGGCAGAAGCTCAAGCGGCGATCGAGGCCGCATTCCAAATCAAAGCGGGGCTGGAAAAGCTCAACGAAGCGCTTAAGGCCGAAGGAGCCCCCAGCATGCGCGTGCGCATGGGCATTCACTCGGGCGAGGCTCTGGTGGGGTCGATGGGCAGTGCAGAGCGCATCGAATATGCCGTGATCGGCGATGCCGTGAACTGCGCATCACGGCTGGAAAGCTATGACAAAAATCGCCATGAAGGAGTGCTGCGGGTGCTGCTCTCCAGCACCACATTGGAACTCCTGCCAACAGAATTCCGCGACTCGTTGCACCTTGACTATTGGGGCCCCGTTCAAGTGAAAGGACGAGACGAACCTTTGGATGTAAGTGAATTGAAATTTAACAGGACTTCACTCGACAACGCCTCATAGGCGTCACTGATGACAGAGGCATTGGAGCCGCCTCGCCTCATGAGTGAAGAAAAACAAGATCACGATTTTCAATTTGAACCCAACTTTCACAGACGGGTCTGAATTGCTTCTGAACCCAGTGGTGGAGATTGAGATTGGTTGGATGGGAAATAAAGCAACCCTTTGGAATGACGCGAGGCTCGCCGCTGAAATGAGCTGAACGCATGACAAACGCCAACATCGCCAAGGGAGCACCCGAGCGTTCCCAGCCTGAATCCACCCAAAACTTGGCATAACGCAAGCAATCAGGGGAGACAAAGTGAGTGATCAGCCAACCGATAATCACTCCTTGGTGGAAGAGAAGGCAGCTGTATTGAGCTGCTGGATGCCATTGATAATCATCGGCCTCTGGATCCCAGGGAGCAGCCAACTGACCGCTACTCGCCATCACGATGCGTTGTTGCAACTGGGCAGTGTGCTGTTCAGTGAAAGGGGCAATTTGCCATGAGGCATGGCGAGATTGACGTCTCACCACATCTTCAAGACGCTGCAACAAAGCCTCAACAGCTGGGCTGATGGAGAGACCAACAACCACTTTGCCTGGCGTGGCGACCCAACCCTGATCGCTGGGGCTCAAGCGCCGCAAGACATCACTGACATTGGCCTGCAATGGCACCGGTAGATGCAGCCCGCTGAGTTGGTGCGATCTGGCCCAATGCTCGGCATGGCGCAACAAAGCGCCTGCCAATCCCAAACGCCGATAAGGCTTCGCCACAACAAGCGTGAGAATGCAAAGACGTTGGTCTTTGGTCTGCTCATGGCCTGACCAGTCGGCCACTTCAGCCAACAGCAAGGCTGCACGCTCACTGGCCTCGCCTTCCATCGCGAGGACTAACAAGTGGTTGTGCTCCGACCCCGGCGAACCCTGTACGGCGCTGACATAGGTGCGCAACACAGGCGAAATGAGATGAAACCAGCTCTGAAGTGAGCTTGCATCGAGTTTCCGGCATTGAAACAAGGAACTGGCTGACATTGTTCTGCGCTCAGCTCTCAGGAATCACGACCATGGCAGCCACCAAACTTAAGGTTGGCACAGACCTCGCCCACGACGAGAATCGCGCCTTGGGGAAAGCTGAAGAGAATCAATATTTCTATAAAATAGCAAAATATCGCCTCAGAGCAAATAGCACTTGCCCAGCCCAGAACGAAAAGAAATAAAACCATTGTCATCAACATTCAATGAGCAAGAAGCAGTTAATGCATAAAAATCAATGCCACGCACCCTTCGCTTCCAATAACTTGAAGCGGCTAGCACAACATCACACCAGTGGCTAGATTCAGAAGGAGACAAGAGACGAAACTCATTCAACACTGTTCGTCTCGCGCATGTGCAGTACCTTAATCATAAGAGGTAAAAGACATGCCATCACGCCTGTTTAGGGTCGACCAACTCGAAACGATCGCAAGCGCGGATCGAACGACCCAAGCCTTACTGGAGCGCTTCGGCATCGAAACAACAGACCAGTTCGAAAATTACCATATCCTCATCGCCAGAGATCAGCAGCAAGTTAAAAGCCTCGGCATTCTGATCGCCGAATACAACCAAAGCACAACAGTCAAAATCACATCCATCCACGTCAAGACGATGTGGAGACGTTTATCAATTGGGCATGCACTCCTTCAACGACTTGTGAGCGACTGTAAAGCCAAGGGGATCACAACAATCACAGCAACATTTGATCATCAGAACGATGGCATGAACGCACTGACCAAAAGCCAGCAGGGCTGGAGCAAGGGAGAACAACTCAATGGATACACATTCACGAGTCGAACAGCAATGGAACCTGTATTACAGAAGCTCGAGCAGACGATGGCTTGCCGGAAGCACCAGACCGAGATCAAACCGCTCTCTGAATGCAAGCAACAGGACCTGCTCCAAGCCTCGAACGCAAAGCATGTCCCCGAATGGGCACAACTGAACTCTTTCAATGTGAATCAGGCAATCGACGAGTACTCACGTATTTTCGTCAAAGACAACGAAGTTGTTGGCTGGCTCATCACCTTCCCACTTGCCAACGAAATTCTGGACTATCGCATTCTTTGGGTCGATGGTAGGCAACGAAACACAGGAGTCGCCATCCAAGCCTTGGCAGAGGTGATTCGAAAAGCACACTTTCAAGAAAGCAGCGCAATGAAGACCTTGGGCGATAACAACGACCTGGGGATCCCTTGGCCGAAAGGATTCTGCCTCATGCATGCCGACAACGATGCCATGACTAACTTCACCGCCAAACGCCTAGCGCAGGGAGCAAGCCAAGGCATTAAGTTGATCTACAGAGAAAAGCACATTAGTGGATCAAAGCAATGAGCGAAGAGCTGGGCAAAACAATTCGGATCAATGCAATCCAAAAGCAGTTCGGTTTCAATAAATCCAGCGGCGGTTATCATTGATCATGATTCAACTCATCCAAACAAAAAACCATCACCGAGTGCACACGGACAATCTGATCAATCAGAAACTTAACCTGCTTGGTGATCACATCACCAGGAATCAAACACGTTTGTATGCTATGAGCGCACTGATCCTGCTGGTACTTTCCCTGCATTTTGGCCATCAGCTCACCAGCCTGCCCAATGCTGGCTTCAATCTGATCGCCTGGTCATTCATCAGCATGATGGGTGTGACCCTCGGATATCACCGCTATTTCACGCATCGATCCTTTCAAGCCTCACGTCCGCTGGTGGTTACTTTGGGGATTACCGCATTCCTCAGTGCGCAAGGGACATTGAAGCACTGGGTTGCCACACACCGCCTGCATCATCGTTATGCAGACTCCATCTACGATCCACACTCTCCGTTTGAAATGGATGAACATGGCAATGGGACCAGGACCGTAACACTGCGGTCATTTCTCTGGGCTCATTGGTTCTGGCAGCTAGATGAGCGAAGCGAATACTTCAGAAGCACAGGAACACGAAAGTTATACAAACTGGGGAGATGCAAAGATGCATTTGCCTACACCAAACAGCTCAGAGCGGACCTCAAACTAAAACGGTTGGGCTGGGACTTAAGAGATTGGTATTCCAAAGACATTCAAGAAGATCCAATCACATGCACACTCGATCGATATTATCCAGCCATCTGGCTCTTGTCTTTCGGCGCACCCATCGTCTTATCAGTCACGATCAGCTCAATCCGTCAAATCTTATATACAGATCAAACGCTATCAAGTCATGCATTAGCAGCCAGTGCATTATCAGGCCTCGTTTGGGGATACCTTGCGAGACTCGTCATTGTCCAAGAACTAACCAATATGATTAATTCCATATCGCATATTGCTGGCTACTGCAGCTCCCAAAGCCGTGAAAATGCCTTCAGGATCGGCCGAAACACGCCTGTGCTGGCTCTTCTCAATTTAGGAGAAAGTCATCATCACAATCATCACCACAACCCCAAGCACCCGAACTTCGGCAAGCGCTGGTTTGAGCTTGACATCGCTTATCAATGTCTTCGGCTGTTAGCCATGACTGGGCACGTACGGATGAAGAGCAACGGATCAGAACATATCGATTAAGCACAAACCATGTCTGAGAAAATGCGCACAGCGAGCCTCGCAATCACGTCAACAGCACTCAGGCACTGATGATAGGAAACAATGGAGAACTGAATACTTGGATGGATGTGCTGCTTGAACGACAGCAAGCAGCTTTACCTCCAATCGCCTGGCATCGGCTATGCCAAGCGTTAAGCCGATCAAGCTCGGAGAAGTTGGTATCAGAACTGCATGGTAACGAGAAGACTCCTTTTTCCAAAGCCGTTCAGGCAACATTATCAAAGCACTTTAAGGGCAATCCAATCATTCGTTCGCTAGAGATCCAATTACAAACTATCCTTTTACTGCGGGCAAAAACGCACAATAATCACCTCGCAAGTGACTATGTTGGAGAGCTTGAATCAGACCTATTTCGAGAAATCTCTCGATATTCACGCCAAAGCCCAAACACAATAAAAACATGCTACTACAATCAAGAGTCTGGAAAGCGATCCCTGTTTGAGTGCATCCGTTCTCAACACCCCGCCGTCGTTAAAAACTTTTCATTCAAGGCAAAATCCTGGACAGTTGACGAGATCTTAAAAAAATACGGCGAGAAAGAGTTTCTCCTGACCGAACAAGGGAATGGACTTAAAAATCAGGCACTCAAAGAAATCAAAGGGAATCACCTATACCTAGCCAACTCAGGTCGATTCACAGACAACATTGCGAATTTCCTGGCCTATTTCGCACCCATCAGCTGCAAGCGTCTGTGGTCTCGAGCTGAGCGACAGTCGCCTCGATACCTGACGTCCTATCAGTTGTTTATGAGTGACCATCCGGACCTCGGCACGCCATGTCACAATGACTTATCAGGGGACTGCAATCTTTTCTTTCAAATTGAAGGTAGAAAACGATGGACATTCATTGATCCTATTTTCACACTGTTGCTCTATCCAGTGATCCCGCCGGAACCTTCTTATGGAGAAAGCCTGATTGATCAATATGACATGACGCCTGATCCAAAAGCAAGGCTATTTCAATACTGTCCGCACCAAGAAGTCATCCTCGAACCGGGAGATGTCTTGTTTATCCCCCCTTATTATTGGCACAGTGTGAGGAATTTAGAAGCACGCACCCTTGCTGTAGCCACACGCTGGGGAGATCAACTAAGCACAGATCACGGCTGGCTTGAGACACTCTCTGAAGATCAAATCAAACTGAATACAAACAAAATTATGGCTCAACAACCAACGGACAGTGAGAGCCTACTCAAAGAGATGACGATGAACTTTGAACGATCAAGCCATCAGTCGAGCCGAGGTGATTTGGATCGAATATGGATGTGTTGGAGGAGGCTTGATTGACGATCTACTTGGCTGACCCTATTGGCATTGCTTCATCCCAAGACACCTCACGCGTATGGCCATCTTGATCGACATCAGCAATCAATTCGGCAACTTCAGCGGTGCTGAGATTTAAACCATGGCTTTCTGCCAGTTCGACCACTTTTAAAACTCCCTGTTCAGGATTAGCCACAAACAAGCGATAAAGCTCCCGCTTTTCATCAAGTGAAAGGTGCTCGGGAAGAGCTTTGAAAGCATCCAACTGATTCATGCTTCTGAGACCCCACCAAACAGCCATTTGCGCATCGGCCGCATCCCAGGACATCGACCCCATGGTTCATCATGGGCTTCCTCCTCACACGCAGCTCGTTTTCCACCTGCAACGCTGGTGAGCATCTCCGGTGTCAGCTCAATATCCCAATCATCGTCATCCATCTCGTTGACGTATTCAATGACTTCATCAATCCCGAACTCCGTTCCGCGTTCTGCGGCGAATGAAACGATCATCTGGGCACCGCGCTGCTCATCCTCGAGGAAAGCAGAACAAATCGAGGTATAAAGGTCTGAGTTTTCATCCTTCTGCAACTCCTCGACAACAGAATCAAACTTAGTAGCCATAGATACGGCCTAACTCAATTCTAATATAAGTATATTGCGCGCAGGAAGTCAATGATTATTGCAAAGATTCTAACTGACAGAAAAAAAATCGTAGCCTAACTGCTTCATCCGACGCTTTCGAAGCGATGCAAACAACAAGTGATGATATCCGTGATACAACACCATCTTCGATCTGATCGAAGAGTCACGGACCACTTGCTCGTGAAAGTGATGCAAGTGATAAAAAGGCACAAAGGGTGCGATGTGATGCGAAAGATGAAAGCTAAATCCGCTCGTCGCCACAAACAAGCGATCAAACCATGTAGGCCTCACTTCGCGCGTGAACACCATCAACGAAACATTGGCATCACCGCCAACGACCGGGTGCTCTGCATAGCTCCGCACAAAGAAACAGAAGTAGCACCAGGTTGCAGCCGGGACCAGCCAATACAGAACAAATATCTTTGCAGGGTAAAATCCAGAAAGCAGCCCGCTGAAAACAATTAGGCCAGCAATCGCCAGACCAGTAATGCTCCCATAACTGCGAAATCTTAGATGCTTGGAAACAAAGGCTCTGAGGAGGCGCAGATAAGCAAGACCAGAAAGAATCAACGCAACATCAAAAACATGCCGGTGCAAGGGTGTTGAAGCAAATGCCTTGGGGGCCCAAGCGTCTGGATCAAGATCCGTGTTGAGATAGCGATGATGGGTCAGATGCCGTGGCCGAAAATTCTCATAGCCCATGATGATATTTCCACCAACAAGATGAATCAAGATTGCGCCAATGCGATCATTCCATAGCGAATCATGTGAGATCAAATCATGGGTTCGCTCGTGATAGCCAATGTGGCCCAGACCCAACTGGTGGGCACCTATCAACATCACAGCGACAATATAAATAGACCAGTTCTGGAGATATTCCGAAATGACAATTGCAGCAATGATCACCGAAAGGTGTCGGCCTAAGTGGAACGAAAGCCAGCAACGATTGAGTGGGTAATCAATCCTCGCTTGCTTTTGTAAGCGCCGAACAGAGACATCCCACTGGTCTTTCATGCGTTCAACCGTTTTGGACGACATGAACGATCACGATACGACTGCTGACCATATTTTTGTGAAGGAGTGCGTACAACAATTGCCATGCGATCTGGAACACGGCTCAAACAAGTTGGGCCAACAATCAAGACTCGCAGCGAATAGGCAATTGCTTAGGCCAATCGGCTGTGGCCAATTCAGACAGACCCAATTTCGCCATGGTGTCGGCAGTGGACACGCTGGCACCACACTTGGCACGCAGTGCACTGAGAAGCGTCTGAAGCGACTGATCGCTGGGCTCAGCACCCGACACCAACAAACTCAGTGCTGGAGGTGATGTGGATTGCACGAATGCCATGGGGTCGGCACTGTCTCCACCATCTCCAGACCCACAGTTGAAGCTCGTCTCCCAGACAGCAGGACGCTTGACTTTCACATCAAACAACACAACGCTTGCCGGTGCAGCAGCGAGTGTGCGTGTGCTTTCAGCAGAGCCATCCTCAGGCTTCAAGGTGACCTGCAAACTCACAGGACTGTCGGAAGGGCCCTGAACAAGACCCACAAGACCAGAAGCATCGGGGGCGTAAACACTGGTCTCAGGAACCAGATGAACGAGGGTTCGAGCACTGCACTCACCACGGGTTCCTCCTCCCACACGACGACCAGGGAAGGTGCTGCGTGGATTGGCCTGAGCTTCGACCATCACCGCGAAGCCACTGCACGTGACTAGGCCAACGGCTGCGGAAAGCAACGTTGATCGAACTGGAAAGCGACCCATATGCAGAGGAGTGTCCACCAGCAATCACTTTGGCAACAATCCAGTCGACTGTCCAAAACACAAGCCAAGGCACCAATGCATCAGTGTCGTGTCAACTGGCAGCAAACAGTCGCGTAAAGGTCTTGCGCATCCGCTCGATCAGGTCAAGCTCGTAAGTCTGTGCCTGGTCGACCGAGAACTCGCGTCGGCGTGCTTCTCGATTCGCCATAACCGCTGCGAAGGCTTCCATGGCATCACCGTTTTTCAGGAACTGATCATTGATCATGCGCTGACTGATTTTCTGCACCATCACATGCCCCTTGGCCAAGACCGATGCCTTGCGGGGCTCATCGGTGAGCGCAGCCATTTCACCAAACACAGCTCCCTGACGCAACTCAGCGAGCTGAATCTGCTCTTGTGGCCCACCACTGGCTTTGACCTGCACAGAGCAGATTCCTTCGAGAACAACGTACATCGAATCTCCAACATCCCCTTCTCGAACAATCACCTCAGAATCGCCAAACGCCAGAGCAGCATCGTGCACAACAATATCTCTGATCTGAGCATCCGTGAGCGAGGCGAAGAGCGGCTCACGGCGCAAAACCGCAAAACTCTCCTTTTGCAGCTGTTGCAATAGATCTGCATCTCTACGTTCGGTCTCAGCAAACGTCCTCACATCTTCAACAGGAAATGGGAACGAATATCCAGCTCGATGAACCGCATACCATGCATTTGAGAAAATATCCGATTTAACAGCATGTCGCTCAGCATAATTAGAAATAAAAAACTTTAACTTATAATTGATTGATGAGTCTGCAAACGACTCAACTAATACATGACATGGCGCGGAGCGAACGACGCCAGGCTGATTCTCCAAAACATCGAGCAAAATAGAAATAATTTTCTGGGGAGGAGCCTCGTAAGGCAATCCCATCTCAACATCGACACGGTATCGATTTGACGCCGGCTTAGAAAAATTAACGACCTTACTGGAATCAATCAGCGAATTCGGCAGAATAATAATTCGATCTTGGATATTATCGTACAAATATGTACTGTTCCAAGTGACGGTTTCAACACGCCCAACAGAACCATCGATATCCACCCAATCACCCACTGAAAATTGTCGCTCAGCCTGAAAGGTGAGCGCAGAAGAAATATTACTAATTTGAGAGGCAGTTCCTGGACCCACAACGAACGCCAGACCACCCAAAACAGCAGCAGAGCCCAACGTGGTCAACAAACCTCGGGTCTGAAGCTGGACGGCAACAGCCAAGAGCACTGCCGTAACAAGCAGCAGATCTTTCAAAAGCCTTGGCGGTGCCACTTTTCGCGAGCTCACCCTGGCCAAAACGATCCAGAGCAGGTCGAGCGAGAACTCCACAAAAGCCACATAGAGAGCAGCACTCTCGACCAATCGCAGCCAGACGAGCACCTCGCCCTGCTGTTCAAACATCAACAGCAGGCGGCTCAACACAGCTGCCGTTAAGGCAATCCGGAAAAACAACATTCCCGGAATCCACTGGGCAAACTTAAAACTCTCCGAACGACGGGCACGACCCAGCACAAAGGTGAGCAGCCATAGCAAAACCAGCAAAACCAACAGCATCACGGTGCTTTGAACCTCAGCTAGGGCCTAAGACCAGTTTGTCAGAAGCAAGACCCAAACCAACTTGCACACCCAGTGCATGAGCTGATCAACAATGAGCGTGTATCGGAAACGACATTTGCCATAATCAATGGCGGCATGAAAAAAAGTTTCAGCCAAGCCAAGAACGGGAATGCCTGTTAGCAGTGCCACGACGAATCCGTGGGTCGCAGCATGGGCCGAAAGCCACCAACGCCAATCGAGAACAACATCGTTTCCTGGACACTTTTCAACGGCCATCCGATCTCCTTGGAGCGGAAAGTCAGCCAGAAAATGACCAAGAATCAGCAAGATCAACAACTGAAAGGGTTGATCTGAAGGGAGGGAGATCTCGAGCATTCACCAAAGAGAGCCACGGTTCAACATCGTGACTCATAGGGATCAAAGAGACTCCCTCAATTGATGCAATGCCGCCTCTAACGCGCCAGCCAGTGCAGCCCCATCACGGCCTCCAGCCTGGGCCAGGTTCGGCCGACCGCCACCGCCGCCGCCACAGAGCTTGGCGATGCCACCGATGAACTTGCCGGCCTGCTGGCCTTGGGCAATCACCGCCTTGCCGAAGGCCGCCACCAGGATCACCTTGCCCTGATCGGCAGGATCCGGCAGACCACCCAGCACCACTGCAGCACCATCACCGAGTTGATCAGCAAGGCTCTGCGCAGCCCCCTGCAGCCCAGTGCCATCCACACCATCAAGCCGCTCCACCAACAGCTGGAAGTCCCCCACAGCTACCGCCTTCGAGGCCAAGGCTGCTGACTTGGCCACCGCCAGCTCAGCCTGCGCCGCGGCCAGCGCCTTGCCCGTGGCCTTGAGCTCGTCCTGCAGGGCCGTCACCCGTTCGATGATCTCGCCGGGTTGGGCCTTGAAGCGCTCACCCAGCTGCTTCACCACCGCATCACGCTCATTGAGATAGGGCAGCACCGCAGCACCAGCCACGGCCTCGATGCGGCGAATGCCGGCGGCGACACCGCTTTCGCTCACGATCTTGAACAGGCCGATTTCCGCGGTGTTGGCCACATGGGTGCCGCCGCAGAGCTCCATCGACACCCCAGGCACGTCGACAACACGCACCACATCGGCATATTTCTCACCAAACATCGCCACCGCGCCGGCGGCCTTGGCCTTCTCGATCGCCATCTCCTGAACCTCAAGCGCATGGGCATCGGCGATCCAGCCGTTGATCAAGCTCTCAATGCGCTCCAGCTCTTCGGCAGTGACGGCGCGCGGGCAGTGGAAATCGAAGCGCAGGCGATCAAAACTCACCAGAGAACCGGCCTGACCGATTCCGGGATCAACCTCCTGTTTGAGCGCTGCTTGCAACAGGTGCGTGGCGGTGTGATTGGCCTGGGCCCGGCGGCGGCAGGCACGATCCACCCGGCCATGCACCACATCGCCCACCGCCAGCGCACCACGCTGCACACGCCCGCTGTGGACAAACACACTGCGATTGCGGCTCACGGACTCGACCATCACGATCAGGCCATCACCGGCCTGGCCATCCGCCACCAGGGTGCCGCGATCACCGATCTGGCCACCGCCTTCGCCATAGAACGGCGTGACATCCAGCACCACCTGAACGGCATCACCAGCGACAGCCGTCTGCGCCGGCTCACCGTTCACCACCAGGGCCTGAATGCTGCTGCTCTGTTCCAGCTGCTCGTAGCCCCGGAATTCGGTGTCTTGCAGACCTGCAGCCACCTGATCGATCGCGTCTTGGAGGGTGAGATCAATGCTCACTGCGGCCGCTTTCGCACGCTGGCGCTGTTGCTCCATCGCCGTCTCAAAGCCGGCAAGGTCCACCGCCAGGCCGTGCTCTTCAGCGATTTCCTGGGTGAGCTCCAGGGGGAAGCCATAGGTGTCGTAAAGCTCAAAGGCCTGCTCACCACTGATCTGCTTCGGTTTGGCAGCCAGCACATCCGCGAGCAACTTCTCGCCACGTTCCAGCGTTTCCAGGAAACGGGCTTCTTCCCGTTGCAGTTCGGCCAGGATCACCTCACGACGCTCGCTCAGCTGCGGGTGGGCGGATTGCATCAGGGCGATGGAGGCCTCACCCATGGCCTGGAGAAAGGGCTTGTCGATACCCAGGAGGCGGCCATGGCGCACCACCCGGCGCAGCAGGCGCCGCAGGATGTAGCCGCGGCCCAGGTTGCTGGCGGTGACGCCATCGCTGATCAGCTGGGTGACCGCTCGGCTGTGGTCACCGATCACCTTGAGCGACGTTTTGCCCTTCTCATCGAGCTGGTGGTAGTCCACACCGGCCCGATCAGCCGCCGCCTGAATCAGCGGGAAGATCAGATCGGTTTCGTAATTGTTGGGAACCTTCTGCAGGATCTGCGCCATGCGCTCCAGCCCCATGCCGGTGTCGATGTTGCGGTTCGCCAGCGGCGTGAGCGTGCCCTCCGCATCGCGGTTCGACTGCATGAACACCAGGTTGTAGAACTCGATGAAACGGTCGTCGTCTTCCAGATCGATGCCGTCGTCGCCCAGTTCGGGCTTGAAGTCGTAGTAGATCTCCGAACAGGGCCCACACGGTCCGGTGGGACCGGAGGCCCAGAAGTTGTCTTCCTCATCCATGCGGATGATCCGCTTGGGGTTCACTCCAACCACCTCACGCCAGATCTGCTCCGCTTCGTCGTCGTCGCGGAAGACGCTCACCACCAGATTCTTGGGGTCGAGCCCGAACACACCTGTGCTCAGCTCCCAGGCCCACTCGATTGCCTGTTGCTTGAAGTAATCACCAAACGAGAAGTTGCCCAGCATCTCGAAGAAGGTGTGGTGCCGGGCCGTGCGCCCCACGTTCTCGATGTCGTTGGTGCGAATGCACTTCTGGGAGCTGGTGGCACAGGGGGCTGGACGTTCCTGCTGGCCGAGGAAGATCGGTTTGAACGGCAGCATCCCCGCGATCGTGAGCAACACCGTGGGGTCTTCCGGCACCAACGACGCGCTGGGCATGCGCTTGTGGCCGCGCTCCTCAAAAAAGGCCAGAAAGGCTTCTCGGATCTCCGCACCCGTGCGGGGACGCGCTGCATCGGTTCGCGACGATCGTGCAACAGCCATGGCGAGTTCGGGCTCGAAAAGCGGGTCCAGCAGCCATGATCGCCTTTCAGCCGCCGATCACGTTGGCCGACAGCAGCGCGGAAAGCAGCAAAGAATTAAACCGGGCGAACCTGCGCTGGCGCTCGGTGTGCTGGGCCCTGCTGGCCGGACTCAGCGCCGGACTGATCAGCCTCCCCTTTGGTCTGGAGCAAGCGGTGCGATCCACAGGCTGCGGGCTCTTCTATGGGCTGCTCGCCTTTCACCTCGAACGGGTTGATCCAGAGGATTCCCACCTGCAAGCTGGATTAGTGGGCGCGATCTGCGGGGTGCGCAGCCTCGGCATGCCCCTTCCGCTTCCCTGGGGGGGTTCAGGCGCCCTGGCATCATTAGTGACGGATCTCCTCGTGGGGTGGCTGCCACTGATCGGCAGTGCGCTCCTGCTCCACGGAACCCAACGCATGTTGTCTGCGTCGCGGCCATGAGCCTGCTGCACGCCACCTGGCTACCCGCCATTCGCACCCCCAGCAGCTCCGGACGAGCTGCCCTCTTGGTGTGGGCTGACACCTGGCGTGTGGCCGAGCCCCTCGGCCCCGGAGCCACACCCGCCCTTCATCCCTTCACCCTGAGCGCGGAGGATCTGCGCGCCTGGCTCACAGAACGCGATCTGCTACCCGACGGCATCATCGACGCCACCGCATGCCTCACCCTGCCGAGCCGCAGTGTGAAACCACGACGGCCCCGGGGCTCGGCTGCCGCCACCCCCCCAGCAGAGGAGCAGCCCCCCTGGTGCGGGCTGCCGTTGCAAGCCGGCGAACCGATTCCGAAAACCACCGAGTGGTGGCCTTGGCAGGTGCAGGGGCTGGCGATCGAACCGATGGCGGCCACAGCATGGCTGGCCAAGCTTCCTCTCTCTGGCCATCACCCCGACCTGGCCGATGAGCTGCGCTGGTGGAGTCATATGCAGCGATGGGCCCTCAGCCTGGTGGCCCGGGGGCGCTGGCTGCCCCAGGTGGAATTAAGCCGGGGCGAAGGGTATCCCCACCGCGCCCGCTGGGTCCCGCTTCTCAACCGTGAGGACGACCGGCGCCGCCTGGAAGACCTCGCCGCCCGTCTGCCCCTGGTGGCCACCTGTGCACTGCCCTGGAGAGAGCCCACAGGCAAACGCAGCAATCGCATCACCAGGCTGCGCCCAGAGGCCATGCGCGCTGCCAATCCCGTGGCCTGCTGTCGTCCCCGCAGCGGTCGCTTGCGGGTGGCCACGTTGCTGGAAGATCTGGTGGATGCCCAGCTGCGCAAGGGCTTCCATCCCGATGACGAAGGGCTCGACCCCCTGCTCTGTGCCTGGGAAAACGCCCTGAGTTCAGAGAACGGGGTGATCGATCTGAACGACGAAGATGCCGAACGACTGGCCACGGCCAGCCACCACTGGCGCGAGGGAGTCGCTGGCAATGTGGCGGCAGCCAGGGCCTGCCTTGAACTCGCCACCCCCAACGACGGTGAGGACCTCTGGGATCTGCGCTTCTACCTGCAGGCCGAAGCCGATCCAACGCTGAAAGTACCGGCCGGAGCAGCCTGGGCCGCTGGACCCGAAGGCCTTCAACTCGGAGAGATACCTGTGGAGCATCCCGGCGAGGTGCTGCTCGAGGGCATGGGTCGCGCTCTCACGGTGTTCGCACCGATCGAACGGGGCCTAGACAGCGCCACGCCGGAAGCGATGCATCTCACCCCTGCGGAAGCCTTCGTGCTGGTGCGCACCGCCGCCCGTCAACTCCGGGACGTGGGCGTTGGTGTGGACCTCCCTCCCAGCCTCTCGGGAGGCCTAGCCAGCCGCCTCGGTTTGGCGATCAAGGCCGAGCTTCCCAAACGTTCACGAGGCTTCACGCTCGGAGAAAATCTCGATTGGAGCTGGGAGCTCATGATCGGCGGCGTCACCCTGACGCTGCGGGAGCTGGAACGGCTGGCCGGCAAGCGCAGCCCCTTGGTGCGCCACAAGGGAGCCTGGATCGAACTCAGGCCCAATGATCTCAAGAACGCAGAACGGTTCTGTGCCGCCAACCCTGATCTGAGCCTGGACGATGCCCTTCGCCTCACGGCCAGCGAAGGGGACACGCTGATGCGCCTCCCCGTGCATGCGTTTGATGCTGGCCCTCGCCTTCAAGGGGTGTTGGAGCAATACCACCAGCAGAAAGCACCGGATCCGCTGCCTGCGCCCGAGGGCTTCTGCGGTCAGCTTCGGCCCTACCAGGAACGTGGCCTGGGATGGCTGGCCTTCCTGCACCGCTTCGATCAAGGAGCCTGCCTGGCCGACGACATGGGCCTGGGCAAAACAATCCAGCTTCTGGCCTTCCTCCAGCACCTGAAGGTGGAGAAAGAACTGAAACGGCCGGTGCTGCTGGTGGCTCCCACATCCGTGCTCACCAACTGGAAGCGGGAAGCCGCGGCCTTTACCCCCGAGCTCGCGGTCCATGAGCACTACGGCCCCAAGCGTCCCTCCACCCCTGCGGCACTGAAAAAAGCCCTGAAAGACGTTGACCTGGTGCTTACCAGCTACGGGCTCCTGCAGAGAGACAGTGAGCTGCTTGAGAGTTTCGACTGGCAGGGCACCGTGATCGATGAAGCCCAGGCGATCAAGAACCCTTCGGCCAAGCAAAGCCAGGCCGCCCGTGATCTGGCTCGAACCCGCAAGGGCTCCAGGTTCCGCATTGCCCTCACTGGCACACCGGTTGAGAACAGGGTGAGCGAGCTCTGGGCCCTGATGGATTTCCTCAATCCGAGCGTGCTTGGGGAAGAGGAATTTTTCCGGCAGCGCTACCGCATGCCGATCGAGCGCTACGGCGATATGTCGTCCCTACGCGATCTCAAATCGCGGGTGGGACCGTTCATCCTGCGGCGCTTGAAAACCGACAAGGCGATCATCTCCGACCTCCCCGAAAAAGTGGAGCTGAGTGAATGGGTGGGTCTGAGCAAGGAACAAAAATCCCTGTATGCAAAAACCGTTGAGGACACCCTCGATGCCATCGCCCGAGCCCCCCGCGGCAAACGCCATGGCCAGGTGCTGGGACTGCTGACGCGCCTCAAACAGATCTGCAATCACCCGGCCCTGGCCTTGAAGGAAGACGAGGCAGGCGACGACTTCCTGCAGCGATCGGTGAAGTTGCAGCGGCTCGAAGAGATTCTCGAAGAGGTGATTGAAGCGGGGGATCGAGCCCTGCTCTTCACCCAGTTCGCGGAATGGGGGCATCTGCTGCAGGGCTACTTGCAACGCCGCTGGCGCAGCGAGGTGCCGTTCCTGAGCGGCAGCACCAGCAAGGGAGAACGCCAGGCCATGGTGGATCGCTTTCAGGAAGACCCGCGCGGCCCCCAGCTCTTCCTGCTGTCCCTCAAGGCTGGCGGTGTGGGATTGAACCTCACCCGGGCCAGCCACGTATTCCACATCGACCGCTGGTGGAACCCCGCGGTTGAAAACCAGGCCACTGACCGTGCCTACCGGATTGGCCAGACCAACCGGGTGATGGTGCACAAGTTCATCACCAGTGGCTCAGTGGAAGAGAAGATCGACCGGATGATCCGAGAGAAGTCCAGACTGGCGGAAGACATCGTCGGTTCCGGCGAGGAGTGGCTCGGCGGCTTCGACATGGGCCAACTCAAAGAACTGGTGAGCCTGGAGGACAACGAGACGCGCAACCCATGACCATCACCCCCTCCACTCCGGGCATCAACACCTCCCTCGGGGACGACGGCCTCGGCCAGCAACCCTGGTGGGTGGAACAGTGGATGGAGCTGATCAACTCTTACCGCTTTAAAAAACGCCTGGAACGCGCCTGGGCCTATGCCCGGGAGGGGCATGTGACCTCGATTCGCTTCGAGGGGCGACGGGTGCATGCCCGCGTGCAGGGCACCGGTGAAGACCCGTACAAGGTGAAGCTCTGGCTGGATGTGCTCAGCGACGAGGACTGGGGCTACGTGCTGGAGGCTCTGACCCAAAAGGCGCGCTGGTCCGCCCAGTTGCTCGCCGGCATCATGCCGTCCGACATCGAGCGTGCCTTTGCCGCCAGCGGCCGGCGTTTGTTTCCCTTCAAGCTTCAGGAGGTGCGCAGCGAGTGCAGTTGCCCCGACAAAGCCAATCCCTGCAAACACATCAGTGCCGTGTATTTCCTGATGGGGGAGCGGTTCAGTGAGGATCCGTTCGTGCTGTTCCAGTTGCGGGGACGCACGCGGGCCAAGTTGCTGGAAGACCTAGCCGAACATCGGCTGCAGGCTCTCAACACCAGGCTGGCCAGCGATGAGCAAGACAGCGAAGGCGCCACCACTGAAGCCGTCACGCCAACGGCCGACGCACCGCCGCCTCCCCACCCGGCTGTTCTCGATCCCACGCTCTGGTGGCGCTACGACGCCAGCCTTGACGGTGATCTTGTGGTGATCACACCGGCCATGGAGGGCGACACCGGCCTCGATGCGGCCGGGGATCTCCCTCTGGCCGAAGAACCGCGCTTTCCAGAGGCGCGGCCACGCTTCCTCTCCCATCTACGGGAGCAAGGACAGGCGCTTGCGCAACGGGCCATGGTGGAAGCCATGACAGCAGGTGACTGAAACCGCCCCCTGGCAGACCCTGGAGATCCAGGGCCTCGTGACGATTCTTCTGCTCTCCCATCGGCGTGCCTTCGACAGCCCCCTGCTGGCCAGCGACCGACCGGGAACATCCCGGCGCCTGAGCGCACAGGAGCTCTTCAACAGCAGCATGGCCGTGCTGGCTCACGACAACACGAGCGACCCAGCCCTGACCTATGCCAATGCCACCGCCCT
Source organism: Synechococcus sp. PROS-7-1 (assembly GCF_014279795.1). NCBI lineage: Bacteria > Bacillati > Cyanobacteriota > Cyanophyceae > Synechococcales > Synechococcaceae > Synechococcus > Synechococcus sp. PROS-7-1. Next base: position 2,411,751 of record NZ_CP047945.1, read on the forward strand.
CAAGCTCTGGCAACGCACCTGGACGCAGATGATCGGCATGCCCTCGCGCCTGACCGCAGCGCAGTCGGAACGGCGGGAACGGGCGGCCTCGCTCAAGCAGGCTCTCGCACAGGATGCGATCAAGACCTATACGGGCCTTCGCGTGGATCGCCACGGGCGTCAATTCATGATCCGCAACGCCCGAATCTGGACGCTTTGGGATGAGGAAGGACGTCGTTGTGGCCAGGCGGCAGCGTTCTCCAGTTGGTGGTGGCTGTAATCAGCTCACTCACTGTTCGGTTCACACGACATCCCAGTTGTGACAACCGAACTGAGTGGTTTAGACCGTACAAAAAAGGACGGTTCTCACCCTGATCAGATTGATCAACCACACGCAGATTGTCGTTGCGGGTGATGCAAACACCCACCACATACCATTCCTGAGGAGTCACTCATGATCACCCTTCGTCAATCACCATTCGATCTCTTTGAACGGCTGGACCAGCAGCTGTCGCAGGCTGAGCGTGTTCCAGCAGCAGAGATCCACGAAACGGCCGATCACTACACCGTGCGCCTGGAGCTGCCTGGAGTGAGCCGCGACTCGATCGACGTCAAAGCCACCGATCGCACCCTCAGCATCAGTGCCGAACGCCGTCGTCCCGAGAGCACGAACGCCGCTGATGAAAACGCAAGCGACGAAACGGCCCGGCTGAGCGAGTTCCGCTACGGCACCTGGAGCCGCAGCTTCCGTTTCGGCCAGGGGTTAAACCGGGATGCCGTTCAGGCCAGTTACCGGGATGGCGTCCTGGAGATCACTGCCGCCAAGGTCCAAAGCCACACCAGCGTGACGGTGGCAGTGGACGCCTGAAGCGGAAACCTGAGGTGAAGGCCAGAGAACGAGAAATCCAAACCCCCATCAGCCGATGGGGGTTTTTTTGAGTGTCAGCGCGTCAGGGACCAACCGAGAAACAGCAGGCTGAAACCGATCAAAAACACCAGGCCGAACCAACTGAGGCCGCGCATCAAAGGACCATCGCGATGGTCTGGTGCCACGAGCTCACAGTTCATCGTGTCCATGGCCATCCAGGCGAACACCGGAGCCGCCAGGAAGCTGCCCGTCATCGCCCCGAACACGAAATCCTTCACACCGATGCCACCGCTGTAGGCCCAGAGCAGCGCCGCCAGGGCCGCCAACAGATGGAGACCAATCCAGAGTCCGAGACGGCGACGCTGGGGCCCGGGAGCGGCATCGCCCCGGTCCACTCCCTGCAAGAGCCCCTGAATCGCTGAGATGCTGCGGGGGTAGGCATCCAGGCAGGTCAACGTGGTGCTGAACATGGCGGCGAACGCGGCTGGAACGATGATCCAGGCCGCCCAGGAACCCATCGCCTCGGTGTAAAGGCGGATGAGGTTCTGAGCAAACGCAACGCCACTGCCCTGGAAGAGGCCGTCACCGCTTCCATACATGGTGTAAGCACCCAGGATCACGAAAAACACTGCTGTGAGCACCGTGATGCCATAACCGAGATTGAAATCCGTTTCCGCTTCTTGCAGCGAAGCGGTGTGCTGGCTGTCACGAGCGCGGGAAAACATCCAGAGCGACGGCCACACGCACATTTCCACAGGCCCTGGCATCCACCCCATCAGGGGGATCAGAAAGCCAAGATCAGCCATCTGCCAGGGCGATGGATCGGCCGCCAGCCAACTGGACGCCACATCCCCTGCAGGGCCCCGCACCAGCAACGACATCGCCGCCACTCCCGTGAGCAGGGTGAGCAGGGCCACCAGCAGCTTCGAGAGCCGATCCAAAACCTTGTAGTGACCCATGAGCAGGATCAACCCGCAGCCAGCCAATACGGCGATCGCCAGGGCAAAAGGGTCGAACTGGGCCAAAGCCGGCACATTGGTGAGCAACAGGCCGGCCACAAAACTCACTGCAGCAATCGTGAACGTGCCCGTGAACAGACTCACCAGCAGATACACCGGCAGGTAGGTCCTGTTGCGCTGCTGGAATCCCTCCAGCAGCGAGAGACCGGTTGCGGCCGTGAACCGGCTGCCCACCCTGAGAAAGGGGTACTTGATCAAGTTGGTGAGCAGGATCAGGCCCACGAGAGCAAAGCCGAAACGGGCCCCTGCCGTGGTGGACGACATCAGGTGGGATCCGCCGATGCAGGCCCCCGCAAGCAGGATCCCGGGACCGATGCTGCGCCGCAATCCGGAGATCGCGGCAGCGGCGCTGGAGGTCATGACAGCAAATCGCACTGCGTGCCATCTTCCAACCCGGAGTTCTTACAGTCGAGAACCGTCGTGTTTGCTGCCATGGCCGCCTCCACTCAGGCCGTCGCCGGACGTTTGAGCCTTCAGTGCCAGACCATCGCATCCGACAGCACAGCCATCCGTTCCCTTGACTGGGATCGCAGCCGCTTCGACATCGAGTTCGGCCTCCGCAACGGCACCACCTACAACGCCTTCCTGGTGCATGGCGAGCGCACGGCGCTGATCGACACCAGTCACGCCAAATTTCGGGACACCTGGCTTCCCCTGCTTCAGGAGCAAGTCGACCCGCAGGCGATCGACCATCTGATCGTGAGCCATACGGAGCCCGACCACTCCGGCTTGATCGCTGATCTTCTCGATCTCAATCCCGAGATCGAAATTGTGGGCTCAAAGGTGGCCCTCCAGTTTCTGAAGGATCAGGTGCACCGTCCGTTCCGCTCCCGCGCCGTGAAAAGTGGCGACAGCCTGGATCTCGGAACAAACCCCGAGAGCGGAGTGGAGCATCGCTTCGAGTTTCTCAGCGCTCCCAACCTGCACTGGCCCGACACGATCTTTTCCTTTGATCACGGCAGCGGCATCCTCTACACCTGTGACGCCTTCGGCTTGCACTACTGCTCAGAGGATCTTTTCGACAGTGATCCCGGGGCCATCGCACCGGACTTTCGCTTCTATTACGAGTGCCTGATGGGTCCCAACGCCCGCAGCGTGCTCCAAGCGATGAAACGCATGGATGGACTGCCGGCGATCAACACCATCGCTGTAGGCCACGGGCCACTGCTGCGGCAGCACGTCAGTCACTGGCTCAATGACTACCGGGAATGGAGCAGCCAGCGCAGCAAGGGCGACAGTTATGCGGCGGTTTGTTACGTGAGTCAATACGGGTTCAGTGATCGCCTCAGCCAGGCCATCGCCCATGGCATCGGCAAGGCCGACGCCCAGGTTCAGCTCGTTGACCTGCGCGCAACCGATGCCCAGGAACTGTCGGCCCTGGTCGGAGAAGCCAAAGCGGTGGTCGTTCCCACCTGGCCAGCCGAACCAGATGCGGAGCTGCAGAGCAGCATCGGCACCCTGCTGGCGGCCCTGCACAGCAAGCAGCTGGTGGGGGTGTACGACGCCTTCGGCGGCAATGACGAGCCGATCGATGCCGTGGCCGATCAGCTGCGGGCTCAAGGCCAAAAAACGGCCTTTGCTCCCCTACGCATTCGTCAGCTCCCTTCAGGTGCGGATTACCAACGCTGCGAAGAAGCTGGAACCGATCTCGGACAACTGCTCACTCGAGAGAAAACCATCGCAGCCATGAAGAGTCTCGATGGTGATCTGGACAAGGCCCTGGGCCGTCTCAGCGGTGGGCTCTACGTGGTGACTGCCAGTCAAGGGGAAGGTGAAAGCCTGCGGCGCAGCGCCATGGTGGCCAGCTGGGTGAGTCAGGCCAGCTTCTCGCCACCGGGGATCACTGTGGCGGTGGCCAAGGACCGGGCAATCGAAGCGCTCATGCAGGTCGGTGATCGCTTTGTGCTCAACATCTTGCGCGACGACAACCACCAGCAGCTGATGCGGCATTTCCTCAAGCGCTTCCCGCCTGGAGCCGATCGATTTGCAGGGGTGAATCTGCTTGAGCATGAGGCCAAAGGCGGACCAGTGCTCGGTGATGCACTGGCCTATCTGGGATGCCGGGTTGAACAGCGGCTCGAAGGTCCAGACCACTGGATCATTTACGCCGAGGTGGAGCAAGGCAATGTGGCCGATGCCGACGCCACCACAGCGGTGCATCACCGCAAAGTGGGGAATCACTACTGATGGCAACATCCGTGTCTCCCGCTGCGGCCAGCGCGGAGCGGCAGATGATCACACTGCCGATCGCCGACGGCCTCACCTGCTTTCGCGGCTTGAGCCCCAAACGCTCGCGGTTTGAGCTGGAGTACGCCCTGGAACGGGGAAGCACGGCCAACAGCTTCCTGTTCGCAGCCGGTGCTGACACGGCAGGTGTCCCGCAAGCCGCCGTTCTGGTCCACCCACCGGGAGCGGCCTACGCGTCCGTCTTCCTGCCGGTGCTTCACCAAGCCCTGCCAGATCCCTCGTCCAAACTGGTCGTGGTGGTGGGTCATGTGAATCCCAACCGCGTAGCCCTGCTCAGGGATCTGGCCTCGGCTTATTCAGGCCTGGAACTGGTGGCCTCCAATGCAGGAGCAAAGCTGCTGCGGGAGTTATGGAGCCTGCGCCGCCCACCGGCCCCCGGTGATGAGAACCCCCAGCCACCGCTGCCGGATCTACCGGAGATCAAGGTGATCCGTCAGGAGCAGACGCTGCCCGTGAGCCACGGTCATCAGCTGCATGTACTTCCAGCCCCGACCCCTCGGTGGCCCGGTGGACTGCTGGCCTTTGAGGAGACCCTCGGATTGCTGATGAGCGACAAGCTCTTTAGTGCCCACATCTGCACGTCGGAATGGGCCGAGTTGAACCGCAGCGAGACCGAGGAGGAACGCCGCCATTTCTACGACTGCCTGATGGCATCGATGGCCAGCCAGGTGGATGCCCTGGTGGAGCGCCTTGAGGAACTGGACATCCGCACCGTGGCTCCCGGCCATGGGCCGGCGATCGACACCAGCTGGCGCAGTCTGTTCAACGACTACCGGCGCTGGGGGGAAAGCCAGCAGCAGGCCTCGCTCTCGGTCGCTCTTCTCTTTGCCAGTGCCTACGGCAACACCGCGGCCATCGCCGATGCCCTCGCCCAGGGCGTCAGCCGAACAGGGGTACGCGTCACAAGCCTGAACTGCGAGTTCACCCCAGCAGATGAGCTCGTGCGCACGATTCAGACGGCCGATGGCTTGCTGATCGGCTCCCCCACGCTGGGCGGTCACGCCCCCACGCCGATCGTCTCGGCCCTTGGCACCCTGCTGGCTGAAGGAGACCGCAGCAAGCCCGTTGGTGTGTTCGGCAGCTTCGGCTGGAGCGGCGAGGCCATTGACCTCCTGGAAACCAAGCTCAGAGACGGTGGGTTCCGTTTCGCCTTCGAGCCGATTCGGATCAAATTCAGTCCTGACGCTGCCACCGTGCGCACCCTCGAGGAAACTGGAACGCGCTTCGGCCGTTCCCTGCGCCAGGAACAGCGCAAACAACAGCGGCGCGGTGGTGGTGGTCTGCGTGAGAGTCGCAGTGACCCGGCAGTGCTGGCCCTCGGACGGGTGGTGGGCTCCCTTTGCGTGCTCACGACGCGCAAGGGCTCTCTCAGTGGCGCCATGGTGGCCAGCTGGGTGAGTCAGGCCAGCTTTGCGCCTCCGGGGATCACTGTGGCGGTTGCCAAAGATCGGGCTGTGGAGGCCTTGCTACACAAAGGCGATCGCTTTGCCCTCAACGTGCTGGCGGAAGGCCGGGAGAGTGGGCCGATGAAGCAGTTCCTCCAACCCTTCGAACCCGGAGCCGATCGGTTTGAGGGACTTGAGCTGCAGTCGAGTCCCTCCGAGCAACCGCTTCTTCCCGAGGCCCTGGCCTGGATGGAGGGGGAGGTGAAACAACGGATGGAATGCGGCGATCACTGGCTTGTGTATGCGGAAGTTCTCCATGGGGGCTTGTTTGACAGTGAAGCCAACACTGCTGTGCACCATCGCCGTAGTGGCGCAAATTACTGAGCCTGGCCGGATGAAATCGGGCAGGCCTTGGCAAAACCCGACAAAATGCAGTGTCTTCAACGGTTCATCCGGTCATGAGCACCGCCAGCAATCCCGATGTTCTGGTGATCGCCGCCAGCAATGGCGAGAACCTCAAGCTGGCGCAGCGTTTCGTCGACGAAGCCAAAGCGCAAGGCAAGTCCGCTGACCTGCTGGATCTCACCACCCTGGATCTGCCGCTGTTTACCCCTCGGGTAAAAGAAACAGGCATCCCCGATGGTGTGCGTCCCCTGCATGAGCAACTGATGGGAGCCCCGCGCTGGGTGATCTGCGCCCCTGAGTACAACGGGTCCATTCCCCCAGTGCTCACCAGCGCCATTGCCTGGCTGTCGGTGCAGGGGGACGATTTCCGTGCCCTGTTCAACGGTCGGCCCGTGGCGATGGCCAGCTTCTCGGGAGGCCCTGGCATCGAACTGCTGATGGTGCTGCGCACCCAGCTCACCCATCTCGGAGCCCAGGTTGTAGGCCGCACCCTGGCGGGTAACCAAAACCGTCCGCCCCGGGACAGCTCCCTGCAGGATCTGCTGAACCGGCTGATGCAGATGGAACCGCTGAGCCTCTGAGCCGAGGACCCCCTTTCTCTTACATGCTTGAACCAGTTTCACCTCCAGCCGATCGATGCTGTGGCGGATCAGCTGCGCGCTCTACGTGGTGACCACCCCACCCTGGGCGACCCCGACTCCGGCAGTGCTCCAGGCACCCCCTTTGAAGCGATTCCCGACGACTGGGCCTGCCCGATCTGCGGCGCCCGCAAGGCTAGCTTTGAGCCCTACCGGGAAGCGGAATTGAAATCCGCTTGACGCTCCCCCCAGGCGTGTAAAGAGTTCAACACTGGCAATAGCTCATTCCCAAGGTTCGTCAGCGTGTACTCCACGCGCGGCGGTACCTCGGGATGGATCGTCCGATGCACCACGCCATCGGCCTCTAAATCGCGTAGCTGAGCCGTCAACACTTTCTGACTCACACCATTCAGTGCCCGCTGCAAATCAGAAAAGCGCTGGATGCCATCCACTAATTCACGAAGGATGAGCAACTTCCAGCGCCCCTGAATCACTTTCATGGCTAACTCGGCCTTGCAATTGCTGTGATCGCGTCCAGCGCTGAACCCAGTGCCTTCATCCATGGGTTACCTCGAGGTCACCGAACCACTTTGCGGTGCGTCCTTGTGCAATGGCAAGCCATCAGCTGACCATCAGGAAGCCAAAGCAATCCCCCCATGCCTCAAGCGAGCAACCAGCCAACCGTCCTTTCATTGGACGCAGGAACCCACGCACTGTGCACCTGTGGGCTCAGCAAAAACGGCGCCTTCTGCGATGGCAGCCACCAAGGCACTGACAAGACTCCGCACATCCTGAAACTCGACACCGCCAAAACAATCGTCAGTTGCTCCTGTGGCAGCAGCAGCAACATGCCGTTCTGCGATGGCAGTCACAGTCAAATCGGCAACACTCAAAGCACACCCTGGTGGAAGTTCTGGGCATGAACAACGCTCCCGACACAGGCCTACTGGTGATCACCGCCAGCAACGGTGAAAACCTCAAGCTGGCGGATCGGTTCGCGACGCACGCCAAAGCCTTTGGACAAAACGCCGAGGTGCTGGATCTCACCAGGATCGACCTGCCTCTCTTCACCCCCAGAGCCCAAGACTGCGGCATTCCAGCGGCAGTCGCGCCTCTGCAGCAGCAGCTCATGAACACAGCACGCTGGGTGATCTGCGCGCCGGAATACAACGGCTCGATCCCTCCATCGCTAACAAACGCGATCGCATGGCTTTCGGTGCAGGGCGAAGACTTCCGCAGCCTGTTCAACGGGCGACCCATTGCGATCGCCACCTTCTCCGGTGGTGGTGGCATGGAGCTGCTGCTGTCACTGCGGATTCAACTCACCCATCTGGGCGCCCAAGTGGTGGGCCGCCAGCTGCTCAGCAACTACGCCAAGCCCCCCAAGGACGAGAGCATCACTGATCTGCTGCAGCGTCTTCTGCAAATGACACCACTTGCACTCTGAGCCGAGCCATGCCCGCACCTCTTTCCACCAACAATCTCGGCTTCGTCATCCGCCCAGCCGCAGAACGCTTCCACAGCTGCCACGACTGGCTCGAGTCTTGGCACAGCTTCTCCTTCGCGGGCCACTACTCCCCTGACTGGATGGGCTTTGGCCCCCTGCGCGTGATCAACGACGACACGATTGCTGCGGGTCGGGGCTTCGGCATGCACCCGCACCGCGACATGGAAATCATCACAGTGATGATCCAGGGCCAGTTGAACCATCGGGATTCGATGGGCAACAGCGGCGTGATCAACGCAGGCGATGTTCAGCGCATGAGTGCTGGCACCGGCATCGTTCACTCCGAGATGAATGAAGGCCATGAGGCCTGCCGACTGCTGCAGATCTGGATCGAGCCCAGCGACGAAGGACTCTCACCGGCTTACGAACAGCGGACGCCCAACATCGGATCCGACACCTGGACACCACTGTTGGCCCCGAACGACCCTTCGGTGATGGCGATCGAACGCCCGGTGAGCCTTTGGCGCGCAAAGCCCAAAGCTGGTCAGACCCTGCCGTGGCCTGTCCAATCCATCGAGCGCGGCTGGATCCAGATGATTGAGGGCGAGATTGAGCTACCGCGACCATCGGCTGCAAGCATTCGCTTGCGCAAGGGTGACGGGCTGGGATTCAGGGGATTATCCTCCGATCTCAAGATCCTGCAGAGCCACAGCGACAGCAGCGATGTGCTGCTGTTCGCACTGGAGTGATAACGATGAAAGGATTGATCTCGCCTCAACTCGAGGTGCTGGTGTCGCGCTCCATGGCATCGATGCGACCGGTGGTGATTTCCTTGTTCGTGATCAATGCCATGACACTGGGCCCCGGTGTGGCCCATGTGCTCGTGCCGTGGAACCCATGGAATGCCCTGCTCGCAGGAAACCTCTGTGCTGCCCTGCTCCTGCTGGTGTGGCACAAACCGGGCCTGATGCTGCAACAAGCTCGCCAAACGTCTTGGCGATCCTGGTTGTTGATCTTGGTGGATGCCGCGCTGGCCTCGTCGTTATCAGCCTTGATCTTCGTGGGGCTGGAGTCCACCACAGCCAGCAATGCCATTCTCATCGGTCGTCTAGCTCCGGTGCTCTATGCACTGCTCGGCGCCGTGTTTTTCCGCACTCGCGTGTTGACGCAGGAATGGTTCGGCTACGGATTCATCATCGTGGGGGTGATGGGAATCGTGCTGATCGGCAATCACGAGATGATCCGCCGAGGCGATCTGCTGATCCTGATCTCCACCATCGTTTTTGCCCTCTCATCCATCATCGGCAAAGCAGCTGTGAAAGATGCTGTGGAGGTTGAACTGCTGCTGTTCGCACGCAATGTTGTGTCCAGCCTGCTGTTCTTTGTAGTTGCAGGATCACTGCTTGGTTTTCAACAGTTTGAACCCCTCAGCCAAGGAATCTTCTGGCTGATCATGCTGCTCTATGCCGCGCTTCTGATCGTGGTTTCGCAATACCTCTGGTATCAATCCTCACGGTCTTTAAGCACAATCAGCATGGGCCGGTGGGCAGCACCAGGCCCGCTGATCGGATTGATGGCCGCCTTCCTGATCAATGGGGACCGACCAACGACATCACAACTGCTTGGAGCGGCTGTGATCATTCTCGGAGTAACGGTTACCACGTTCAAACCGACCCACTCAGAGTCGAGCAGCCATGACGAAGCGCTTGAAAAGAAAGTGACTTTGGCGGATTCACACCATCCAATTGGCGGAAGCGCGTGCCCCTGACCAAGACACTACCGATAGAGTCTTCATCGAGACCGGACCTCAGAGAATCCTGCTAGCAAGAAAAACAATATTTACCACAAGTTAATCAGTAAACTTGAGATCACCTGGCTTCAAAGCAAGCCAACGCAAGCGTGATAAACAAATTTAAACCCGATCCCGAAGAGAATCAGTAATTCGCGCACACACCACATGTTGTGCCCTGAAATGGCATCGTCACCACACATTGTCCCCTCGAGAATGGGATTCCAGGAAGAGCCTCAGTACGCGGTTCGTTACCGCGGTTTTGTTCTGCTGCAACAACGCAACCACAGCTGGCTGGTTCGACCAGAACGCAGCCCGATGACGCTTCTTCCCTTCCGTACACCCACCTGCTCGCTAGAGGATGTCAAAGCATTGGTTGATTGGCGGCTTCAGCAGGAAACAAGCCTGCTCTCAGCTGCCTGAAGCCGCTCAGGCGGCTTGCGGGGGAGGGGTGGGTGAACCCTGGGGCTGGAAAGGGAGCACCAAGGTGGCCCAACGTTCGGGACGCTGAGGGCGCTGACGACGGGCTTGGCGCACACCAAACGGTACCCGCAACACATTTGTGCCCTCGATGGGGAGGGTATGACCGCGACCGAGCGCTTCCTCGAGGCATCCTGGGATTTCAGGAAGCTGGAGCCCCTCACCCTCCTGCTTTGCAGACAATGAATCGTTGGGTGTGTCGCTGATCATGAATCCTCTTGAATGCGACGAGATGCTGTGCAGTGTGGTGATGAAACCATCGACACAAACAAAAATCGAACGTTTAATTTTCGATTTCAGTGAAAATTTATCGCACTGAGGGCGATTCAGCCAGATCCATCACGCTCGGGCAGGTGCAAATCAAGTTGCGATCACCAAAGGCATTGTCGATGCGGGCCACGGCAGGCCAGAACTTGGTCTGCTGCTGGCCAGGCAACGGGAAAGCAGCTTCTTGTCGCGAATAGGGCCTCTGCCAGTGATCGTCTGTCACTGCCGCCAGAGTGTGGGGGGAGCGTTTCAGGGGATTGTTGTCGCGATCGCTTTCTCCGCTCTCAATGCGAGCCACCTCCTCCCGGATGGCAATCATGGCGTCACAGAAACGATCGAGTTCGTCGAGGCTTTCGCTCTCTGTGGGCTCCACCATCACGGTGCCGGCCACAGGCCAGCTCACGGTGGGGGCATGGAAGCCGTAATCCATCAAACGCTTCGCGAGATCATCCACTTCCAGCCCTGCGCTGCGCTTGAGTCCGCGCAGGTCAAGGATGCATTCATGGGCCACCAGACCTCCTTCACCGCGAAACAGCACGGGATAGTGCGCATCCAGGCGATGAGCCAGATAGTTGGCCGATAGCAAGGCCACCGCCGTGGCGGTGCGCAAACCTTCAGCGCCCATCATGCGCAGATACATCCAGCTGATCGGCAGGATTCCGGCACTACCCCAGGCCGCTGCAGACACCGATGAAATGGGCTGATCGCCTCCGCACTGCATCAGGGGGTGGCCTGGCAGAAAAGGCTGGAGATGGGCAGCAACTCCGATCGGACCCACCCCGGGGCCACCGCCACCGTGGGGAATGCAGAAGGTCTTGTGCAGATTCAAATGGCAGACATCAGCGCCGAAGGCACCGGGGCGGCACAGCCCCACCTGGGCATTGAGGTTGGCGCCATCGAGATACACCTGGCCGCCATGCTCATGAACGAGAGAGCAGATCTCTCGAATCCGTGTTTCGAACACACCATGGGTTGAGGGATAGGTGACCATCAAGGCAGCGAGCACATCGGCGTGCTCCCTGGCTTTGGATCGCAGATCCTCAACATCCACGTTGCCATCCTCATCACAGGCCACGGCCACCACGCGCAGTCCAGCCATCACCGCACTGGCAGGGTTGGTTCCATGGGCGCTGGTGGGAATGAGGCACACATCCCGCTGGGCCTCCCCGCGGGACCGATGCCACGCCCTGATCACCAACAAACCGGCATATTCCCCCTGGGATCCGGCATTGGGCTGCAATGAAACAGCGGCGAAACCTGTCAGAGCGGCGAGCCAACGCTCCAAATCACGGATCAGCGCCTGAAATCCCTCCTGTTGCTCCAAGGGAGCAAAGGGGTGGATCGCAGCGAACTCACGCCAACTCACTGGAGCCAGTTCAGCCGCCGCGTTGAGCTTCATCGTGCAGCTGCCCAAGGGGATCATGCCGTGCACCAACGACAGATCCTTGCTGACGAGACGCTGGATGTAGCGCATCAATTCGGTTTCGCTGCGATAGCGATGAAACACGCTCTGCTGAAGCCAGGGACGCTGACGCAAGGGAACCCCAGCCATCACCTCCGCTGGAGTTGATGGCAGCGCCGGTGTTGCTGGAACCTTCTCAACAACCTCCGCACAGATGGAGAGCAGGCTCTGAATCTCGCCTTCATCACTGAGCTCATCAAGGCTGATTCCAAACCCGAGGGCCTGGTCCGCCGGCACACCGTCGGGCAGCACCCTCAGATTGAAACCCTCGCGAGCCGCCAGGCGATGCACAAGGGGAGCCTGGGGGCAATGCACGTCGACACTGTCGAAGCGAGCACCACCTGGCACAGGGAAACCAATTGCAGCCAACCCCACCTCCAGACGGGAACGCAACAACACAATTCGGTTGGCAATGGTCTCAAGGCCCTCGGGGCCGTGATGGATGGCGTAGAACGACGCCATCACGGCGAGCAGAACCTGGGCGGTGCAGATATTGCTGGTGGCCTTGTCCCGGCGGATGTGCTGCTCGCGGGTTTGCAAGGCCAGGCGCAGAGCAGGACGCCCCTCGGCATCGCGAGACTGGCCCACCAACCGGCCAGGCACCTGACGACGGTAGGCATCCCGGGTGGCGAAGAACGCTGCATGGGGTCCGCCCCCTCCCATCGGAACTCCAAAGCGCTGGGCACTGCCCACGGCGATATCCGCACCCAGTGCACCCACGGGCTCAAGAAGCACCTGCGCGAGTGGATCAACCGAAACGGTGACCAGGGCACCGTGCGTGTGGGCCCTTTCAATGCAAGCGCGTGGATCCCAAAGCCGGCCGCAACGTCCGGGAAGCTGGAGCAAAACCCCAAAAACGTCATCACCCCAGCGGAAGGCATCTGGCTCAGCAACCTCCAACTGCACACCGATGGGCTCACAGCGGGTGCGCAGCACTGCCAGGGTCTGCGGCAACACGGCGGCATCCACCAAGAAACGGCATGCCCCCTCGCGTTTGCACACACCAAAGCTCATCGACATCGCCTCAGCAGCGGCCGTGGCCTCGTCGAGTAGGGAGGCGTTGGCGATCGGCAGTCCCGTCAGCTCGCTGATCAGAGTCTGAAAATTCAACAGTGCTTCCAGGCGCCCCTGGGCGATCTCTGCCTGATAGGGGGTGTAAGCGGTGTACCAGGCTGGGTTTTCCAGCACTTGACGCTGAATCAGAGCCGGAGTGACGGTATCGAAATAACCCAGACCGATTAGAGAACGGGTCAGCTGATTACGACTGGCGATCGTTCGCAATTCAGCCAGGGCAGGAGCCTCATCGACTCCTGAAGGAAGATCAGCACGGGGCGGCTGTGAGTCGAGAATGTCGCCGGGAACAACCGCTTGGATGAAGGCGTCAAGGTCTGCAAATCCAAGGGCTTGCAGCATCCGGTCCACAGCCTGGGATTCAGGTCCGATGTGGCGGCGGACGAAAGGAGAGATCGGTTCAACAGTGCTTGAGGCCGCCGTCCGCTGATCGAGCAGGGTCATGGGGCCAGAGCAATCTGAAGAACTGTAAGAAACTTCCAGATCGACCGGCTCGGGGCGTCAGATGGCCGCCACCTTGGCCGCGTAGGTGGCCGCATCCATCAGCTGATCCATCTGATCCGGGTCACTGAGTTGAATCACCAGCAGCCAACCCTCGCCGTGGGGGTCATTTTGAAGTTCTTCCGGATTCGCCAACAAGGCATCGTTGCGCTGCAGCACGACACCACTGAGGGGCGCATACATCTCTTCAACGGCCTTGACCGACTCCACGGTTCCGAAGCTGCTGCCGCGGTTGAGTTCAGCCCCTACCTCCGGCAGATCCACAAAAACAATGTCCCCGAGCTGGTCGACGGCGTAGGCACTGAGCCCGATCCGGACTGCATCGGCGTCCTGCCAAGCGTATTCGTGGCTGTCGGCGTAACGGTACGAATCGGGGAAGTCGAAGGCCATCGGGCCAGCATTGAGCAATGCCTACCTAGTGTGGGCCAGATCCAGCCGTCCTGCCGCAGCCAGTGCCTGCAGGGCATCGATCAAAGCCAGCTCAACGTGGGCCCGGTGCGTGCCGCCCTGCACATAGAGATTGAACGGTTCCCGTAAGGGTGCATCAGCGGAAAATTCACTGGTGCTGCCATCGATAAACGTGCCGCCTGCCATCACCAGATCACTGGCATAACCCGGCATGGCTGCAGGCACCGGATCGAGATAGGAGCCCACCGGTGAGCAGGCCTGAAAGGCACGGCACACCACCTTCAACGCCTCGGCATCTCCCAACTGCACCGCTTGAATCAGATCACTGCGCAAGGCTCCGGCGGCTGGCTGTACGCGATAGCCCAGATCTGCGAACACTCCGGCCACCAGATCAGCACCGATCAGGGATTCCGCGACCATCTGCGGAGCCAGGAACAGCCCCTGGAGCAGCAACCGATGCAAATCGAAGCCCGTGCCGCCCTCACGGCCGATGCCCGGAGCTGTGAGACGGCAACAGGCCCGCTCCACAAGATCGTTGCGGCCAGCCACATAACCACCGGCTGGAGCGATCGTGCCTCCGAGGTTCTTGATCAGCGAACCGGCGACCAGATCTGCTCCCACTGCAGGCGGCTCCTGCTCTTCCACGAGCTCGCCATAGCAGTTGTCGACAAAACAGATGCAGTCGGGCTGGCGACGGTGGATTCGCTCACAAAGCCTGCCGATGGTCTGCACGCTGAGAGAGGGGCGCCAGCTGTACCCACAACTGCGCTGAATCAACACCAATTGGCAGGGCTGATCGAGCATCTGATCCACTCCCTCCTCATCCACCGAACCGTCCGGACGCAGGAGAAGTTCCTCGTAGGCAACGCCGAAGTCCCGAAGGGATCCCTGCCCCTCACCCCGCAGACCGATCACCTCTTCCAAGGTGTCGTAAGGACGCCCAGTGATGGACACCATGCGATCGCCCGGGCGAAGCACTCCGAACAGGGCTGCAGCAATGGCATGGGTACCGCTGACGAATTGCAATCGGACCGCTGCGGCTTCTGCGCCCAACACCCGGGCGAACACCCGATCGATCACCTCCCGCCCCTGATCGCCGTGGCCGTAACCGCTCACCGAGGCGAAGTGCTGCGGACCCACCCGTTCCGCCGCAAAAGCGTCCAGAACCCTTCGCAACCGGGGGGCAACAGCGGCGGTTCGCGTTCGGGCGACAGGTTCCAAGCGCTCGCGAACAGCTTGAACTCGTGCTCGCGCTAAAGCCAGTGCCTCGCTGGGTTCCAAAGGAGTTTTAGGGGGATGTGCCCCCGACCGTTCTGAACCCATTGCCATCGGAAACCCGCGGAGAACCTGCTGCGTTCTTTTACATTCACATCTCCAACCGTCTTTTTCCTTTCCTTCTGTGTCCGTTCGGACTGCAACTGGATCGGATCATGGAGATTCTTCTTGGTTACCACCAGCCCCGCCGACACCGGCAGCCAACGGGACTTGCGCCTACGCGCAGCCGTCATGGCGCCCAGAGCGCCGTTGCCGCGCCGGCAGCGACGTTTGAAGGGAGGAACCACGAGCTTCATGGTGGTGATGCACGTGCTCGCCACCGTGGCCTTACTGCCGCGGTTTTGGAGCTGGCAAGGGATCGCCGTCTTCGCTGTTCTGTATTGGATGACCGTTCTCGGTGTGACCCTGGGTCTGCACCGCCTGGTGGCACACCGCAGCTTCGAGGTGCCGTCATGGCTGGAGAAAACATTGGTGATCATGGGCACCCTGGCCTGCCAGAGCGGGCCGATCGAGTGGATTGCACTCCACCGCCATCACCATCGCTTCTCCGACCAGCCCAATGATCACCACGACGCCGGTCGTGGCCTCTGGTGGAGCCACAGCGAATGGATGCTTCACGAAATTCCAGCCTTGGAGCACAAGGAGCGTTATGCCGGGGATCTGCTCAGCAGTCCCTTTTATGTGTGGCTCGACCGTTGGTTCCTGCTGCTGCAGATCCCCCTGGGTCTAGCGCTGTATTGGTATGGCAATGCGGCCAACGTGCACGGCGGCGGACTCGGACTCGTGCTCTGGGCCATTCCCCTTCGCCTGGTGGTCGTTTACCACGTCACCTGGCTTGTGAATTCCGCCACCCACGCATTCGGCTACCGCAATTTCAATTGTCCGGACCTTTCTCGCAATTGCTGGTGGGTGGCAGTGCTGTCCTTCGGCGAAGGCTGGCACAACAATCATCACGCCCATCCGGCCAGCGCCCGTCATGGCCTGCGTTGGTTCGAAGTCGACATCACCTGGCTGCACATCCGACTGCTGCAGAAATTGGGGCTGACCCGCCGGGTGCGCCAGGCGCGTTACCCCGGCTGAGTGGTCGCGCGAAGCTCGGCGAGAAAAGCTTCAGCGCTGAGCCCCTGGCGGCCCTCCAGCTTGAGGTGCGTGGCATAAAGATCGAGGAACTCGCCGTCGAGTTCTTCGGCGCTGTAGTCACGCATCCCCGCCATCACCTCCGCAAAACGCTCGCGGCGCTGGGTTTTGCTAACCGGATAAGCCTCCATCACCAGATCACGGCATTGACGCCAGGACTGCCCGCGGCAGAGTCTGTCGGCAATGGCGGCACTGAGGAGTGACGACTCCTGGGGCGCAATCCGCCAATCAAAGCCGGGCGGCAGGGACGCCAAGCCGACAAAGATCTCGAACAAGGCTCCGGCACCAAGGGGGTTTGATTGCGCATCGAGCAGGGGCACTGCACCGTCTTTCAGCACCTTGAGCAGATCGGGATGCACCTCAGCCAGGTGCTCCCTGATTGGGGCCAGACCGGCGTGAAGCACCGTATTGGCCTGACCGAGAGCCAAAAACACCTCAGGCCCTGGAGAGGCGAGCTTGCCGTTGCGCAGGTTGGAGATCTGGGAGTTGTGCACACGCCCGAGATCGAGCGCATCAGCCAAGGCAGGCAACACCTTGTGCGACCAGCCATTGCGCTCATGCCAGACGTGAATGAGATGGGCCATTGCCTGACGCCCCTCGGCCAGCTGATCGCGGTAACCCCTGGTCACATGATCAGCATCACTGGTGTTGCTCATTGCTTGATACGGATCCGTATTGCGTATAGTCTGCGGATATCAACCAGATAAGGCCATGGCCTCAAGCGTCATCACTGCGCCATCACCCCCCAGTCGACCGGCAGCTTCGCACCGGGCCCAGGCGCTTGCAACCCTGCTGCAACAGCCTCGCCGGGGCAAGACCTCAGCGGCACCGAAAAAGGGACTTCACTGGCTGACGATCGGTTTCATGATCGTGATCCATAGCCTGGCCCTTCTGGCCTTGCTGCCGATGTTCTGGAGCTGGCAGGCCGTCACCAGCCTGCTGGTGCTCTACTGGGTCACCGCCTGCCTAGGCGTGACCATCGGCTATCACCGCTTGCTGTCCCACCGATCCTTCCAGCTCCCTCGCTGGCTGGAACGCTTCTTCGCCACTTGCGGCGCCCTCAGCTGCCAGCACGGGCCGATCGACTGGGTGGGATTGCACCGCCATCACCACAAGTTTTCCGATACGGATGCGGATCACCACAACAGCCACCGCGGCTTCTGGTGGAGCCACATGGGTTGGATGTTCGAGTCCGTCCCAGCCATGAAGGCCGTGCCCCGCATGACCGGCGACCTGGCACAGGATCCGTACTACCGCTGGCTCAATAACAATTTCCTGCTGCTGCAGCTGCCCTTGGCCGGCCTGCTGTTTTGGATTGGCACCGCCACCGGAGCTGGCGGCTGGGCCTTGGTGCTGTGGGGCATTCCCCTGCGCCTGGCGCTGGTGTATCACGTCACCTGGCTCGTGAATTCCGCCACCCACTGCTGGGGAACCGTGGCTTACGACAGCGGTGACGCCTCCCGTAACAACAAGTGGGTGGCCGCCCTCACCTTCGGCGAGGGCTGGCACAACAACCACCACGCGTATCCGCACTCCGCCCGCCACGGACTTCAGCCAGGGCAGATCGACCTCACTTGGGAGCACATCCGGCTGATGCGGGCCCTTGGGCTGGCCACGAAAATACGCCTGCCCGTCGCGTCGTAAAATTACCGATCGCTTATTCGACGTCGTCCGGAATTATCGCCATGGCCAAGCGCGTACAAGTCGTTCTGAATGAGGACGTTCTCAGCCTCGGCAGGGATGGCGACATGGTGGAAGTTGCCCCCGGGTATGCCCGCAACTTCCTTCTCCCTTACGGCAAAGCCGTCCCAGTCACCCCAGCGGTGATGAAGCAGGTGGAGCATCGCCGGGCCAAGGAGGCTGAGCGCCAAGCCGCACTCAAGCAAGACGCCCTGGCCTTCCGCACCGCCCTCGACACCATCGGTCGCTTCACCGTGAAGAAGCAGACCGGCGATGACGACGTGCTGTTCGGAACCGTCACCAATGGCGACGTGGCCGAAGTGATTGAAGAAGCCACCAAGAAGGAGGTGGACCGCCGCGACATCACCGTTCCCGACATCCACCGCACCGGCAACTACAAGGTCAGCGTCAAGCTGCACAGTGAAGTCACCGCTGAAATCAACCTGGAAGTGGTCAGCTACTGACCCAGGTCGCAAGGGGATATGTGAGGCCGTCACAGCCCACTCTGTTGCGTGCGCGCAAGTACGCCAGAGTGGGCGTCGGCGTTGAAAGGTCAGGTCCATGGTGAGCGTTCCCCTGACGGATGCCGGCGGTGAGTCCGCCGACGGGGATCGCCGCAGTTTCGGCAAGGGGCGCCGGAGGGATGAACCCAACTTCGAGGCCCTGCCCGATTCCGTTCCGCCCCAGAATGTGGAGGCAGAGGAAGCCGTGCTGGGCGGCATCCTGCTGGACCCCGACGCCATCGGCCGGGTGGCGGATGTGTTGCAACCAGAGGCGTTTTATCTCGGTGCCCATCGGGAGATCTTCCGCACTGCGGTGATGCTCCACAGCCAGGGCAAACCCACCGATCTCACGGCCATGACCGCCTGGCTGGCCGACACAGGAGCGCTCGAGAAAGTAGGCGGCAGCAACCGGCTCGTGGAGCTGGTGGAGCGGGTGGCCTCCACCGCTTCGATCGAGCAGGTGGCCCGCCTGGTAATGGACAAGTACCTGCGCCGGCAGCTGATCCGCTCCGGCAACGAGGTGATTCAGCTGGGCTTTGACCAAAGCCTGCCGATGGAGCAGGTGCTCGACAAAGCCGAGCAAACGATCTTTGCGATCAGCCAGGAGAAGCCCTCAAAGGGCCTCACGCCCACAGCCGAAATTCTCACCAGCACCTTCAACGAGATCGAAAGCCGGTCGCTGGGCACCTCGGTGGCGGGCATCCCGGTGAATTTCTACGACCTCGATGCCATGACCCAGGGCCTGCAACGCAGTGACCTGATCATCGTGGCCGGCCGACCGGCCATGGGCAAAACCTCAATTGTGCTCAACCTGGCCAAGAACGTGGCCCAGCTGCACGATCTGCCGGTGTGCGTGTTCTCCCTGGAGATGAGCAAGGAGCAGCTCACTTACAGGCTGCTGTCGATGGAAGTGGGCATCGAGGCCGGTCGCCTGCGCACCGGTCGCCTGCAACAGGAGGAGTGGCCGCTGCTCGGCCAAGGCATCAACACCCTGGGGCAACTGCCGATTTACATCGACGACAAACCCAACTCCGGCGTCCTGGAGATGCGCTCCCTCTGCCGGCGCCTGATGGCGGAACAGGGCAAGGAGCTTGGTCTGGTGGTGATCGACTACCTGCAGCTGATGGAGGGATCGAGCCCTGACAACCGCGTGCAGGAGATTTCCCGCATCACCCGGGCCCTCAAAGGCATGGCCCGGGAGCTGAACGTGCCGGTGATCGCCCTCTCCCAGCTCAGCCGTGGTGTGGAGTCGCGCACCAACAAACGGCCGATGCTGAGCGACCTGCGCGAATCCGGCTCCATCGAGCAGGACGCCGACCTGGTGCTGATGATTTACCGCGACGAGTACTACAACCCGGAAACCCCCGACCGCGGCATCACCGAAGTGATCGTGACCAAGCACCGCAACGGACCGGTGGGCACCGTGAAGCTGCTGTTCGAGCCTCAGTTCACCCGCTTCCGCAACCTGGCGGCGTAAGCCGATTGCCGATACTGGAGCGATGGCCAGTAGCTCCTTTCCCACGGAATCCTTCGACGTGATCGTCGTGGGGGGTGGCCATGCGGGCTGTGAAGCCGCCATCACCAGTGCTCGCCTCGGGCTGAACACCGCCCTGTTCACCCTCAATCTGGATCGCATCGCCTGGCAGCCCTGCAACCCTGCCGTCGGTGGCCCCGCCAAAAGCCAGCTCGTCCATGAAGTGGATGCCCTCGGTGGCGTGATCGGCCGCCTGGCCGATGCCACTGCGATTCAAAAACGCATCCTCAACGCCAGCCGCGGCCCGGCGGTGTGGGCCCTACGCGCCCAGACCGACAAACGCCAATACTCCCGCCAGATGTTGCAGCTGCTGCAGCACACCCCCAACCTGGCCCTGCGTGAGGCGATGGTCACAGGGCTGGAGATCGAAGGCGATCCCAGTGGCGGTGGTGAGTCTTGGGAGCCGAGCCAAGGGCCCGCCGCCCGCATCACCGGTGTGCGCACCTATTTCGGCAGCGTCTACGGCGCCAAGGCCGTCGTGCTCACCGCCGGCACCTTTCTTGGGGGTCGCATCTGGGTCGGCCACCAGTCGATGGCTGCAGGCCGGGCCGGCGAGCAGGCCGCCGAAGGGCTCACCGAAGCACTCCAGCAACTGGGCTTCCACACCGACCGACTCAAAACCGGCACCCCAGCGCGGGTGGACCGGCGCAGCATTGCCCTCGATCAGCTCGAAGAGCAACCCAGCGACGCCGCCGATCGCTTCTTCTCGTTTGACCCCGCCGCCTGGTCCAGTGGTGAGCAGATGAGCTGCCATATCACGCGCACCACGGCAGCAACCCATCAACTGATCAAAGACAACCTACATCTCACCGCCATCTACGGCGGCGTGATCGACAGCAAGGGGCCGCGCTACTGCCCTTCAATCGAAGACAAGATCGTGCGCTTCGCCGATAAAGACAGCCACCAGATCTTCCTCGAACCGGAGGGGCGCGACACCCCGGAGATCTACGTGCAGGGCTTCTCCACCGGCCTGCCCGAACCGATCCAGTTGCAACTGCTGCGCAGCCTGCCTGGCCTGGAACAAGCCGTGATGCTGCGCCCGGCCTACTCCGTTGATTACGACTATCTGCCCGCCACCCAACTGCTGCCCTCGCTGGAAACCAAACGCGTGCAAGGGCTGTTCAGCGCCGGCCAGCTCAATGGCACCACGGGCTACGAGGAAGCCGCGGCCCAGGGGCTGGTGGCAGGCCTCAATGCCGCACGCCGCATCCGCGCTGAAGAAGCGGTGCACTTTCCCAGGGAAGGCAGCTACATCGGCACGATGATCGACGATCTGGTGAGCAAGGATCTGCGCGAGCCCTACCGGGTGCTCACCAGCCGCAGTGAATACCGTTTGGTGCTGCGGGGTGACAACGCCGACCGCCGCCTCACCCCCCTAGGCCGTGAGCTCGGTTTGATCGACGACCGTCGTTGGCGCTTGTTTGAAGACAAACTCCAGGCGATGGAGGCCGAAAAGCAGCGACTGGAGACCGTGCGCCTCAAGGTGAGTGACCCCGTCGCCCCCGCCGTGGTGCAGGAAACCGGTGCTCCCATTAAAGGCTCGATCACCCTGGCCGACCTGCTGCGCCGGCCGGGCATGCATGCCGCCGACCTGGTGCGCCACGGCCTGGCCGATGCAGGCCTCCCCCTGCCCGTGCGCGAAGGCGCCGAAATCGACATCAAATACAGCGGTTACCTGGCTCGCCAACAGCAGCAGATCGATCAGGTGAAGCGCCAGGGCCGGCGCAAGCTTCCTGAAACGATCCACTACGCCAGCATCAGCACCTTGTCGCAGGAAGCACGTGAAAAACTCACAGCAGTACGCCCACTCACCCTGGGGCAGGCCAGCCAGATCCCTGGTGTGAGCCAAGCCGATCTCACAGCTCTGTTGATGTGGCTCGAGCTGCAGCAACGACGCAGTCAACCCAGCGCTCCAGACCTCGCCCCCACTGGCCAGGCTCGATAGCGTTGATGGAGTCAACAACCTGCGGTGTCTCCACGCCTTCCCACATCCCGGGCCTACTGGAATCTGCGCGCTGAGCAGGTGATGGATCGGGTGTTCAGCGACGGGGAACGCACCCTGGAGGCTGTGCAGGTGCAGGTGCGTGAAGTGAAAGCGCCACCGCCAGCCTCCGCCTCGACGCCAACGTCCAGCTCGAAGGACACCCAGCCAAGCCCGCGGGTGCTGATCAGCCTGCTGGTGCTGACCCTGATTGGAGTGCTGGGCACCCTCACCTTGGGTCTCCAGTGGTGGAGCGCCCAACAGGCGCTGCAGAGGGAACGCAACCTGGCCCTGATTGAAAAGCTGCGTCAGCGCACACCAGACACTCCGCCCGCAGAGACAGCCACGGAGATTCAGGACGCCCAGGAGCCGATTCCAGCCCCGCCAGTGATTCAGCAATTGGAGCCGGTGACCATTCCCATCCGCTCCCTACCGCTCCCGGCAGAAACGGAGCCAACACCCGCACAGGTTGAGTCTGCTGCGGCAACGGTACCCGTGACGCCGGAGCCCCTCCTCGTGGGAGTGGTCCACGGCGGCGGCGGCCAGGGATCCGCCATCTTTCAGGTCGGTGAGCAGTCCCTGTCGGCGGCCCCAGGGGAAAGCATCGGCAACAGTGGCTGGTCCCTGCGCAGCGTGACGGCAAACGGTGCGGTGATCGAACGGGGCGGCACCAGCCGGTCACTCTCAGTGGGAGGAGCCTTCTGAACCCCATCGACGCCCTGACCCCCTCGCCAGCTGTGCTCTGGGAGGCCCCCACAGCGGCTGTTTTGGCAGGTGAAGAACCCGGTTGGCTCCCTGGCCCCTGGCGGTTGATGCTGCTTGGTGATGGCAGCCCAACCAGGCACCTGCGTTTGCTGACAAGCCATCCGGTCGCCGTGCGCGTGAGCGCCATGGAGGCCGACACAGCACTGGACGGCGCGCCGACCGAAGTGCGCGAACTCAGCCACCCCCTGCTGCGACGCCAGGTGTGGCTGGAGTGCGGCGGCATTACTCTCGCCTGGGCGGAGAGCTGGTGGAACCAGACCGAAGCGGAGCAGCACCTCCAAAATCGCAACCTGCCGATCTGGATCAGCCTCACCCAGGGGCGCTCAGAACTCTTCCGAGAAGTGGATGGCCTGGCCCTGGTGACAGCCCCCTGGCTCGAACAGGGCTTTGGTGAGCAAGGACCTTTCTGGAGCCGCCATTACCGCTTCTTCCGCCAGGGAAAGGAACTCACCGTGATCAGGGAAGTGTTCAGCCCAGCCCTAGAACGCTGGCTGGGAGAAGCTCCGCGCCGGCCGCTTCATGCAGCGTCATGAAGAAATCCAGCGTTTGATGGGGATTTGCACTTGACAACTTGCTTGCTGTTGTGCTCAAGCAATCATGCGCCTATCGGCAACGATTCCATGGCGACCTCCACCTGGGTGAACCTCCACGATCTGGGCCGCAAGTTCGGCATCTCCGCCCGTCATTGCGGACGCGTGCTGGAGCGGGAAGGCTGGCGGGACCGCCATGGGTGTCCTACCCCCGCAGCACTTGATATGGGTGCAGCCGAGCAACGGGCTCCCCACCGAAAGGGACGCTCCGCACTTTGGAATGCCGAGCTCTGCTCTGTCGTTCTCGAACGTCAGGGACATCACCCTCTCAGCCAAGACCAGCACGTGAACCAATGGACGGATCTGCTTGAAGCCATGGCTGCTGGATCAGCCTCGATCACGACCAGCGCCGATCAGATGGCCGAGGAACTCCCTTCCAATCTGGTCGACGCGGTGAACCAGCAACTCAACCGCCGCGGTTGCCGGTATCAGGTGCACAGGCAGGTCAAGAAAGCCTGAGAGCCTCAGCCTGCTTGCGAGCCGTGTCCAACTGCGCCTTGAGAGCCTCCTCATCGGTGTGGCTGAGGTTGGTATGGATCAGCCGGGCATGGGGAGCATGGCGGCGCAGGCGCTCAATCACCCGATCCGGGGTGGAGTCGCGCACCAAGAGAGCCAGGGCAGCACTGCCCTGGGGCAACGTCTCCGCCAGTTCTTCGAGAAACTTGTCGTTGATTCCGATGTCGTTGAGAGCACCAGAAGCTGCACCGGCGCCAGCCCCCACCGCTGCACCCAACAGGGGATTGGCGAAGATCAAACCGATGAGCAAACCCCAGAAGGTGCCGCCCATGGCACCGGCTGCGGTCATGTTGATCGCCTGGCGCAGATGCACGTGACCATCATCACCGTGCTCCAGCACCACCGCATCCTCCAAGGTGATCAGATGCTCCTGCTGGATGGTGACCAGCTCACGCCGAACGTCCTCAGCCTCAGAGACCTTCGGGAAGCCCACAACCACCAGGTTGCTCATGTCGGTTGATTCAGTTGGTCGGAGCCTAAGGGCTATCGAGCCTCAGGCTCCGTCGCGCCGACGACTGGAGCGGGGGAAGGAGCGACGAACCGACGTTCGCGACTCTGGAGTGGGCGCCGGCGGGGACGGTGGGGATGCAGGTGCGGATGTGCTCTCCGAGCGTCGCCAACGTTCAACGCGGAAATCCTCATCGTCGGGCCAGTCTTCCTGAATGGGTTCTTCAAGCGGCAGGGCGCTGGTTTCAGTCGGAGGCGTCAACAACGGTTGCCGCCGCGACATCGCATCCAAAGGACGCTTGCCCGAGGGCCGGGGCCTCGCCGCTGCGGGGGTCTCTGGAGCAGACACACCCTCACTCCAGTCGTCGTCTTCATCCAGAAGCCATTCCACCCGATCACCGACCCACCGGCCCACGGCATCAAGGCGGGATCCGACCTGCGGCCGCCCACCACCACGACGGCCAGGACGGGTACCGGAGACGCCATCCACCAGCTGCCGCCCCGTTTCAATCCATTGATCAAATCGCGAATCCAATGGCTCAGCACCACGCTGGCGGCGTTGTCGACGTGAATCCATCCTCAAACGTTACCGACGCCGGTGCACCAACCAACGTTCCCGTTGCAAGCCGATTAAAGCGATGGACACACCGCCAATCTCCAAAACCCAGAGAAACAGATCCATAAACGTCAGCTGTCCTCTTGGGCCGGCACATAGCCAAGCAGACAACTGGGATGCCAACGACCGCCATGGTGCTGATTGCAGCATTGGCGGCAAGCGGCCTGTTTCATGCGCCGCCGGTAGGGCGTCCGCCGTCCGCAGCGCGGGCAAATAGCAATCCAGCGCGGTGGCTGCTGCGGAACCGGAAACCGATGCCGAACGCTCACTTCAAAGCGATCTTGATCCGCATTGATGGCCTGCATGCGCGCCAAAAAATTGGGGCCATGGCTTTCGTTGCTCTTCAGCACGAGATCCACCCAGGCATGAATCATCTCGTGGCAAAGGGTGCTCTCCGTGGCCTCGCGCGGCAGTGGCCCCAACAGGGGTCTCGACAACACGATCTCCCGACCGAGGGGTGGCGCCACAGAAACACCACGTCGATACAAACCGGCGGTGCGCCGAAGCCGGCCATCGCTCCAGCGAACGGCCACCAGGGGCTGATTCCCCTGGGTGAGCGAGCCCTCGAAGTGTTCACGGTTTAGCCGATGAAACAGCGGCAACAACGGCTCGAGCGGCATGGTCGGCAGGCGCCGGACGCGGGAGGTCGGCCCAGTCTGCCTCCATCCAGCGGATCGTCAGTCAGACTCACGGTCCAAATGGCATGGGCTGATGGATCTGGGTCTGGTGCGGGAAATCGGAAGCAAGGCACTGCTCGCCGGTGGTGGCGCCCTACTCCTCTACTGGACGATCACCGCGGTGAAGCTGGTGCTCAGCGCCCGCGGCATCAATCCTCTGATCAAGCAGTTCTTCACCCAGGTGGCCGCTGGACGGGTCGACGCGGCCTACCTCCTCACCACCAAGACCTATCGCCAGCATGTGAACCGCCAGCAGTTCATCCGCTATTTGGCCGGACTAAAACTCAATCGCTTCCGAAACCTCAAATCAGGCCGTCCCCGGCTTCAGGAAGGCAACATGATCCTCACGGTGAAGCTGATCGCCGAAGACAAAGAGGAGATGCCGCTCGATTTCACCTTCACCAAGGTGGACGACAACTGGAAGATCGACCGCATCGCCACCGTCAACGCAAACGCCAAGAGTTGACTGCCCGGCCGTGCCCACTTCCATGCCGCAGGGTTTGAGGGAGCGCGCCGCCGAACTGAGGCAGCTTCTCAACAAAGCCGCGCACGCTTATTACGTGCTTGATGCCCCCGACCTCGAGGATGCTGTTTACGACAGGCTTTATCGAGAACTGCTCGATCTCGAGGCAGCACACCCAGAGCTGGTCGAGACCGATAGTCCGACCCAACGGGTGGGCGGCTCTCCGGCCGAAGGCTTTCGCAGTGTCACCCACCGCATCCCTCTGTTCAGCCTCGACAATGCCTTCAGTGCTGACGAGCTGCGGGGCTGGTACAACCGACTGATCAAGGTGCTCGACCGCGAGCCCCCATCGGGTTCACCCCTGCCGGCCCTGGCGATGGTGGGAGAACTGAAAATCGACGGCAATGCCCTAGCGCTGAGCTACGAAAACGGCGTTTTGGTCCGCGCAGCAACCCGGGGGGATGGCGATCAAGGAGAAGAGATCACAGCCAACGTGCGCACCATCGCCTCCATTCCCCTGCGCCTGCACCTCGACCCCGCACCCGCCTGGGTGGAGGTGCGCGGCGAAGCCCTGATCCCCGACAGCACCTTTGCCACCATTAATAGGGAGCGAGCTGCGCGCGACGAGCCCCTCTTCGCGAACCCCCGCAATGCCTGCGCAGGAACCCTGCGTCAGCTGGACCCGAAGGTGGTGGCTGCAAGGCACCTCGACTTCTTTGCTTACACCCTTCACCTCCCCGAGGACTGGTCGGGGGAACGCCCCACCAGCCAATGGGAGAGCCTGCGCTGGTTGGAAGATGCAGGTTTCCGCGTGAACCCCAACGCCGCCCTGCTGCCAAACGTTGACTCCGTTGAGCAGTTTTTCGGCGACTGGGACAGCCGGCGCCACGATCTCAATTACGCCACCGATGGGGTGGTGGTGAAGCTCAACGACCTGCGCCTGCAGGACGCTGCTGGCTTCACCCAGAAAGCACCGCGCTGGGCAATTGCCCTCAAATATCCGGCGGAGGAAGCCCCTAGCAAGCTGCTGCGGATCAGCTGCCAAGTGGGGCGCACTGGGGTGATCACCCCAGTAGCGGAATTCGAGGCGGTTGCCTTGGCGGGCACGAGCGTCAGTCGCGCCACCCTGCACAACGCCGATCGTCTGCAGGAGCTTGATCTGCACAGCGGCGACACGATCATTGTGCGCAAGGCAGGGGAGATCATCCCTGAAGTGCTGCGGGTTCTCCCCGAACTGCGTCCGGAGGGTGCCCTGCCCCTGGAGCTGCCGCAGCAGTGCCCCTCCTGCGGCTCGGATCTGGTGCGCGAAAGCGGTGAAGCCGCCACACGCTGTGTGAACAGCAGTTGTCCCGCCATCCTGAGCGGGGCCCTGCGCCACTGGGTGAGCAAGGGTGCGCTGGATGTGGATGGCCTCGGCAGCAAGCTGATTGAACAACTGGTTGCGCGTGGCCTTGTGCGCTCGATTGCCGACCTGTACCGCCTCGACACCGCCCTGCTCACAAGCCTGGAGCGCATGGGTGAAAAAAGTGCCGGCAATTTGGTGGCCGCTTTGGCCCAATCCCGCGCGCAGCCCTGGTCGCGCCAGCTCTATGGCCTGGGGATCCATCACGTTGGCGAGGTCAATGCCAAAGCCCTGGCCTCTGCCTTTGCCGACGCCCACAGCCTTGCTGACGCAGCCATGCTCAAGCCGGAGGCGATCACCGATTTGCACGGCATTGGTCCGGAGATCGCCCAGAGCCTGGAGCAGTGGTTCAACACCTCAGCCAACCAGGATCTGCTTCAGCAGCTGCGCGATGTCGGCCTCACGCTGGCGGCCTCGGATCAGGAGCGTCAGGCCCTGGCAGATCGCAACAACGGCAAGGGGCACCTCAGCGGCCAGACCTTCGTGCTCACCGGCACCCTGCCCTCGCTCTCCCGGTCTCAGGCCCAGGCCTTGATCGAAGAAGCAGGGGGCAAAGTGAGCGGATCGGTGAGCAAGAAAACCAGTTTCGTGGTGGCTGGCGACGAAGCGGGAAGCAAACTGGAAAAAGCCAGGACCCTTGGAATCCGCGTGCTCGACGAAACAGCACTGCAGCGGCTGATTCAAGCCAGCACCGACTCCTTCAATCCGCGTTGAAAGAACGAAGCTGACCCCATGCCAACGCCGATCACAAGAGCAGTCGAAGCACTCACAGGTGAGTGGCAGATCAACCTCGAGCAGCGCGTCCCACGCAAAGAGCTCTACAAAGCACGCATCGAGTCATCGAAACCGTCCCTAGGTTTCTTCGTACTCCTGGTGTGTTCAGCGGTGATCGCCACACTCGGGCTGATCTCCAACAGCACCGCCGTGGTGATTGGGGCCATGATCGTGGCACCGCTGATGGATCCGATCCTGAGCCTGGCCTTCGCTCTGGCCATCAGCAACAACACCCTGGCAAAGCGATCCCTGCTCACCATCCTGCTGGGTGTGCTCACCGTTGTTGGCACGGCGGCGATTTTGTCGATGCTGCTCGACGTGAGCGAGGTGAATCGGGAGATGACCTCCCGCACCGCTCCCAATCTGATCGATCTCGGCATTGCCGTTGCCGCCGCCATTGCCGGTTCCTTCAGCATGACGCGCGCGGGGCTGTCGAACTCGATCGCCGGTGTGGCCATCGCTGTGGCCCTGGTGCCTCCCCTCTGCGTCTGCGGCATCGGCTTGAGCCTGGGCCAGGAAGTGGTGGCGGTGTTCGGACGGGGAACGGTGGCGGGAATCACCAATCAGATCTCCGAGGGCTCATTCCTGTTGTTCCTGGCCAACCTGATCGGGATCACCGTGGCCAGCCTGTTCATCTTTTTGATCCAGCGGTACGGGTCGGTGGGGCAGAGCTGGCGCAATCTTCTGGTGTGGCTCGGTCTTCTGGGCCTGCTCTCGATCCCCCTGTCCTCATCCCTGCGCGACTTCAGCATCAAACAGCAACTGGATGGTCAGTTCGCCAGCTTCAAAGCCGGTCGAGTGCGTCAGTTCGAACTCACCCGCAAGAATCCCTACCTTTGGCAAAAGGTGCGGATGCTGTACAGCAATATCCGGGTTGTGGACAACAAAGCCACCGTTGATCTCGTGCTCAGCGCTCCAGAAGGTCTGGTCACAGACGGACTGGCGCAGGAGGTGTACGAGGGCCTCGCCGATCGCGCCAAGACAGACCTGGGCCTGGACGACATCAGGACCACCATCAGCGTGATCCCCAATCAGATCTTTAAATACAGCGAAACGTCGCAGCCATCGTCGTGAATCAACAGGATCAACAACGGCCCTCTGTGTTTCGTTGGATCAAAACCGACTGCGGCCGCGCCAAATATGCCGACCTGAGTGCACGCAAGGGATTGCGGGCCAGAGGCCGGCTGATCTGGTTTGTGCTGATCGCTGCGATCCGCGACTGGCGCCTCACGGATCCCGATCAACCCGCCGGATCTTGATCCAGCTCTGATCCCTCCTGCAGCGCCTTGCGAGCAGCGCGACCCACCAGCCAGACAACCGCAACGGTGGCCAGCACACCGACAACCCGCAACACCCAGGCCTGAGGGGACGTCTCCCCAGCCAACACCTCCCCGAAACGCGCAGCGCTTCCAGCCAGTGCACCGAGTGCGCAGAACAGGATCGTGCCAGGAATGATGCCGATCAGGCCCAGGTTGTAATCCCGCAGGCTCACGTCGCTGAGTCCATAGGCGAGGTTCAGCAAAGAGAACGGAAAAGCCGGAGACAGGCGGGTGAGCAACACCAACCGGAACCCTTCACGGCTCACCGCCTTTTCGATTGCCAACAGTTTTGGGAAGCGCTTGAGCCGACGTTGTGCCCAACCGCGCAAGCGGTGGCGCCCCAGCAGAAACGCAGCTTCCGCCCCGAGCGTGGCTCCAGCGAACACAATCACGCTGCCCCACCAGGTGCCGTAGAGAGCACCCGCCAGCATCGAAGCCCAGATGCCAGGCAAGAGCAGCGTGACCCAAAGCGCATACAGGGGAATAAACACCAGGGCTCCTAACGGAGACTGCAGCCAGTGCAGAACGGCCTCCGTGCTCAGCAGATCACTCGCCATTCCTTAACCCTTGCGCCTTACAACCGTTCCATGGAGAAGCTGTTCAGCGCAACTGCCAACCCTGCGCCACCACGCCATGGAACTGTCAGTGTTCACCTCGGGGGAACGCCGATTCTTGACCTGGCCCTGCTCGTGCTCGGCCTGGCGCTCGTCGCCGGGATCGCAAGCCTCAGCAGCCAGATGGCCGTGAGTTTTCATCCAGAGGCCTCCACCCTCACCGGCATTGATCTCAATCCAATCCATCTGCCCGCCTATGCCGCACGCTCCAGCCTGCGCATGTTGATCGGCCTGGGCATCTCCCTAGGGATCTGTCTGGTGGTGGGCACCCTGGCTGCCCGAAATGCCATCGCCGAACGGGTGATCATCCCCTAGTCGACATCTTGCAATCGGTGCCGGTTCTGGGCTTTCTGGCCATCACCGTGGCCTTTTTCATCCATCTGTTCCGCGGCAGCCTGCTGGGGCTTGAGGCGGCGTCGATCTTCGCAATCGTGACCGGCCAGTTGTGGAATCTGATCTTCTCTTACTACCAATCGCTGCGCACGGTGCCGAGCGATCTGAGCGAAGCAGCGACGCTTTATCGCTTCAGTGGTTGGCAGCGCTTCACCCAGCTGGATCTCCCGGCCGGAAGCATCAATCTGGTCTGGAACGGAATGATGAGCTTCGCTGGCGGTTGGTTCTTCGCCACACAAAGTGAAGCGATCAGCGTCAACAACGCTGACTACACCCTGCCGGGGTTGGGGTCCTGGGACTGAGCGACGACAGCCTGCTGCCGTTGGCAGAAGCTGGTGTCATCCTGGGATTGCTTGAGACCAAGGGGAGTCAGGTGGAACTCACCGGCCTGGGCCGCCAACTGCGTAAAGCCGATTCCAGCGGGGAGCGGCAGTTATTGGCCAAACAACTGCGCGAAAGGATCCCCCTCGTGCAAACCGTGGAGCGTTTGCTGACTCGCAACCGACGCAGTGGCGTGAGTGGCGCCATCATTTTGGATCTCATGGATGAACACCTCACAACCCCCCAAGTGGATCAGACGTTCCGAACCCTGGTGAGCTGGCTTCGCTTCACGGGAATCGCTCACTACAGCGACGACACACAGCGGTTTCAACGCCCTGCTGACACGAGCGAACAGATATGAAGCGATCACTCACCCTCTTCGCAGCGGTTGGTCTGCTCAGCGCTTGCAGCAGCAGTGACGAATCCCGCTCCACCTTGCTCCGGGTCGTGCGCACGTTGCCCGCCAACGAGGTGGTGACGGGGGAGGAAAGCGCACGCGATCGCAAACTGCTGCGCGATTTTCAAACCAACCTGCGCGCTGTGATCCCCGGACTGCGCATCCAACCCTCTCTTTATTCGGCAACCAGCGTCCAGTCGGAACTGCAACGACAGACCAACAGTGGACTGGGACCCGACCTCGTGATCAGCGACGCCCAGACCATCCAGGCCCTGTTCGCAGCACGCCTACTCGATCCCGTCCCGATCACACCTGAACAACGCCAAGCCATTCCAACGGAGCTACTCGCACGCGTCAGCACAGACAACGGCACCCTTACTGGATTGCCGGTGTCCCAGTACATCCAACTGGCCTGCTACGACAAACGCAAACTCAAAAGTGCACCGAAAACTCTGCGCGAACTGGCCCAGCAAAGCAGTGAGGGCAACATTTTCGGTCTCACCCAAAATTTCGAGAATCTCTATTGGAGTGTGGGCAGCTACGGCGCTGGAAAGGCGTTGATCAGTTCCCTGCGTGGGGAAACACCAACAACGCAGGATGTGAACCAGCTGGTGCAATGGCTCACCTGGCTGCGAGCAGCCAGCTTTCAGCAGAACGTTCTGTTCATGAACGATCAGGCCACCCTCAGGCAACAGCTGATCAATGGCAATCTGCATTGGATCAGCTGTTGGAGCTCCCAGCTTCCCCAACTGCGCGAGGCCTTGAAAGACAATCTCGGCGTTGGGCTGTTACCAGCGGGACCAGCAGGAAAAGCCACGCCGGTGAGCCGACTGCAGGTGTGGGGCCTCGGACGCAATTCCAGCCATCAACAGCGCTTGAAAAGCACAGAACTGATGCAATTCATCGTTCTTCCCTGGGCCCAGAAAACATGGGCTCTGCGCTATCGCACCTCCTATCCGGTCAACCCAGCCGCCGCACAAATCATCAATCGCGAAATCCCTGGAACCCAAGACCTTTATCTGAGCACCGACGAGGAGGATGTCCGCATTGGCGATGAAATCAGAGCCGCGCTTAATCAAGATCCGAAACTTGAGCAAGCGATGCAACTCACACTGAATGATGTGATTTTTGGCACTGAAACCCCCAGCCAAGGCGCCGCAACACTGAACACCAAACTGGGCCCATCGTCATGACCATCACCCACCTCCTCCTGACGGTGTCCCCCCGCGACATCCTTGTGGAAATGCTGAGCTGGCTGGCCTTTCTGCAGCGCTGGTCGGTGCTGTCCCAACTGCTTGTGCTGGCTGTGATCGTGCTTCTGGCACGCACGCGCAGCATCCAACTCCATCTCAATCGGTACCGCCTGCATCAACAGGTTCCAGAAGCGATCCGTGTTCTGCTCGGTCCTGCACTAATCCTGATCCTTGCGGCTGTCTTTGCCACATGCCAAGCACCCTTCGGCCTGCTGCGTTATTTCGGGCTGCTCTGGCTGGGCTGGAATCTATTCACACCCTTGAAATTACTGGTTAAACGTGTCAATCCACAGTTCCCGATCGAAGAACTTGAAAGCACATTTTTCAAACCGGTTTATGTAATCACAGCCACAGTTTCGATGCTGAGCCTGCTCGGTAGCCGCGAAAATCTCGCACGGGTCGGCATCGCCAACCTCTTTGGTGTTGAAATCACCTTGGGCAAGGTGTACACAGCGATTGTGGCGATTTATCTGATCGTCACAATTGCATCGCGCCCTGCCGCACTGATGGCCTGGGCCAGCGGCACGATCTTCGGGGTGCGGCAGCAAAACAGGCGTGGCATGGAATTGCTATTCCGTTACAGCGTGATCGCCATCGGCATCGTCAGTGTGGCGTATTACATCGGCATTAATGGCAATGCATTCATCGCCATCGCCGGTGGTTTATCGGTGGGGATCGGTTTTGGAATCAAGGAAATCATCTCCAATTTCATCAGCAGCATCTGGTTGCTGTTTGAAGGTTCCGTACGTCCTGGCGAAATCTTGATGATCAATGGAGATCCCTGCACGGTGCGCAAGCTCGGACTCAGGGCAACACAGCTGAAGCGCGGCCGTGACGGCGCCGAACTACTGATCCCGAACCAGACCTTCTTCACGCAGGAAGCAGCGTCCTACACAGCGGCTGAAACGGCACGTCGCGACAGCGTGGTCGTCGGAGCTGCCTACGACCATGATCCCGATCGGGTGATTGACCTGCTACTCGCGATTGCAGAAGACCATCCCAAAGTGAAGCAATACCCACCAGCAGCAGCCTTCGTCACGGACTTTGCCGATTCGTCGATCAACTACAAAGTGCTGTTCTGGGTGGCCAACCCTCTCGACGCCTTCGCCGTGGGCAGTGATCTGCGTAGGGAGATCTGGAAACGATTCGAGAAAGAAGGGATCACCATTCCCTTCCCCCAACGCCAGGTTTATCCCATGCAATGGCCTCCGAGTCTGCAACAGAGCCTCAACACCCAGTCAACGACTGATCAAGAAACACAACGCTGAGTGCCAACGAACCACAGCTAAAATCCCGAGTCTCGTCGCGCTAGACCCATCCAAGATCTTCAGGAGTTCCGTGAACTCACAACAAACGCGGTCGACCGCGTGGGATTTCTTCAGACCAATACGGGGCTAATTGTCGGGACCCTGACGCTGATCGCGGCCTGGTTTCTGCTCCACTTCCTGAGCCGACACGGACGCAACATCGGCAGCCTGATCACGCGCAGCCTGAGGCGACCGCTACTGATCGGTCTTGGCGTGTCGCTCTATGGCACATGGATCACCCATTGGGTCGATAAGCGCATCGATGTGGTGGATCAGCTAACACTGAAGCGCCTCTCAGCCACGCTGCTGATTATCACCATCAGCTGGGCAGCTCTCAATGTCGGGCACGCCATTCTCCAGTCGGGGTCGATGCGGCGCTGGATGCAGATGGACGATGAGCAAGACAAAGCCATGCTCATCAATCTGCTGGGACGGCTCTTCACCATTGTCACGCTGCTGATCACAACAGCGGTTTTGATGGTGAACTTCGGCATTCCATCCGCCGCCATCGCCACCTTGCTGGGTGGCGCCGGGATTGGTTTCACCTTCGCCACGCAACAGATCAGCCAGAATTTTCTTTCCGGCTTCATGCTCTTCTTCAATCGCCCGTTCAAAGAAGGGGATTGGATCAACGTCGACGAACTGCAAGGAACCGTGGAATCGATTGGCTGGTACTACACAAGAATTCGCACTTTTGATCGCAGGCCGCTCAATATCCCCAACTCGATTTTTGCCACGAAACCGATTGAAAATCCTGGCCAAATGTACAACAGGCGAATTCTTGCCAATATCAGCCTGCGTTATGAAGACCTTGGCAAAATCGCTGGAATTACAGACGAGGTCCGAGAACACCTAAAGCATCACCCCCAGATCGACCAGGAACAAATCATTCTTGTGAATTTCAATCAATGGGATGCATCATCCATCAACATGATGGTGTATTGCTTTACCAAAACGACTGTCTGGGCTGAATGGCTCAACATCCAACAATCAATTTTCCTTGATATCGCTGCCATCGTGAAGCGAAGTGACGCTGATTTCGCCTTTAACTGCACGACTCTTTACCCAGCGCCCAACATGGATATGGATGCGATTCGGGCCAGCATCACGCCAAAAGGCAATTGAAGACGGGCAACAAAAAAGCTCCCCCACGATGGGGGAGCTGAAGGGATTCCAAACGGGCAATACCAACCTGATGGTGCTGCTGTGAAATCAGACCATGTTGACGTTGAACTTGAAGGCATCCAACGTGCCGGAAACCTCACTGGAGACCAGCAACTGACCGGACTCATCGTCAGTTTTCACGAAAACGGAAGCCTCAGGTGAGAGGGAACCACCGGCATAGAAGGTGTGAACATGCTTCGGAGCATTCACATCGGTGATCTCATACACAGGAATCAGAGTGCTGGTGGCCCGCTCCAGTGCAATGAAGGCGAAAGAGCGATCACCCAGGGTCACGATCTCAACGTGCTCCGGTTCCACACCTTTGTCATCACTACGGCCATCGTCATAGAGGGTGTAGTCAGCAGCGATCCGATCAAGCTGATCACCTGAATCCCACACCAAGTTGCCATTCGCATCGCGAATGCTGAAGGAACGACCGCCAAAGGCCGTGATGCTGTCGGCCGTGTTCTGATCCGTGATGGTCTTCAATCGGCCTTCACCGTCACCACTCACAATCAGATTGTCGAGAGGGCCGTCGAGCTTGCCTGCACGTTTCTCATCGGAATAGAAGTCATCATCGGCGATGGCACCATATTTGGTTGTGATGAAGAATTCATCGCCTTCTTCGGCCTCAAAGCTTCCGGTGTTTCCAGCGTCGCCGGAGTACACATAGATCGTCTGGCCAGTCAGAGGGTCCTTGAATTGTTCCGTGGCATTGCCGGCATCATTGGAGCCAAAGGAGTAAGTGCCATCCTCGGGAGCCTCAAAGTTCACATCATCAGGACGCACACGTCCGTCACCCTCATTGGCCATCAACACATAGGTCTTGCCGTCTCCTGCGATAAAGGAGTCCATGCCATCAGGCATGTAAAGGCTGTTGAAATCGCGGTCCCCAGGTTGGTAACCACCATCCTTGTCGGAGGTATCAACCGAAAGACCGTCCCAGTTCTTGGATCCAAGTCCCTTGATCGAGACAACGTCGAGCGACTTGAGATCGACCTTCGCGACCGCATTGTTCTCCTGAAGAGTCACGAATGCATAACGGTTATCCGGTGAAATCGTGACGTACTCAGGCTCCAGATCCAGAGAAGGATTCTCCGTGGCATTCAACCCGGAGAGACGAACACCGTCAGCAAGCAGCTTCGACGCATCGAGATTATTGAAGCGGCGGTGCTTGTTGTTCAGCTTCTCCACATCGCCATTCAGCCTGAACACTGAAATGGAGCCCTCGGGGTCGAAGCCATCATCCGATCCGTAGAAATCATTGGGTTCACCCTCATTGGCCACCACCACGTAGCGACCGTTCTCGCTCCAGGCCACAGAGTCAGGCAAATAACCCACCCGGTTGGTGAATTTCTCTTTCAGCGTGTTGTTATCACGGAATTCATAGAAGCCAACATGACCCTTCTTGGTCTTGTCCTTCGACATCGCAACAGCGATGTATGACTTCCCGTCATCATCGGTGTACGACGCAACGGACTGCACGTCGCCGTCGAATTCGTACTCCAGAACGACTTCAGGATCAGAGAAGTCTGCGCCGTATTTCACGAAACGGACAGTTTCATCACCGCCCGAAACCGCAGCGACATTGGCGCCTTTCAGCCAAGTGACAATTTCGGCCCCACCAAGATCAATGCTGCTTGTGGGGGTAACGGGGGCAAACAGGCTGCTTCCAGAGAAGCCCAAATTAACGATGCGTGCATCGGCAGGAGCTCCAAGATCCAAGGCGTTGTATGCCTTGGAAGCGGAGCCGTGGTTCGCCTTCAAGAACTCAGCCAAGGCATCCTGTTCGGTGCCGGCGGCAGCGAATGTGGACGCACCATCCGACAGTGACTGCTTCTTGAGATCAACGGGATTGATGCGGTTGAACACCTCCTGGGAAACAGTGGCTTCACCAGCAGAACCATCCAGGTTGTAGTTGGGAAAGGGGTAACTATCGCCCGCGCCGGTGTAGTTGCCGTTCTCGTCGAAACGAGGCGATGACAGGAAGTCGAGTGTCACGATTCGGAAGGTCTCCCCTGCATCGCCAACCAGCTGCCCGTCTTTGACGAGCTGGGCGATGACGGCACCGTCATCGTCGTGGATGAATGCATCCTGAATTCGGCTGCCAACGTCCTTGGCCGGATCGAAGGAGAACTTCACTCCGGAGACCTGGGGGAAGCGACCATCCACATCGGGCAGTGCACCGATGCCGTGCTCCAGCAAGCCGACGATTTCCTGGCGGGTCAGCGTCAGCAGACGCAGGCCGTTGTTGAAAGCGAGAGTGGACTTGATGTCGTTCTGAGAAATTGCCCCTTCGTCTTTGGAGAGTCCGAGAATGTCATCGCTCTCAGCCTCGCTCGGACCACGTGAGGAGGAGTCACCAATGCTGGCGCGGATGCCGCCACCGTTCTTGATCGACAGCACAACCGTGGGATCGAAAGCTTTGGCCGCAGCGAGGTTGGCGTCTGCAGTGAGATTGCCCAGATTGGTTTCCTGGGTGCGCACGCCATCAGGATCAGTGGCTTTGCCCGTCCCCGAGCGCGTGGCGTTGAGGAACACATCGGAATAGCCAAGGATTCCGTATTCACCAGATGCGATCTGCTCTCGCACTTCATTCACGATCCTGGAGATTTCAGGATCCACAAGAGCCTCAGCCTTGAGATCCACCACGCCTTGCGCGTCGGTGGCGTAGTTACCGGAAACCACAGGGTCGTAAGAACTATCCAGCAGATTGCCGCTGGCGTCGAAATCGATTACAAAGCGACCGAGGTAGCTGTAGTCACCAGGGCCGGAAACCACGGCTGTGCGGGTGCCACCAGCATTCGTGAAGAACTGGGGATAGTCGCCCTGCTTGGTATCTCCATCACGCAGCCGGTCGTTGCTGTCGACCAAACGGGCCTCAGAGCCGCCAGCCATGATGATGTCGACGTTTCTGAGCTTCTGAGCGAGAGACTTCTCAATGTCAAGGATCTGCAGGTGCGAGGTCAGAACGACTTTGTTCAGACCGGGGTTGGCTGCCACAACAGCATCCACTTCCCTTTGAATTTCAACCGCAAGGGCATCGATCTCCGCAGCGCTGAGATCCTGCGCACTCACCACTGGACGGGCCGTCACTCCATCGGTGCTCGTGATGAAAGCCAGGCCTGGAGTCGTGGCGCCGATCACACCAATTTTCTCCCCACCGCGCGTGATCACCGTTGAAGAGGTGATGGAATTGCCCTGAGGAGCCGCCCCACCAGGCTTCACCAGAGGCGACAGGTCAGCGTTAGAGGAAAAATCCAGGTTGGAACTGAGGTAGGGAAAAGTCGTTCCCCGAAAAGCAGACCCGAGGATGGAGCCCACATCCGATCCACCAGAAATCAGCTCAGCGAACGTGTCAGCACCATCGTCGAATTCATGGTTGCCGATCGCTGCCGCATCCAGACCCAGCTGGTTCTGAATTTCAATATCGGCAATGCCCTTGGTGCCATAAAGGTCCTTCGAGGCACTGAAGAACAAGCCCGGCAGATACGTGTCACCGCCGCCGAGAGTGAGGTTCGCATCAGCTCCGACGCTCTGACCGCGCAGCGCTGCCAACACGGCCGACAACCTGGGGATGTCATCAAGGATGGTATTGCTGGCTGCCGAAGGGTCAGACAGGTGGAAGAGCTGAAGGCGGAAAGCCATCGAAGCAAGAGCAGACCATTCAACTAAGCCATAAATCGCAAACCAATTCATTAAGGGGCGATGAAGATCACCGCTAGAAAGCATGCAGATGCGCAAAAAGTGCGCTTGAAGACCAAGCCAATGTGCGCAGCTATACCTCTTCAGCCCGGTGAATTCGCTCGGTTGAGCGCGATACTGAAGCAGCTGCCCTTCCCGACAGTTGACTGAACGGACACCTCGCCTCC
The DNA here is from genome assembly GCF_014279795.1 of Synechococcus sp. PROS-7-1. NCBI lineage: Bacteria > Bacillati > Cyanobacteriota > Cyanophyceae > Synechococcales > Synechococcaceae > Synechococcus > Synechococcus sp. PROS-7-1. The sequence goes on from NZ_CP047945.1 coordinate 2,450,657, forward strand.
CATTCCCAACACGAACATTTTCACAATCGATAAGCCAAGGCCAGAACTACTTTCGCCACGCCGGAGATTCACTCCCTGCGCACGCTTGAATCGATCGAAAATAAGCTGATGCTGGTCTTCAGGAATACCCTGGCCATGATCAACAACATTGAAGATCACCTTTTCGGCAGTCGCATTGATCCTCAACACGACCTCGCTGTCTGAGTCCGAATATTTGACCGCATTCTCTATTAGGTTGCTCAAACATTGAATCAAACGATCAGAGTCACCAATCGCAAGCAAAGAGGCTGACAGTTCACTTTCCAGAACGATCTTACGAGCTGGATAAGCTTTTCTAGCCAGTTTGACGACCTCATTGGCGCTGGCCATACTCTCAAAAGATTCGCGGAGAATCTGGAGCTGATTACTCTCAGCGCGAATCAAATCAAGCAGATCACTTAACATTCGATTGATGCGCAGTGACTCACGATTGGCAACTTCAAGGGACTCAATCGACGAAGAGCTCAACATCGTCTCACGATTTAAAACCGATTGAATAAAACCTGATATGACCGTCAATGGCGTACGAAATTCATGAGATATTGTTGAAGCAAATTGCTTCTGCCGTGAAGAGGCCAGCCTCAAGCGTTCAACCATATGATTAAACTCCTGAAGTAGAGGAAGAAATTCAGACGGCTGAGAGTTTGTATCGAGAAACGCGGAGTCGAGCTCATTCAGTTCAACAGCTGCAAGATCACGCTGGATCGCACGCACAGGCCGAAAGATCAATCGCAGACAACCAAGCATTAAGACGGCAAGCACAAGCATCAAAACAATTTCAGACCAAAACTTGATACGACCAATAATCACGAGCAAAGGCATTGAATACACAGGACGCAGATAGATATAGAATCCTGACTGCTCACCACCCGGCAACTTCACTGCTTTGAGTGCAATCGCCTGATTCCCGTCGCGATTAACAATTAAAAAGCCATCATCTTCAGCGATGACTTGATTTGACCAGTCAAGCAAATCCTGGTGGGAATAATAAAGACCAGCTCCGGAAGCAGCCTGAAGGCCAGCAGAACCATAGATCCAAGCTGTTTTACCATCTTCAAAAGTGAGACCGCGCAACAGAAACTGGTAGTCATTCAAAGTACAACAATTAAAAGCACGTTCTACAGAAAAACTATCGAGGCGCTTCGTGACTACGTTGGAGGTTCGGCTCAGCTGCCGAGACATTTTGTCTTCAAGAAAACTTGTCAAAAAATACGAGAAGAGCCCGTCGGAAATAGCAGTACTGACCTGTGCTTGCGCAAGTATCATTAAAAAGCTGATCAGGAAGAATCGCCTAGCAATCGACCAAGGACGACGGACTCGCTTAAAAATAGTTCGTGACATGCTCAGCACGAGGGAAGCGATATGGTTTCATCCAGCAACTGATCAATCTCACTATGAATGCGATCTGGAAACCGCTCGCTCGGCAATTCGAAGCCAAGGTAGCCCCATTGATCCAGAACCAGTTTCCCGTTTTGTGTAGATGGATTCAATGCAACAAGGGCATCACGGACTTGATCTAGCTTGTCCATAACTTGAGGGGTAATTCCCTTTCCTGCAGCGGCAAAATAATCATTACGACGCAAAGAACTGGTCCAAACCACACCGACCTCAGATCGAAGACTCTCCGGAACCTGTTGCAGAGGATCTCCACCAAAACTTGCAACAAACGCAAAATCAACCATTCCTTCGGCAACAAGATCAGCGAGATTATCCTGCATTGGCTCATGCAAACATCCTCCGATCAATTCGTAATCGAAACCCTGAGTCTTCATTTCCAGTAATGGCTGCAGAAAAGCTGCTCCCGAATGACGACTCCCAAACCCAACTCGCATTCCAACCAGTTGATTGAGCTTCATTGGACCAGAAAGAGACATCGACCTCAACATGCGATGACGACCCAACAAAACCATTCGAAACGACTTTTTCTGAACGACAAGTGGCTCCACACTGGGCATGATTTGGCGTAATCGATGTCCCCCATAAACCCCTACATTAAGAACATCAATCAAACCCCGCTGCAACATTGCATGACTATGTGCGTAATTAATAGCTGGCACATACTCAATGTTAAGCCCAGTTGCTTTCTTCAGATAGCCTGTAACAACAGACATTCGCCGGTTGATTCGATCCTGCGATTGGTAGGGCTCCTCTGATATACGAAGGTCGACTTGAGGCTGTTCAGAGGATGACTCAGATGTCGTTGAGACTGGTGAACGCACGCAGCCCATCAGCATTAGAGCAGCAACGGTGCTGAGTCCAGCCTTTATTCTGCTGTTCAGCACAGTCAAGGCTCTGAAGCTTTCAATCAGCTTAGAAGCGATCGACCTTCGCGTCACCTCACCGGGAAGGTGCTTACAGTTTGCTCACGAATCCGCTTCAAGATGGAAAGCCATCAAACTCAAATTCTGATTGCAGATGATGAAGCAAACATCCTGATGCTTTTAAACATGGAGCTTGAGGCCGAAGGGTACAGCGTGCTTGCTTGCGACGACGGATCGAAGGCACTGGCGCAAATCCGTGAATCACGACCGGCACTCGCTCTGCTGGATTGGAACATGCCAATGATTACGGGCCTTGACGTCTGCAGACGGTTGCGGGAGACAGGCAATCAACTTCCGGTGATCATGATCACAGCCCGCGATGAAATGGACGATCGCATTGCTGCTCTGGAGGCTGGTGCTGACGATTTCATTGCCAAACCCTTCAACATCCGCGAAGTACTAGCCCGTGTGAAAGCACTTTTAAGGCGCAGCTCCACAGCCAGCGCAGATCATCTCAATTTCGGCGATCTTCAACTCAACGGCCCAGAACGTTGCTGCACCTATGCCGGAACACCACTCAATCTCACCGTCAGAGAGTTCGACCTACTGGAGTGCTTCATGCGCAATCCACGCCAGGCCCTGAGCCGTCCTCAATTAATTCAGCACGTTTGGGGAGAGGACTACTTCGGTGACGACAACGTTGTGGATGTCTATGTGCGCTACTTACGCAAGAAGCTTGAAGACGTCGTACCCGAGCGCATTATTCAGACAATCCGCGGCATCGGGTTTGCCCTTCGGCTTGAAGCGTAATCAACCCAGATCCGCCAAGCGCTTACGAGCCAGGTCCGCCTGAGCTTCGGCTTCCGCGAGATTGGCGCGGCACTCTGCCACCACCTCCGGCGGCGCCTTGCCAGCAAAGTTGGGATTCCCAAGCCGGCCCGCCAGGCCCTTGATCTCCTTCTCGGCCTTGGCGATGTCTTTTTCCAGGCGGCCCTTGAGTGCCTCGAGATCCACCAGGCCTTCGATCGGCAGCAGCACCTGCAGCTCACCGCTCACCCCCGCCAGGGCCTTGGCCACCGGAGCCGCATCCGCCTCTGCCGGCGCCATCACCGCCACCGACTCCGCCCGCGTCAGGGCCGTGATGTCGGCCGTGCCCTGGTTGAGCACAGCAGCAAGCTCGCCGCGGCCGGTGACGAAGCGCACCGGCACCGATTGGGAGGGCTTGAGACCGGCCACCGCCCGCAGGTTGCGCACCACTCGGATGGCAGCGATCAGCTCAGTGAAAGACGCTTCCAACCCGTCATCCAGAGCGGTTTCATCCAGCACCGGCCAGGGCTGCAGGGCCAGGAACGTAGTCTCCGGCTCGCCGGTGACGCTGTGCCAGAGCTCCTCGGTGAGGTGGGGCATCAGCGGATGCAGCATCAGGTGCATCTGACTGATCACCTTGGCCAGCACCTGCTTGGCCACCCGCTGATCAGCCAGGGCCTGGGCTGAGGGATTCTCACCGGGGTTGAGCCGGCGCTTGCTCAGCTCCAGATACCAGTCGCAGACGTCGTTCCAGGCGAACTCATAGAGGCCCTTGGCCGCTTCACCCAAGGCATAGCTTCCATAGCGTTCCGCCGTCTCCCGGTTCACCCGGGCCAGGCGGGAGAGAATCCAACGGTCCGCCAGCTGCAGGGCTGCGGGGTCTGGCTCCCCCAGCTGGGCTGGCGTTTCACCGCCCAGGTTCATCAGGGCGAAGCGGGTGGCATTCCAGAGCTTGTTGGCGAAGTTGCGCGACGCCTCCACCGTGGCGGAGGTGTCTTTCTTGCGGTCGTAATCCAGGCGGATGTCCTGACCCGCACCAGCCACCTCCCGCACCAGTGCGAAGCGCAGGGCATCGGTGCCGTAACGGTCGATCAGCAGCAGCGGATCGATGCCGTTACCGGCGCTCTTGCTCATCTTGCGGTTCTGCTCGTCCCGCACCAGGCCGTGGATGTACACGTCCTGGAACGGCATCTCGCCGGTGAACGCGCCGGCCATCATCGTCATCCGGGCCACCCAGAAGAAAATGATGTCGAAGCCCGTCACCAAGGTGCTGGTGGGGTACCAGCGCTGCAGATCAGCACGACCCGTATCGGGCCAACCCAGAGTGGAGAAGGGCCAGAGGCCACTGGAGAACCAGGTGTCGAGCACGTCTTCGTCCTGCTCGATCTCCGCCGCCGCGCCGTACTCGGCCTTGGCTTTCTCGAGGGCTTCGGCTTCGTTGCGGGCCACCACGTAAGGCGTGGTGTCGGCGTATTGGCCGCCGGTCTCGCTGATCACGAACCAGGCGGGGATGCGATGACCCCACCAGAGCTGCCGGCTGATGCACCAGTCGCGAATGTCGGTCAGCCAGTCGCGATACACCTTCTCCCAACGCTCGGGAATGAAGCGGGGATCCTGCTGTTCCAGCGCTTCGCGGCAGCGGGCCGCCAGGGGTTCGGTTTTGACAAACCACTGGGTGGAGAGCAGCGGCTCCACTGGCACCTTGCCGCGGTCGGAATAGGGAACGCTGTGGCGGTAGTCCTCCACCTTCACCAGCAGCCCCAGCTCCTCCAGACCAGCCACCACGGCCTTGCGGGCCTCGAAGCGATCCAGCCCCTCGAACTGGCCCGCCTCTTTGTTCATCGTGCCGTTCTTACGCATCACCGTGATCTGGGGCAGACCGTGGCGCTGGCCGATGGCGAAATCGTTGGGGTCGTGGGCGGGCGTCACCTTGACGCAGCCGGTGCCGAAATCCTTCTCCACATGGTCGTCGGCCACGATCGGAATTTCCCGCCCCACAAACGGCAGGGTGAGGGTCTGACCCACCAGATGGGAATAGCGCTCGTCGGTGGGATTCACCGCCACCGCAGTATCACCCAACATCGTTTCAGGCCGGGTGGTGGCCACCTCCAGATGGCCGTCGCCGCTGCTGAGGGGATAACGGAAATGCCAGAGGTGACCGTCCACCTCCTTCATCTCCACCTCGAGATCGCTCACCGCCGAGCCGGAGGCGGGGCACCAGTTCACCAGGTACTCACCGCGATAAATCAGCCCCTGCTCGTGCAGGCGCACGAAGGCCTCCTTCACCGCCTCACTCAGGCCCTCATCGAGGGTGAAGCGCTGGCGCTTCCAATCAACGGAATAGCCCAGCCGCCGCAGCTGGCCAACGATCCGCCCACCGCTCTCGGCCTTCCATTGCCAGGCCCGCTCCAGGAACGCGTCGCGGCCCAGATCGTGGCGGGTCTTTCCTTCCTCCTTGAGCTGCTTCTCAAGGATCGTCTGCACCGCAATCGAGGCGTGGTCGGTGCCGGGCAGGCAGAGCACGTTCTTTCCAGCCAGGCGCTGATAGCGCACGATCGTGTCGATCAAGGCCGTGTTGAAGGCATGGCCCATGTGCAGGCTGCCGGTGACGTTCGGCGGCGGGATCACCACCGAAAACGGTTCACCAGGCGCTTTGGGATCGGGATGAAAGGCTCCCTGGCTCTCCCAAGCCTGTTGCCAGCGCGCTTCCGTACCAACCGGGTCGTAGGTCTTGGCCAGTTCGGGCACGGAAGCGGTGCGATGCGTGCGCCATGCTCGCAAAGAGGAGAACGGACCAACTCAAGAAGGACCGACTTAAGAAGGACCAACTCACAATGGCGTCAGCATCTCCACCCTCCATCGTGAATCTGCGGATCTCAGCTGGACTGCTGCTTGTTGCCCTGGTTCTGAGTGGTTGCAGCGCGTTGTCCGGCAGCAAACCGGTGATGCTGTACATGGCCATGGTGATTGGCAAAGACGACCGCATCAGCAGCGACACCCAGAGAGACGCAAGAAAACGGGTCGATCTGATCGTGTCGAGCTTTCAGAAGCTCTATCCAAATGTTCAGGTGCAGCTGGCTCTCTACCAGCGCTCGAAGTTGATCTCCGAACTGCGCAGGCGCAACGCCGCTGATCTTGGACCCGACCTGGTGCTCACCGATGCCCAGCAGGCGAAAGACCTGCTTCGCGAAGGACTCACGGACCCCTTGCCCCAGACCGAGCGCAACACGGTTCAGACCGATCCCACCCTCATGGAACAGGTGCGTCTCACCGATGGGCGCCTCGCCGGGCAGCCCTTGGTGATGTTCCCCCAAATCGCCTGTTTCAACACCCAGGTGATCCAAAAGCCACCGGAAACCTTGAACGAACTGCTGGAAGTCGGTGCTGCCGGCGCCCGCGTGGGTCTTCCCGTGAACATGGACGAGGTGTTGTGGACAGCAGGAAGCCTCAACGCTTTGCCAGCACTGGCTGCAGCCTCCCGAAACCAGGCATTGTCAGCAGAAGAACGCGATCGCATCACTGGTTGGCTGACCTGGCTTCAACAAGCGAGCAATCAACGCAATATCAGTTTCTTTGAAAACCAAGGACAGCTGACCACACTGCTTGGCAGGCGTGAACTGGATTGGATCAGCTGCACTTCAGACATGTTCTTTCGTCTGCGAGAGCAACTCGGCGACGACTTCGGAATCGCTCCCTTGCCCAATGGGCCCGACGCACCCGCCGCACCAGTACATCTGCTGCGTGTTCTGGCCCTGGGCCGGGACTCCAGCAGCAGCCAACGCTCCATGGCGATTGCACTGAGCGATTACGTCACCAATCCGCTGGTCCAGAGAAATCTCTCGCTGTTATCAATGTCGTTCGTGCCCGTGAATCCAGACGTAATGATTCCCACGAAAAGCTCAAAAACGCTGGCATCACTAGAAAAGGCGCTCCAAGCATCGCAAGTTCAAGGCGACAATCTGAACGCGATTGACCAAGACGGACCGCTCTCCAGGCGGATGACCAACCTGCTGATTCCGCTCGTGTTCGGTGTCAGCCAGCCGCGAACGAGCACGGATGAACTGATTCCGATTCTGGGCCAGGGGTCATGAATCAACTGTTCTGGGAAATCATTGGCTGGCTGGGCTACCTGCAGCGCGCCTCGATCGTGTTTCAGCTGCTGCTGATCATTGTTCTGGTAACGCTCTGGCGCTGGCTGCGGAAACATCCCAAGCTGGCGAAAGTCCCCAGGCCGCTTCGCCTCCTGATCGCCCCAGCTGGACTGGGTCTGATCAGTGCCTTCGCCAGGAGCCTGGGCTGGGATGCAGGGTTGCTGACCTACCTGAGCTTGAGCTGGCTTGGGTGGAGCTTTCTGAGCTTGCTGGATGGCCTGCTGCAGCAACTGATGCCTGCACAACGCGTGCATGAACTGCAGAGTCGACTGATCAAGCCTCTGTACCTGATCACGGTGGTACTGATGTTCATCAATCGGCTCGACAACGTCAACGATTTGTCGGTGATCGAACTCGGCCAAGTGTTCGGCGTTTCGCTGACCTTGGGCAAATTGTTCACCTCCCTTCTCGTGAGCTATCTGCTGCTCGTGGGTACGGGCCCCCCTGCAGCGGGCGTGTCCTGGTTGATGCAAAAACTTCTCGGCTATTCCGAGGGAAGCCGGAAGGCTGTGGAGCTGATCATCCGTTATGTGGTCGTTGGTATCGGAGTCACGGCCGTGGGATTTCACATCGGCCTGAATGGCACCGCTCTGGTGGCCATCGCCGGTGGACTCTCCGTCGGCCTGGGCTTTGGGATCAAGGAGGTCTTTTCCAACTTCATCAGCGGCATCTGGCTCCTGTTTGAAGGATCCGTCCGTCCGGGCGAAGTGCTGATGGTCGATAACGACCCCTGCGAGGTGCGCAAGCTTGGCCTCAGAGCCACCCTGCTTTGGCGCGATCGCGACAACGCGGAACTCCTGATTCCCAATCAGATGTTCTTCACAGCTCAGGCCACCAGTTACACCGCCACTGACCGCCTCCGCCGGAGCGAGATCCGCATTGGTGCCGCCTACCGGCACGATCCACGCCAGGTGTTGCAGCTGCTCGAGGAAACCGCCCTCAACGTTCCCAGGGTGTTGAAGGCTCCCGCCCCTAGAGCCTTGCAGGTGAAGTATGGAGACTCAGCCATCGAGTACTCCTTGCGTTACTGGATCGCCGATCCCATGAGCAACATCGGCATCGTGAGCGAGGTGAATCAAGCGATCTGGACGGCCTTCAAACGCGAAGGAATCGAAATTCCCTTCCCGCAGCAGGTGAACACGATTCGAGAACGGCCCTCGCTTATGAGCGGGAGAGACGCGCAAGAAAAGCCTGATAAGACCCGGCATTGATCCAGCCGGTGGCAATGGTTTTGCTGGCGGTGGTGTTCACCCGTCCCCGGTGAATATGAGACGGTCCAGCAGGGAAAATCACGAGCTTGCCCCGCTCGGCGACTTCGTGATGGTGCTGCCAATGAAACTCAGTGCCAGCGTCAGGCACGTTGTCGCAATAAAGGATCCAAGCAAGCACGCGATGCACCGGCTCGGTGGCCTCATCGCTGATCGTCCAGTCGCAATGCCACTGCCGGAAACCCTCCCCAGGGGCATAGCGCTGCAGGTTGAAGATCGGCATCACGAACAGCTCTTGATCCGGGCACACCGCACGAAATAAGGACCGCTCCTTGAGGTATTGCGCAAGGGCTGCCGTCACCCCGCGCACGATCACCTCGGAGAGGGCATAGGCATCGGGGTCGCTGCGATCAATCGCCACCAGGCTGATGTCGGTTGACACCTTGGCAGGCTCGTCGCCACCGCCTGGCCCAAAGGCCACGCCAGGCCGTTGCAAGTCTTTGCGGCGATCAAAGAACGCCATCACACCATCGGCGACGGCCTCATAGCCGGCATTGCGGTACGACGCGATCAAGGAGACCTGCTCAATCACGGCAGATCTCCCAGGGAATGGCCACCACCGCCTCCAGCTGCTGCCAGCGTCCCTGGTCCTGCACCACCCTGGGAGTCAAAGACACCCTCTCAAGGGCCCGCATGAGCCGATCAGGAGCCAAGATCGCGGGATTTCCTGGATCCTGGGACAGGAGCAACACCTGCTGCTCAGCCGGATCCGCAAGAACCTGCAGATCAAGATCAGCCAGCTCCCGTTCAAAAAACGTGCGCCGCAACCGCGATGTGATCCGTTCACCAAGGGCAGCGGCGAAATGCTCGAGGCTTTCGCTGTCACCGGAGAGGCCGCAGTTCAGGGCAAGCCAAATCATCAGCTTGGCCCAGCTGTCCACCGTCCAGAGCGGCTGAAAACTCTCGCGGTTGTGTCGAACCAGCTCACCCAGGGCGAAATCCACCAGAGTGCCCTGAAGCTGATCGGAATCCGGTAACCCCATCCTGATGTTCAGCTGAAGACATCTTCCTCCTCGGAGGTCAGACTGGTGCAGCGCGCTGAGCCTGACGATGACCCTGGATCTCAACGACCCCGAACTCGAATTCTCGGATCTGGTGTACGCCTATCAGAGCTGGGTGATGGCGGTGATCAACGACGAGAAACTCGACAGCGAGGACACCCTGCTCACCGATGAGATCACTGAAGACGCGCTGAATGCGATGCGCTTTCTTCCTGGTGAAGTGACCAGTGCCATCGAAACCTCTCTGGCAAGGGTCTACGACGTGGATGCCGACGAACTGGCAGGGCTGCTGTTCCCCGAGGACTGATCCGACCAGCGAGACTGCCGCTGTGCTGACACTCCCGCACCATGGGTTGGACCACCGAAGACATGCCTGATCAGCGAGGTCGGGTCGCCCTGGTGACCGGGGCGAACAGCGGCCTTGGGCTGGAAACCACTCGGGCACTGATCGGCCGTGGCTGCACCGTTCTGATGGCCTGCCGCAGCGCACGCAAGGGTGAAGCAGCCCGAGCCCAGCTGCTGGAAGCAGGTGCTGCTGGGCTGGATCTTCTGGAGCTGGATCTCTCGGATCTGAACAGCGTGTCGCGCTGCGCAAGAGATGTAGCGGACCGTTACGGACGGCTGGATCTTCTGATCAACAACGCCGGACTGATGGCGCCTCCACGCATGCTCAGCCGCCAAGGCTATGAACTGCAGTTCGGTGTGAATCATCTCGGTCACTTCGCCTTAACCCAGGCTCTGCTGCCCTTGATGAACGACCGCCCGCAGGCGCGGATTGTCACCGTGACCTCCGGCGCCCAGTATTTCGGAGTGATGGCCTGGGAGGACCTTCAGGGAGAGCAGCGCTACGACCGCTGGAAGGCCTATTCCCAAAGCAAGCTCGCCAATGTGATGTTTGCCTTGGAACTGAATCAGCGGCTGCAGGCCTCCGGAAGTGCGGTGCGATCCCTCGCGGCCCACCCCGGACTGGCACGCACCAACCTGCAACCGGTGTCGGTGGCTGCCACGGGAGCCTGGCAGGAAGCCCTGGCCTATCGGCTGATGGATCCTCTCTTCCAAAGCGCTGCGCAAGGAGCCCTGCCCCAGCTTTATGCCGCCACGGCAAGCGATGCCCAGGGCGGTGAGCACTACGGCCCAAGCCAGTTGGGCGGAATGCGCGGTGCTCCCAAACAACAGCCGGTGGCCCGTGCCGCCAAGGATCAAAGCCAGCGGCAACGCCTCTGGACAGTGAGCGAATCACTGACTGAACACCACAGCGCTGCCGTGTGAGACCAACGACGATGGAAAGGGGAAATGCTGGCCGCGATCGCCAGCTGAAACTGCTGGAGCAACTGCAACGGTCTGACCAGGAAATGACAGGCCAGCAGCTTCATCGCTGCCTCCAAGACAAACCTGGGGCGATGGGCCTGGCCACGGTGTACCGGAACCTGCGCCAACTGCAGCGCCAAGGGAAAGTGCGCTGTCGTCATCTGCCCACGGGTGAAGCTCTTTATGCACCAGTGGAGCGAGATCATCATCACCTCACCTGTGTGGACTGCGGCAAGACCGAACGTCTTGAGCACTGCCCGATCCATGGCCTGAACGTGGAGGCTCCGGAAGCAGACGATTTCGATGTGATCTTCCACACCCTGGAATTTTTCGGGCTCTGTCACAGCTGCCGCGACAGTCGCTGAGAACCCAGTGGAACGCTCAATTCAAGTGGGCGATACTGGGATCGAACCAGTGACAATCTCCTTGTAAGGGAGGTGCTCTACCGCTGAGCTAATCGCCCGAAGTTGAGATTCTGCCTGATCGCGGCAGGCTGGGTCACGGATGAAACACTGCGATGGCTTTGGGCCGGGACCATGACCGCGCCACGCTGATCGGCTGTGTCCCCGCTGGCCTGCTCGCGGGGTTCTGGTTGGGCTGGAGTCTGGGCGTGCTCACCGCCGCGGCCTTCGCCTGGGGAGGACTCTGGCTCTCTCCCGATCTCGACACTCGCTCCAGGGCCCTGAAGCGGTGGGGCCCCCTGGGCTGGATCTGGCGTCCCTACCGGACGCTGATCCCGCATCGATCGCTGTTCTCCCATGGCCCTTTGATCGGCACCGGGCTTCGGCTGACCTGGATGCAGACCGTTGTGATGATGGCTTGGTTCGGACTCAGCGCCCTTCCCGGCTGGTCTTACCCAACACCCAGCGAGGGACTTCCGGTGGTTCTTGCATGGCTGCAGAAGCATCCCGGCCCCCTGCTGGCCGTTCTGCTGGGGCTGGAAACCAGTGTTTGGCTGCATCTGATCCTCGACGGTGATCCTCTGCCCGCTGAATGGCCCCGACGCTGGCCGCACAGACGGCGCCGGTGAGAGGGTGGCGCCAGACGCCGACAGACTCCATGGCCCAGCACGCCACGGTTCCTGGTGATCAGGATCCCCTGCGCTACCTCGAAAGCGTGGTGGCACGCCTGCGGGATCCAGTGAACGGGTGCCCCTGGGACCTAGAGCAGACCCATGCCTCCCTGGTGCCCTATGTGCTGGAGGAAGCCCATGAGGTGGCTGACGCCATCCGCCATGGCGACGACCGGCATCTGAAAGAAGAACTGGGCGATCTTCTGCTGCAAGTGGTGCTGCACGCCCGCATTGGTGAAGAAGACAACCGCTTTGATCTCGATGCAATCGCCACGGCCATCAGCGACAAACTGATCCGCCGCCATCCCCACGTGTTCGGCGAGGCCAGAGCGGAAAGCAGTGAGGCCGTGCGCTTGAGCTGGGAGGCCATCAAGGCCGCAGAACGGGCGGAACAAACGGGAGGGGAGCAATCCTCCAACCCGCTGAGCGATCAACTGGCCGGCAAGGTGCGAGGGCAACCGGCCTTGGCCGCTGCCATGACCATCTCGCGCAAGGCCGCCAAGGCCGGTTTCGAGTGGGATGCCATCGACGGCGTCTGGGGGAAGGTGCAGGAGGAGCTCGACGAGCTCAAGGACGCCATCGCCTCGGGAGATCGCCGCCATGCTCAAGATGAGCTCGGCGATGTGCTGTTCACCCTGGTGAATGTGGCCCGCTGGTGCGGCCTTGATCCCGAGGAAGGACTGGCCGCAACCAATCACCGCTTCCTGGATCGTTTCTCCCGGGTTGAGAGCGCCCTGAACGGAGATCTGCAAGGCCGGAGCATCCAGGAGCTCGAAGAGCTGTGGCAGCAAGCGAAGGCTGCGATCCGTGCTGAAAGCGCTCAGTCGTCTTAATCACCCCTGAATCTGGCAGCCACATCATTCAAAAAATATTTTGTGGTGATGAACCCGCGCCTGTACGGCTTCTGGCCTGTCCTTAGTGCTGGCTTGGTGGGCGCTCTGCTCATGGCCTGCAACCAGACGAACACTCCGAAAGCGGATGGCTGCGATCCATCCGTGGACACCATCACCCTCCCAGATGATCGCGGCCGCCTCTGCGGCCGCCGCATGGAAAACCCCCAGGGTGAGAGCTCCCATGCCTACCTGGGCATTCCCTTTGCAGAAGCTCCCGTCGGACCTCGACGCTGGGCTCCCCCGGTGGCCAAAGCGAGTCTGGGAAAAGATCTGTTCCAGGCCATTCGCTTCGGCAATGCCTGCATCCAGCCCTCGGGAGCCCTCAAGGGCTACTCAGGGTCAGAGGACTGCCTGTTCCTGAATGTCTACAAACCGAAGACATCCGGCAGTGATCCACTTCCAGTGATGGTTTACATCCCTGGTGGCGGATTCATTGCATCCCAGAGCCCAGTTGAACTGAACGGCACGGCATTCGCCAATCGGGGCGTGATCGTGGTGACTACCCATTACCGCCTGGGTTCGTTGGGATTCATGCGCTACATGAACGGGAACGAGGCCATCGAGGGGAATTTCGGCATCCAGGACCAGCAACTGGCGATGCAATGGGTGAAAAACAACATCAGTGCCTTCGGAGGAGATCCCGACAAAATCACCCTGTTCGGAGAAAGCGCCGGCGCAATGTCGGTGGGCCTGCATCTGTTCTCCATCCCCAGCAGCGGCAATCTTTTTCGTGCCGCCATCATGGAATCCAACATTTACGGAATCCGATACAACACGGCGCAGACTGCCTCCAAAGCAGGCCAAAGCTTTGTCAATCTCCTCTGCAGCAGTTATCAACCCGACAACTGCGCCGCAGACGGGGCTTGGCTGCGCAGCCTAACCACCGAACAAATCGCCCAAGCAGAACTCCTCACCCTGCCCTCTGGAGGAATGCCAGGGCTCATCACCCAAGTTCTGACTGAAGGAACAGTCCCCTGGTTGCCAGTGGTGAACGTCGCTCCGATTCTCGAGCAACCCAATCAGGGCTACAGCGAAGGTGTTGAAGCCAAGCCCTACGTGTTCGGTGTGAATCGCGATGAGGGTGCCTTTTTCCTGGCGGAGTCCAACTCACTCACGCCAGAGCAATACCGGCAGATCCTCAGCAAGAGATTTACGCCCGCGCAACGCCAGAAGATTCTCAACTACCGCGAAAACGGTCGCTTGCTCTACGCCCCCGAAGCCTATGAGCCGCGGCCTGCCGGTGGTCTGACCCCGGCGAGTATCGCCCTGGCCAGGCTTCAGACTGATCTGATGGCAGCAGCACCCAATCTGCAGGTGGCGGCCAAAGTGCATCAGCAACACCAAGCGAACGACATCCCGCAGTACGGCTACCACTTCACTTATCGCGCCAGCTTCGACTTCAATGGCTTTCTGCGCTGCAGCGAAGCAGCTGACATGGTCTGCCACACCGATGAAATTCCCTTCGCGTGGGCAGACCTGGTGAGGAAAAACGCTGAGGGAGGGACTATCCCCGTCAGTGACCCACCGCCATCAGACGCTGACAAAACCTTGGCTGCAACCATGAACGCGGCCTGGGCCGGCTTCGCCAAGGATCCACTCAGCGGCTGGGGACATCCCCGCTTCGACGGCACACCCAGCAGCGATGTGGTGGTCTGGAACAACCCTGTGGGCCAGGGCATGCTGATGCCCGAAGCCCGTTACGCCTTCTGGAAGCCGATGTTGCTTCCCTGATGGCGCCAAAGACCTCTGTCTGGGTTGACGCGTCAACCCAGCTCCTTTTGGAGAAAGGCGATCACGTCCCCCCAGGCTTGGTCTGAACACTGGGGGTCCCAGCGTTCACCGTCATCACGCATGAAGGTGTGATTCGCCTCATAGAGACGGGTTGTCTGCCGCAGGCCAGGCACTGCAGCGAACGCAGCGAGGATCGCCTCGCGGGCCGGCTCCGGCACATGGGGGTCGAGGCTGCCAAAGATCGTGAGCAAGGCCCCCTGGATCTCAGCAGCACGCTGGAGGGAATCGGCACGATCTGAACCCAGCACACCATCGTGGAGCCCCGTGGGGTAGATGCAGGTTGTGGCCCGCACTTGAGGCCGCAGGGCGGCTCGAAAGGCCAGGTGCCCACCGATACAGAAGCCCACAGCTCCCAGACGGGCACCATCGACGGCGGCCTGATCCGTGAGCCAATCGAGAACAGCAGCAGCGTCCGCATCAAACGCTGCTGTGGAGGTGTTTCTGGCGTTGTCATTCCCCCGCAGCCGACCCGTGGCATCGGGCTTGATCACCGCGCCGATCGGTTCACGGCGGTGGAAGATCTCAGGAGCGGCCACCACGTAGCCGTAACCCGCTAAACGATCCGCCAAGCGCGTGATCGGATCACCAAGCTGATAAATATCCGAGTAGAACAGCACCCCAGGCCGGCGACCTACAGGCTGGGGCTGTGCGACATAGAGGCGCATCAAGCTCCCATCCACAGTCAGGCCGATGGTGTCGCGACGGATCTGCACACTGCGGCTGGCCGATGACTGGACCGTAGGCCGGGTTGATGCTCGGTGGGATCAGAAATGCGGGTTAACGGATCTTGCTTGGGAACCCCAGAGAGCACGCTTGACCTGATCGGCTTCCCTGATCAGCAATTGCGCTTGAGCTCGCGTGAAGCAGCACCTGGCCCTCTCCTCGATCAGCAGCAGATCTAGGAGGTCATCCACCGGCCGCCTATTCATCGCATTGACCATGCCTAACCCTGTAACCATTAAGAGCTTAACCAGTTCATAACTAACAATCCATCGGTGAATTCACTCAGTCGTCCGCGGATGGGCGCGCTTGTCGGCGGCGCTTGAGCTCGCTGCGCCGGCCCTTGGCATCGAGCCGACGTTTCACGGCTGCACGCCCAGGACGGGTGGCACGGCGTTGGGGCGGAGGGGGCTTCAACCCTTCCCGCAACCAATCCGCCAGACGTGCCATCGCCCGCTGACGGTTTTGCCACTGCGATCGCTCCTCAGCGACCACAACCCTGAGGCAACCATCCTCCAGACGGGACGCCAACTGCTCCCTCAACCGCGCCTTCCGAAAAGGTCCGAGCACCCGGGAACCTTCCACATCAAATCGAAGCTCAACTCTTGAGTCGGTGGTGTTGACCCCCTGCCCTCCTGGACCGGATGCACGGGAGAAGCGCCACTGCAGTTCGGCAGCTGGAATCACCAAGCGTTCATTGATCCGCAGCTCCTGAACCAAAGCAACTGGCCTCTTGATTTACAGGCCCAAATTGTTTCTCAGAAGATCGAGCTTGGGATCACCACCGCCACCGCGCAGATGCTCCGGGAGT
The DNA here is from genome assembly GCF_014279795.1 of Synechococcus sp. PROS-7-1. Lineage (NCBI taxonomy): Bacteria > Bacillati > Cyanobacteriota > Cyanophyceae > Synechococcales > Synechococcaceae > Synechococcus > Synechococcus sp. PROS-7-1. The sequence continues at coordinate 2,466,779 of NZ_CP047945.1, forward strand.
CTGTAGTCAATGGCATCCCAGACGGGGATTTGCAGATAGTCCGCAAGACCACTGGCATCCCTGCGAATCGCTGAGAGGGCACCGTGATCGGTCACATTGCTGCGACTGCCATCCCGGAACACCAGATTCAACTCGTAACTGTGATAGTTGGAATCGTTCCCCCGCACGGTTTCACGCAGCAACTGCAACGCGTGCACCTCACGGATCGAGTAATTCTTCGCTCGCACCCTGCACTGGCCCGACGTTCGATCAAAACTGGCCTCATGAGCCCGCGCTTGTTTCAGCATCAGGCCTCCACCCACAGCAAACGCCAGCGGCACCAGCACCCCCGCTGAGAACGGAATACCATTCCCAACGCTCATCACCAGCATTGCCACCGCAACACCCACTCCGCCAACGAGGAACAACAGGCAGAACGCCAACATGGCGGGGGTGGTCCGAAAGGTGACAGAGGAACTCATTAGCCCGCTTTTCAACAGCAAGCGATGGGTGCAAAAGTTATTTCCGCCATGCACAACAGGCGTCCAGTTCGTGCGCAGCGCCACTGGATCGTCAAAGCGAAGTGGGTCCAGACACTCCCTGGTGTCCTTGAAAATCGATAAAAACCGCTGGACAACACCCACAACACTGCCGGAGTCGTTGGCGTCAGTCTGCAGCAGCCGCGGCTCAGGCATGGCAAACCCGTCGTGCCCTTAGCTGGAATCAGGAAACCTTGGGCGCCACATCATGAGCGAAGCCCCCTCAACTGCATGCGACTGGATCGACGAACACCACAACGGGGTGCGCTACGGACTTCAGGGCGAAGTGATCGTGGACGAACAAAGCGCGATCCAGCGGATCACGGTGATCCATAGCAATCGCTACGGAAACGGGCTCCTCCTCGATGGCTGCTGGATGACAGCCGAACATCAGGAGCGCCACTATCACGAGCCCCTGGTTCATCCCGCCCTTTGTGCAGCCAGCTCGATCGATCGAATCCTGGTGATTGGCGGCGGCGATGGCGGAACGGCCCGTGAATGCCTGCGTCATCGCGAGGTGAAGCACGTCGATCTCGTTGAAATTGATGGTCGCGTTGTTGAGCTCAGCCAGAAACATCTGGCGGCGATCGGCGGTGGATGCTGGAGCGACCCGCGTTTTCAGCTCACCGTGGGAGATGGAATCGCCTGGGTGAGTCAGGCTTCAGACGCCAGCTACGACGTGGTGCTGGTGGATGGTTCCGATCCAGCGGGGCCGGCGGAGGGGCTGTTCAACCGCAGCTTCTTCCAGCACTGCCGCCGCATTCTCAAGCCCGGTGGAGTGTTTGCAACCCAAAGCGAATCACCGGAAGCGTTCCGCGCGGTTCACATCGACACCGTGCGCATGCTGCGTGAGGTCTTCGGTTATGCGGACCCTCTCTATGGCTGGGTCCCCATGTACCCCAGCGGCTGGTGGAGCTGGACCTTCGCGGCTAGCGACGGTCCCCGCTACCGCAGTCCCGATCCCGCACGCGCCGCAGCGATCTGCGATGGCTGTGACATCTGGAGCCCACGTTGGCAAATGGGAGCGTTTGAGGCCATCCCCGCCAGCATCGAAAGGGAGCTCGCCGCATGACGACAAACCGATTGCAGGCCTTCGACGCTGAGGAGATGTTTGACCAAGACGGAGCGATTTTCATGGGCGCTCGCCGCGATCCAGCCGGCTGTCAGGTCGGTGTGTTCGGCGTGCCCTATGACGGCACCACATCATTTCGCCCTGGAACCCGATTCGGCCCTGCAGCGATTCGCGAGGTCAGCCCCGGTCTGGAGACGTACTGCCCGCAGCTCGATCGAGACCTCGACACCCTGGCCTACGCCGATCTCGGCGCGCTCAACATCGCCTTCGGAGCACCCGAGCCTGTAGTGGAAGCTGTTGAACGGGCAACGGCAACAATTCTTGCCCTGGGCCTCAAACCGCTGATGCTCGGTGGGGAGCATTCCATCAGTTCCGGCGCCGTCGCAGCTGTGGCCAAAGACCATCCTGATCTGGTGCTGGTGCAACTCGATGCCCATGCAGACCTGAGGCAGAGCTGGCTCGGCGCAAGGCACAGCCATGCCTGCGCCATGCGCCGCTGCTTGGACGTGCTGCCGAGCGGCGATCTGCTGCAGATCGCCATCCGCAGCGGAACGGCCGAGGAATTCTCAGAACTGCATCGCAGTGGCCGCTTGATTCCACTGCATCAGATGAGCCAAAAGCTCAGCGATCTGCGCGGACGGCCGATCTACCTCACCGTGGATCTCGATTGGTTCGACCCTGCGGTGATGCCTGGCACCGGAACACCAGAACCCGGGGGTTTCACCTGGGCTGAATTCGCTGCTCTGATCAATGAGCTGCAGCATCACCACCTGGTGGGAGCGGATGTTGTTGAACTCGCCCCTCAACTCGATCCGAGCGGCATTAGCAGTGTGCTGGCTGCCAAGGTCACCCGAAGCTTGCTGCTGCTGATGGCTCAATAAAAGTGAGCCGCATCCATGCGCTGTTCTCTCAGCCTGGCGTGCTGCCGGCCCAACAAGGTGAGCACCAGGGTCGGGTGTTGATGGATCAACTCCATAAAGCTGTTGCGATCCAACGAGAAGGCATGAATCGGCGTGATGGCCGTCGCTGTTCGGCTGTGTCTCTGCCTCTCACCAATGAGATCTTCAAAGAAAAACACCTCACCACCTCCGTAGCGCAGTCGATCGCGCCCCCCACTCGACAACTCAACAAAACCGCGTTCAATCGCGTAGATCGACCTGGCAGGAGTCCCACGACCGAACAGCAAACTTCCGGTTGGAAGGATCAATTGATCGTGATTGCGATGCTCGGCGATTAGCTGCACAGCCGTCGGCATTGTGGTCGTCGCTGGCAACAGACTCGTTTAGATGATTTTTTATTCTCTAATAGAGACGCAAAAGGTAGATGTTGTCAAAAAGACAATTATCCATTCCTTAAAGCAAACCTGAAGCATTGATCGATAACGCTTCCCCCTCAACGGAAGCGCCAAGGTCAAGCTGGCGGTCACCCCTGGGAAGGTGGGCTTTTCCAGGCTCCAGCTCAGGCAGGGATGGCCGTTGTGCCGTCCAGTGGTGGCACCAAACCAGCCGCGCCAGCTCGGCATGCACAGGCAGATGACGCAAGCGGCACCAACCTCCTTGATGGGTCGTTGGCGCAGCGCAATGCGCGCAAGACTGGCAGGTTGATGACGGCAGAATCACACCTACCAGAAGGAGAGCTAAAGATAAGGACGCTTATGAAAGCGGTCCAGCAAAAGAGGACAATCTGCGGCTTTACTTCCACTTCCTACGCAATTCCGTAGGCCTCCATAGGATTCGGCGCACCCTCCCTCTAAACGTTCAACAGGCATGGATCTGCACCACACCCCGCTCCATGACCTCTGCATCACAACAGGCGGCCGCATGGTGCCGTTCGCTGGCTGGGAGATGCCCGTTCAATTTTCCGGCCTGATCAGTGAGCACACAGCGGTGCGACAGAGGGTGGGACTCTTCGACATCTCCCACATGGGAGTGCTGCGCATCCAAGGCAGCAATCCCAAGGACGCCCTGCAAACCCTGGTACCGACCGACCTGCATCGCATTGGCCCCGGGCAGGCCTGTTATTCCGTGCTGCTAAACGAATCCGGAGGGATCCGCGACGACCTGATCATTTATGACCTGGGGGAGACGAACGCCGACCAGGGAGAAGCCAGTTTGATCGTGGTGATCAACGCCGCCTGCGCGGCTGCCGATTCCGCCTGGATCAGTGAACAGCTCACACCTCAGGGCCTACAGGTCACCGATGAGAAGGGCGATGGCGTTTTGCTGGCCCTGCAAGGCCCTGAAGCCATGGCACGGATGGAGCACCTCAGCAGAGTCGACCTGCAAAAGCTGCCCCGCTTTGCCCATCGCATGCTCGAACTCACGGGGTTGTCCCGTCCTGTGTTCTGTGCGCGAACCGGATACACCGGTGAAGACGGTGTGGAGCTGCTGCTCGCACGTGACGATGGGCGGAACCTCTGGAACCACCTGATTGCTGAAGGGGTGACCCCCTGCGGCCTTGGTGCAAGGGACACCCTTCGCCTCGAGGCAGCCATGCATCTTTATGGCCAAGACATGGACGCTGGCACCACGCCATTCGAAGCGGGCCTGGGCTGGCTCGTGCACCTGGAGATGCCCACGGCCTTCACCGGCCGTGCGGCACTCGAGCGCGCTGCGGAAAGCGGACCATCCCGGCGACTGGTGGGCCTGAAGTTGAAAGGGCGCGCCATTGCTCGCCACGGTTACCCGGTGATCCACAACGGCGAACAGGCCGGAACGATCACCAGCGGCAGCTGGTCACCCACCCTCCAGGAAGCGATTGCCCTTGCTTACGTTCCGACCAACTTGGCCAAGGTGGGGCAGGAGCTTGGCGTCGAGATCCGCGGCCAGCTTCATGCGGCCACGGTCGTCAGGCGTCCTTTTTACCGCCATCCCTGAGGAAACCTGGGCTGTGGGAAAATCTCCTGTCACGAGATGAGAGATCCCATGCGCAGCAACGGTTGCGGCGACCTGCGCAAACAGCACATCGACGACACCGTGCAGCTCTGCGGATGGGTGGATCGCCGACGCGACCATGGCGGGGTGATCTTCATCGACCTGCGCGATCGCACCGGCACCGTGCAGATCACTGTGGATCCCGACCTGGGATCTGACGCTTTCGCTGTCGCCGAGCACCTACGCAGCGAAACCGTGCTGCAAATCAGCGGCAAGGTGCGGGCTCGCCCTCCGGAATCGCTCAACGAGAAATTGGCCACGGGTGCCGTGGAAGTGCTCGCCAGCGGCATCACCGTGCTCAACAGCGTGAAGGGCAACCTGCCCTTCCCAGTGTCGGTGCACGACGAGGAGAACACCCGCGAAGAGCTGCGGCTGCGCCACCGCTATCTGGATCTGCGCCGCAAGCGCATGAACGACAACCTGCGCCTGCGGGCTCAGACCATCCAGGCCGCCCGTCGCTTCCTGGAAGACGCCGGCTTCATCGAAGTGGAGACCCCGGTTCTCACCCGCTCCACGCCCGAAGGCGCCCGCGACTACGTGCTGCCCAGCCGCGTCTGCGGTGGTGAATGGTTTGCCCTGCCCCAGTCGCCGCAGCTGTTCAAGCAACTGCTGATGGTGGGCGGCATTGAGCGCTACTACCAGGTGGCCCGTTGTTTCCGCGACGAAGACCTGCGCGCCGACCGCCAGCCGGAATTCACCCAGCTGGACATCGAGATGAGCTTCATGGATCAGGAGGAGATCCTGGAGCTGAATGAGGCGCTGATCTGTTCGATCTGGAAAGCGGTGAAAGGCATCGACCTGCCCAGGCCCTTCCCGCGCATGACCTGGCATGACGCCATGGAGCGCTACGGCACCGACCGGCCCGACACCCGCTACGGCATGGAACTCACCAACGTGAGCGACATCGTCAAGGACATGGGCTTCAAAGTGTTCAGCGGTGCCGTGAAATCCGGCGGATCGGTGAAATGCATCGCCGTCCCCGGCGGCAACGATGCCCTCTCCAATGTGCGGATCAAGCCAGGCGGCGATGTGTTCAGTGAAGCCCAGAAAGCTGGTGCCGGTGGCCTGGCCTTCATCCGCGTGCGCGACGGCGGTGAGATCGACACGATCGGTGCGATCAAGGACAACCTCAGCGACGCGCAGAAGCAGGAGCTGCTCAGCCGCACCGGCGCCGAACCCGGCACCTTGCTGCTGTTCGGCGCCGGCGACACCGCCACGGTGAACAAGGCCCTCGATCGGGTCCGCCAGTACCTGGCCAAGGAGCTGGGCATGGTGAAGCCCGAACGGGAGAACGACCAGTGGAACTTCCTCTGGGTGGTGGATTTCCCGATGTTCGAATTCAACAACGATGAGAACCGCTACGAAGCGCTGCACCACCCCTTCTGCGCCCCCAATGCCGAGGATCTCGGCAGTGATGCCTCCCAGTGGGCCGACACCCTGCCGGGTGCCCGGGCCCAGGCCTACGACCTGGTGCTCAATGGCCTGGAGCTCGGCGGCGGCTCCCTGCGCATCCACGACTCCGCATTGCAACGTCAGGTGCTTCAGACCGTTGGATTGCCACTCGAGGAGGCCCAGGAACAGTTCGGCTTCCTGATGGATGCCCTCGATGTGGGCGCACCTCCCCACGGCGGCCTGGCCTTCGGCATCGACCGCATGGTGATGCTGCTGGCCGGCGAGGAGTCGATCCGCGACACCATCGCCTTCCCGAAAACCCAACAAGCCCGCTGCCTGATGACCAATGCCCCGGGCGGAGTCGCCGACAAGCAGCTGGAGGAGCTGCACGTGGCCAGCACTTGGGTGGATCCAACCGAAGAAGACGCCAACTAGAACCCGAACAGAAACCGGCGGTTCGGGGCACTTGCCAGCAAAACAACTGAACCTGACTGCATACCGTCAGTACCGGTTCATTGTCTGAGAAGGCTCGAACGACGGGGAAAGCCCCGATCCGCTGGAGCGGCGGCAACGATTTGCTACGTCTTTACCTCCAGGACATCGGCCGCGTCGACCTGCTCACCAGCGAAGAGGAAGTGACCCTCTCCCGCCAGGTGCAGCAGCGCGAGCGTTTGCTTGTGCAGGAGCGTGATCTCAGCACTCGCATCGCTGCAATCCGGGTGCTGCTGGATCTCGAGGAACTGCAACAACGGGAGGCCAATCACATCAGCCACTGGCCAACCCGGCAGGAATGGGCCCGGGCTGCAGAGATGCCCCTGGGTGAACTCAACCGAGTGCTGAACGAGGGGTACACCCTCTGGGCTGAAGAGAGTGGGCTGGAGGCGAAGGAACTGCAACGCCGCCTGCGCGAGGGTCGTCGGGCCCGAGACCGGATGATCCAAGCCAATCTGCGCCTGGTGGTGGCCGTTGCCAAGAAATACCAACAGCGCGGGATGGAACTCCTGGATCTTGTGCAGGAGGGCACCCTCGGACTGGAGAGAGCCGTAGAGAAGTTTGATCCCACCCGCGGCTTTCGTTTCAGCACCTATGCCTACCGGTGGATTCGCCAGGGCATCACCCGAGCAATCGCAACCCAGAGCCGCACGATCAGGCTGCCAGTTCACATCACCGAAAAACTCAACCGGATCAAACGCGTGCAGCAGGAGATCGCCAGTGAGCATGGTCGTCTGGCATCCGTGAGCGACCTGGCCAAAGAGCTGGGGGTGAGTGAGGACACCGTGCGCCAGACCCTGGCCAGGGTGCCCCGATCAGTGTCACTGGAAACCCGGGTGGGGAAAGACCAGGACACCCAGCTCGGAGACCTGCTCGAAGATGGTCATGCGACGCCAGAACAGACCCTCACCCGCGACTCACTCCACGATGACCTCGAACATCTGCTGGAAGAATTGAGCCCACGGGAAGCCGAGGTGATCCGCAGTCGCTTCGGACTGGAAGACGACACGCCCCGCACCCTGGCCGAGATCGGCGAGGCCATGGCCCTGTCCCGGGAGCGAGTGCGCCAGATCGAAACACGCGCCCTGCTCAAACTGAGGCAACCCCAGCGCCGCTCCAAGGTGCGCGATTACATCCAGGGACTGGATTCCTGAGCTAGAAACGCCTCATCGCCGTTAACACCATGGCCAGCACGCCTTCCATCAACATCGGCATCTCCGAATCCCAACGGAAGGAGATTGCTGAAGGCCTCAGCCGTTTGCTTGCCGACACCTACGTGCTCTACGGCAAAACCCACGGTTTCCACTGGAACGTGACAGGCCCCATGTTCAACACACTGCACCTGATGTTCATGGAGCAGTACACCGAACTCTGGAATGCTCTTGATGTGATCGCCGAGCGCATCCGGGCGCTGGGCGTGGTCGCACCCCACGGAGGATCCACCCTGGCCGGCCTGGCGTCGATCAAGGAAGCCGATCAGAAGCCGGCAGCACTCGACATGGTGCGCGAGTTGGTGGCTGGCCACGAAGCCGTGGCCCGCACAGCCCGCGGCGTGTTCCCACTGGCCGAGGCTGCCAGTGATGAACCCACGGCCGATTTGCTCACCCAGCGCCTGCAGATTCACGAGAAAACCGCCTGGATGCTGCGCAGCCTGCTGGAGGAGTGACATCGGAGGGGGTCCTCAGCCCTTGGGGTGCTCGGTACATTGAAGAGTCACCCGGGGGGTCATGGCCAAGTTCGTCTTCGTCACCGGTGGAGTGGTCTCCAGCATCGGCAAGGGCATCGTGGCCGCCAGCCTTGGGCGGTTGCTGAAATCACGCGGCTACAGCGTGTCGATCCTGAAGCTGGATCCCTACCTGAATGTGGATCCCGGCACCATGAGCCCCTATCAGCACGGTGAGGTGTTTGTCACTGAGGACGGTGCTGAGACCGATCTCGATCTCGGCCACTACGAACGCTTCACCGACACGGCGATGTCACGCCTGAACAGCGTGACCACCGGCTCGATCTATCAGTCGGTCATCAACAAGGAGCGCCGGGGCGATTACAACGGCGGCACCGTGCAGGTGATCCCGCACATCACAGGCGAGATCCGCGAACGCATTCACCGCGTGGCCTCCAACAGCAACGCCGATGTGGTGATCACAGAAATCGGCGGCACGGTGGGCGATATCGAATCCCTGCCCTTCCTCGAGGCCATTCGTGAATTCAGGGGCGATGTGGGTCGCCACGATCTGGCCTACATCCATGTGACCTTGCTGCCCTACATCGGCACCTCAGGCGAACTGAAAACCAAACCCACCCAGCACTCGGTGAAGGAGCTGCGCTCGATTGGAATCCAGCCGGATGTGCTGGTGTGCCGAAGCGACCGGGAAATCAACGCTGAACTCAAACGCAAAATCGGCGGATTCTGTGGCGTGCACGAGCGAGCCGTGATCCCCTCCCTCGATGCCGACAGCATTTATGCCGTGCCCCAGACCCTCGAAGAACAGGGGCTGTGCCGGGAAGTGCTGGATGTGCTCAATCTCACCGACCATGAGAGCGACATGAGCGCCTGGCAGCAGCTGGTGCACAAGATGCGCAACCCTGGTCCGGCCGTGAAGGTGGCCTTGGTCGGCAAGTACGTGCAGCTCAATGACGCCTATCTCTCGGTGGTGGAAGCCCTGCGCCACGCTTGTCTCGCCCAGGATGCGTCCCTCGACTTGCACTGGGTCTGCGCGGAAGAGATCGAAAACCGCGGCGCTGATGCCCTGCTGCGCGGCATGGATGCCGTGGTGGTGCCAGGCGGCTTCGGCAACCGTGGTGTGGATGGCAAGGTGGCGGCAATCCGCTGGGCCAGGGAACAACGCATTCCTTTCCTGGGGTTGTGCTTGGGCATGCAGTGCGCGGTGATCGAATGGGCCCGGAACCTGGCTGGCTTACCGGATGCCACCAGTGCGGAACTGGAGCCCGGCACCAGCCATCCGGTGATTCACCTCCTGCCAGAACAGCAGGACGTTGTGGACCTGGGCGGCACCATGCGCCTCGGGGTGTACCCCTGCCGCATCGCTGAGGGTTCCATGGCCGATCGGCTCTATGGCGATGAAGTGGTCTACGAACGTCACCGCCATCGCTATGAGTTCAACAATGCCTACCGCAATCTCTTCCTTGAATCGGGGTATCGGATCAGCGGCAGCTCCCCAGACGGCCGCCTGGTGGAACTGATTGAACTACCGGAGCATCCCTTCTTCACGGCTTGCCAATACCACCCGGAATTCCTCTCCCGGCCAGGTCAGCCCCATCCTCTGTTTCGCGGCCTGATCGAAGCCGCCCAACAACGACTGCCCAACAGTCCCAGCGAAATCAAGGCCACGGCGTGAGTCAGGACCCGCAGGCCTCCGCCTCTCTCCCAGTGGTGGAGACCTTCCACTCCCTTCAAGGAGAGGGTCTTCATGCTGGCCGCAGTGCCTTCTTCATCCGCCTGGCGGGATGCAGCGTGGGCTGCAGCTGGTGCGACACCAAACACTCCTGGCCCGCTGAGTCCCATCCGTTGAGGCCCCTCCAGAGCCTCGCGACTGAAGCAGCGGCTGCCGCCAGCGACGGCGCAGCCTTTGTGGTGATTACCGGCGGCGAACCGCTGCACCACAACCTCGACGCCCTCGCACAAACGCTGCGCCAAGCCTGCGGGCTGCCTTTGCATCTGGAAACCAGCGGTGTCGACCCACTCAGTGGCGGTCCCAACTGGATCACCCTCTCGCCGAAACGACACGCGCCTCCTCGAGCCGAGCTGCTGAGCCGCTGCCATGAACTGAAGGTGGTGGTGCATGAACCTGCCGACCTGCTGTTCGCTGAGGTGCTGTCCGCACAGGCGCCGCAAGCCACCTGGCTGCTGCAACCCGGATGGGACAGCGCTGAAGGGCAACAGCTGGCGCTTGATGCAGCACGCCGCGATGGCCGTTGGCGGCTCAGCCTGCAAAGTCACAAGTGGCTGGGGGTGCGTTAAGCCGATACAACCAGCAGGTCTTCATCACCGGATGCCCCCATGCGCCTCGCGCTGCTCATGGCACTGATACTGGCCAGCGGTCAGGGGCTTAATGGGCACGCACAACCGCAGCCCCCGCAACGGGTCCCGAAGCGCACAGGCGTCTCCAACCTGGCGCTGCTCAGTTCCTCGCGCCCCCGGCAGCTGCCCAGCTCCCACAGGCCCTTCCAGCCGGGTGAGTCGCTGCAGCTGAGATACCCACTCGCACAGCGCGCCGAAGAAGTGCAGCCCTATGGCTGGCGCTACTCAGACCAGCGCAAACGCTGGCGCATGCATGTGGGACACGACCTGATCGCTCCCGCCGCCACACCCGTGCTCGCCATGCTCTCCGGCCGGGTGCACCTGGCCCAGGCGATCAGTGGCTACGGCCTCACGGTTCTGCTCGACCACGGCCGGGGCTGGCAGACCGTGTATGCCCACCTGCAGACAGCGGATGTGAAACCGGGTCAGCTGGTGCAAGCCGGAGAACGCATCGGCCGCGTTGGCCGCAGCGGATCAGCCAGCACTGACCATCTACACGTAGAGCTGCGACGCCTGCAGGGACGGCAGGCCTACGCCCTGGATCTTGCACCGCTTCTGCCCCGCTAGGTTCTGCCCATGGATGATTTCCAGCCAGCCGTTCAGGCCTCGCTCGCCGCCCTGGGTGCGGACACCCTCGACCTGCTTCGCCGCAGCGACCTCCTGCACTCGCTGGTTCGCCGCCAGTTGATGGAACAGGCAACTGCCGAGCTCACACCACCCGATGAGCTGGTGAAGAAGGCCCTGATCAACCATTGCCGGCAGGAGCAGCTCAATAACGAAGCCGCCCTGAACAGCTGGCTCGAGGAGCGCCACCTCAGCAGGGAGGAATTGCTGCATCAACTCAGCCTCCCTTTGAAATTGTCCAAGCTGTCCCTCGACTGGTTCGGACTTCAGGCCGAGTCGCGTTTTCTGGAACGCAAAGAGGCTCTGGATCAGGCGACTTACAGCTTGCTACGCGTGAAGGACTCGGGGATGGCCCACGAGCTGTACCTGCAGCTGGAAGCTGGCGAAGCCAGTTTTGAAAGCCTGGCCCAAGATCACAGCGAGGGGCCGGAAAAAAGCAGCAGTGGCCGTGTGGGACCCGCCAGCCTCATGCGTGCCCATCCCCGACTGCGTACTGCTTTGCGCACCGCCACTCCTGGCGTAGTGCTGGAGCCCATGCTGATCGAACAGTGGTGGGTGGTCACCCGCCTGGAGGAGCGCCATGAAGCCAGCTTCGATGACGCCATGCGTCAGCGGATGGCGGCGGAACTGCTTCAGAACTGGTTGCAGATTGAGACGAAGTCAGTCATGACAAAGCTCTTAAATCCGCAAGAATAAAGGCGCTGCGACCTGATCACCCTGGAACCCGCAACGTCGAACGCACTCGGTGCCCTGCACGCCAAATTTCTAGAGCTGGGGGCAGCACAGCGCTACGAGTTGGGACAACCGCTCTGCGAAGGCCGCTTCATTCCTGGGCAGGTTCTCCTCATCGAAACAGGCAATGCTCGGCTGCTTGGTGAACAGGACGGTCGCCTCAGCACCCTCGTCAAACTTGAAGCTGGCAGTGTGATCGGTGTGGCCTCACTGCTGCGAGGTGCCGGCTGTGAAGACGTTCGCGCGGCTTCGGAGCTCGTTGCGCGCTGCTTGAGCGATGACCAGTTTCTCGAGCTCATGCAGAGCGATGCAGCCATTGCCGCCAGCTGCCGTCATCACCTCTGGGAAGCGGAGTTAGCCGCTCTGCTGCAGAGCTTGCTGAACCGGTCCCCCAAGCAATCCCGTCCCCTCAGCAGCTGGCTGAGTGAACTGCTGCCGTTGGCCCACCTCCTCGAGGCCTCCGATCGCGCAGCTGTGCAGTCAGCACTGACCGCGCAGAAGCGCCTGTTCCTCGCCAGCAACCCAGAGAATCCAGATCTCGGTGCACCCGGCGATGAACTGCGGGACGCCGCTGCGATCGCAGCCCTTCCGGCAGACCGCCATGGCTGGCCCCTGCGCCTGATTGCCCTTCCAGCAACAGCCTTGCGGGACCTCGAGGGCGATGCAGCGGCTGACGACGTGCTCGAAGCGGAGGTGGTCAGTCCATCCCCAGGCAGTGCCCTGAGCCGAAGCGACATCCCCCAGGCCCCCCTGCGCCCACCAGTGAGCCGGTTCAATCAGCCAGGAACCGACAACCGCGATTTCTTCGTGGCCGGCGAAGGGGTGGTGGAGGAAACCCTGGCCTGCTTCCAGATGCTCACGAAGCTGATGAAGCTTCCGTTCCGGCGTGATGCGATCGAGCGGGTGCTGCGCGATCAGCTACGCCGGGGGCAAACCCCCACCCTCAGGCTCTGCGGACAGATTGCAGCAGGCCTGGGGTTGCATGTCTCTGGTGCCAAGGTGGCCGCTCGCATGGGATTGCGCCTGCAAACTCCCACCCTGGTGCCCTGGGGGCAGGCGTTTGCCCTTGCCGTTCGCAGCGATCAGCGCGGACTGGTGCTCGCCTCCCCCAGCCAGGGATTCGTGGAACTGGATGCTGAGCAGCTCGACAACGCATTCCCCGAAGGCATCGATCTGCTGCTGCTGGATCGCACCAGCACCACCCCGGAACAGACCTTCGGCCCATCCTGGTTCTGGCCAGCCCTGAAGCGCTACCGCGGGGTGCTGATTCAGGTGTTGACCGCCAGCTTCGTGGTGCAGCTGTTCACCCTGGCCAACCCCCTGCTGATTCAGGTGATCATCGACAAGGTGATCGCTCAGCGCAGCCTGGACACTCTGCAGGTGCTGGGCTTTGCCCTGGTGGCCGTCACCCTGCTGGAGGGGGTGCTCGGCAGTTTGAAAACCTATCTGTTCTCGGAAACCACCAACCGCATCGACCAGCGGCTGGGTGCGGAGGTGATCGACCACTTGCTGCGCCTTCCCCTTGGCTATTTCGACCGTCGACCGGTGGGTGAGCTCGGATCACGCATCAGTGAGCTGGAGAAGATCCGCAACTTCCTCACAGGCCAAGCCCTCACCACCGTTCTGGATGCAGCGTTCTCGCTGATCTACATCGTGGTGATGCTGATTTACAGCTGGCTGCTCACCTTGATCGCCCTGGCAGTCCTGCCCATCCAGGTAGGACTCACCCTGCTGGGTGCCCCCTTGTTCCGGCGCCAGTACCGCAAGGCCGCCGAAGCCAACGCCTCCACCCAAAGCCATTTGGTTGAGGTGCTCACCGGAATCCAAACGGTGAAAAGCCAGAACGTGGAAATGATCAGCCGCTGGACCTGGCAGGAGCGCTACGGCAAGTACATCAGCCGCAGTTTCGAAAAGACCATCACCGGCACGGCCCTGAGCCAGACCTCCCAGGTGCTCCAGAAGATCTCCCAGCTGCTTGTGCTGTGGGTGGGCGCCACCCTGGTGCTGTCAGGCGATCTCACCCTTGGTCAGCTGATCGCCTTCCGCATCATCTCCGGCTACGTCACCCAACCACTGCTGCGCCTGTCCTCGATCTGGCAGACGATCCAGGAACTGCGGGTGAGTTTTGAGCGTCTTGCGGATGTGATCGACACCCCTCAGGAATCAGACGATCAGGACAAAGCCAAGGTGCCCCTGCCGCCGATCGAGGGCGCCGTGAGCTTCGACAACCTCTCGTTCGGCTTCAGTCCCGGCACCCCACCGGTGCTGCACGACGTGTCCCTACAGATCAAAGCAGGCACCTTCGTGGGGATCGTGGGACAGAGCGGTAGCGGCAAGAGCACCCTGATGAAGTTGCTACCGCGGTTGTACTCACCGGATCAGGGCCGCATCCTGATCGACGGCTACGACATCGACAAAGTGGAGCTGTATTCGCTGCGTCGCCAGATCGGCATCGTTCCCCAAGATCCCCTGCTGTTCTCAGGCAACGTGAACGAGAACATCGCCCTCACCCAGCCGGATGCGTCCAGTGAAGAGATCGTGCTCGCCGCCAAAGTGGCCTGTGCCCACGACTTCATCATGGAACTGCCAGCCGGTTACAGCACACCGGTGGGCGAGCGGGGCGCCTCCCTCAGCGGTGGGCAGCGGCAGCGCATTGCCATCGCCCGAACCCTGCTGGCCAATCCCAAACTTCTGGTGATGGATGAAGCCACCAGCGCTTTGGACTATGAAACCGAACGCAAGGTGTGCGACAACCTGATCCAGGCTCTGCACGATTGCACCGTTTTCTTCATCACCCACCGTCTGTCCACCGTGCGCCGGGCAGACCTGATTGTGGTGATGCACCAAGGAGCCGTGGTGGAACAGGGAACCCACGATGAATTGATGGACCGTCGCGGTCGTTACTACGCCCTTTATCGCCAGCAGGAGGCCAGCTGACATGACCATGAATCCCAACAACGGACCGGACGATCAGGAGCAGTCCAGCCCCGCAGGGAAGCTGGTCAAGCAGGCCCGCTCTGCCCTTGAAAGCCGCATCACCACGATTTCCGACCAGGAAAACGTGCTGCAGCAAAGCCGCTTCTGGATGAAGACGGTGACCTGGACCCTCATCGGCACCACCGCACTGGGCATCGGCTGGCTGGCCGTTGCCCGCACCGAGGAAGTGGTGGTGGCCAAAGGCAAACTGGAACCGGTGGGCAACGTGAAGGATGTGCGCATTCCGCCCGGTGGCGTGGTGGAGGAGATCCTGGTGAAAAGCGGCCAACGGGTGAGCAAGGGCCAGGCCTTGATCCGCCTCGATCAGGAGAGTTCCGCTGAACAGCTGAAATCACTCACCCAAGGGCTGGAGGAAAAAACCACCCAAATCGGTCAGAAGGAGCAGCAGTTGCTGCTCAAGAAACAGGAGCGCGTCCGCACCGAAGAGCTGAACCGGGAACAGGTGGCCACAACCCGGGCCAATCTTGCGCTGGAGCGAGAGATTCTCACGCGTCTGGAAAGCCTGGCCAAAGAGGGCGGCGTGCAGGACATTCAATATCTTCAGCAGCGCAACAAGGTGCAGGAGCTCAAAGGTGAGCTCACCAAGCGGGAATTGGATGGACGCCGGCAGATCAATCAAATCGATCAGCAGATTGAACAACTCAATGCCGAGCTCGCGGGACTGCGCAGCGAGCGGGCCCAACTGAACGCAAACCTCACCGACGTGCGGGTCACCAACAAAAACCAGACCCTGCGCGCACCAGTGGATGGAATCGTGTTTGATCTCAAACTCAACAATCCTGGCTTTGTCTCCCAGGCCATGTCATCAGAGGTGGCCTTGAAGGTGGTTCCCTTCAACACCCTGGAAGCCGATGTGGAGATCCCAAGCAACAAGATCGGTTTCGTACGTCCTGGCCAACCAGCCGATATCAGCATCGATTCCTTCCCAGCGACAGACTTCGGCGTGCTGGCGGGAACCGTGCAATCGGTCGGCTCTGACGCCCTAGCCCCTGACCCCCAGCAGATGCGTCAGGAATACACCTACCCGGCAGTGATCAAGCTTGATAGCCAGCAACTCAAACTCAACGACGGCAAGGAATTACCCCTGCAGGTGGGCATGTCGTTAACGGCCAATATCAAGCTGCGCAGCGTCAGCTATCTGCAGCTTCTGCTGAATACATTCCAGAGCAAAACGGATTCTCTGAGGCAGCTCTAAGCCCTCAATCCAATCAGCCCCTAAGGAGCGTTCAAAGTTTCACGGCCTTCTGCTGGCGGGTTTCTGCTTTCCAGACGCGCCAACGCAGTTCGGCACCCTCGGG
This sequence comes from Synechococcus sp. PROS-7-1, assembly GCF_014279795.1. Lineage (NCBI taxonomy): Bacteria > Bacillati > Cyanobacteriota > Cyanophyceae > Synechococcales > Synechococcaceae > Synechococcus > Synechococcus sp. PROS-7-1. The sequence goes on from NZ_CP047945.1 coordinate 2,482,879, forward strand.
CAGATCCACCACGATCGGCCATGACGGGTTGTAAGGCACCAGATAGGGCTGCAGACCCAGGGAGAGGAACGAGCGTTTCACTGGGTCTCCAGGTGGGCAAGCCTTTTTGGTGCTGATCACGCGCAACGGTCCCTTCACTTCAAACAGGGCCTTGCCCGACGCCTGGGGCAGCATGCGCATGGTCATCCCAGGACCGGACAACCGCTGAAGGTTGCAATCCAAGGTCACCTCCTGGCCCACGATCAACTGAATACGCCAGTCGAGCGGATGGGCTGAAACCAACGGATCGGTGGTCTTGGGCAGCAGCCCGGATGGCTGGATCACCCAGCGCTGCAGGCCCGGAGCCGGTGCGGGATAGCCGTTCAGGTTCAAGCGAGGGATGGCTGCCACGGGCTCAAGAGCACTCACGAGGATCAAGGAGGCCCCGGCCAAAGCCCCGGAGATCGTCGTCAGAGACTGTGAGAACGCCATCGTCGACACCAGTGCAGCAACAGAATGCCCAGCATGACCGATTTCTCTGCGATCGCCCTGCTCTCCGGCGGGCTTGATTCCGCCACAGCGGCAGCGCTGGCGCAGGAAGCCGGCGCACGGGTGATCGGATTGTCGTTTGACTATGGCCAACGACACCGACGCGAGCTGCAGGCGGCAGCAGCCATTGCGGAAGCCCTGAACCTGGCGGAACACCACACGATCAGTGTGAACCTGGCCAGCTGGGGAGGATCATCACTTACCGATAGCGCGCAGGATCTGCCGATTGATGGCGTGCAAGACGGGGTGATTCCCAACACCTATGTGCCCGGCCGCAACACCGTGTTCATCAGCATCGGACTGAGCCTGGCCGAAGCCCGCGGCGCCGATCGCCTGGTGCTGGGCGTCAATGCCGTGGACTACTCGGGGTACCCCGACTGCCGGCCGGACTACCTGGATGCCTTTCAGACCTTGGCGGATCTCAGCAGCAAGGTGGGCCGCGAAGGACGGGGCCCAAGGCTGTGGGCACCACTGGTGGAGTGGAGCAAGCAAAAAATTGTGGAAGAAGCACTACGCCTGGGGATCCCGATCGAACGCACCTGGAGCTGTTACAGCGGCGGTGAAGCCCCCTGCGGGGTGTGTGACAGCTGCCGGATCCGCGATGCCGCGCTGCGAGATGCCGGTCGCCCTGATCTCTGCAGCAGCGCCAGCCGATGACACTGCTGCGCAAACGCTTGCCATGGCGTGAACCGGCTGATGTTGCAGCTGTTCTGGCCTGCCTCTACGGGGAACAGGGTCTCATTTGGCTGGACGGCGATGGCGGCGAGCTTGGACGGCGCGTCACCCTGGCGGCGGATCCTCTGGAGCAGCACTGCTGCCGCGGCCTGCCAGGCGATCCTGAGGCCACCAACCCCTTTTCCGCCCTGCGGGAGCTGAGCCCAGGGCACTGGACGGGCTGGCTGAGTTACGACGCCGCCGCCTGGACGGAACCTGGCAATCCCTGGAGCCGGGACCCGATGGCCAGCCTCTGGATCGCCCGCCACGATCCCGTTCTGCGCTTTGACCTGCAGGCCAGAGCGCTGCACCTGGAAGGCACCGACCCCTCTCGCCATGCGGCGATGGCAAAACTGCTGGAGACCCAGTCCATCGAGACCATCCCATCCGAAGCCAGCGCGAAGCAGCCTCTGGGTTGCCGCTGGCATCGCCACAGCGACCGCGACGCATTCATGGCCGGGGTCCTGCGCATCCGTGAGTTGATCGCCAGCGGAGATCTCTTCCAGGCGAACCTCACCGCCTGTGCGAGCGCAACACTCCCGGAGCACACGAGCAACCTGGCGCTCTACCAACGCCTGCGCCAGCAATGCCCCGCCCCCTTCAGTGGACTGCTGATCGGCAGCGGCGCTGCCGAAGGAGAAGCGGTGCTGTCGACGTCACCGGAGCGATTCCTCGAAGTCATGCCGGATGGAGCCGTGCAAACCCGACCGATCAAGGGCACCCGTCCACGCCATCCCGATCCACGCATCGACGATGACCTGGCGGCCGAGCTGGTGTGCAGCGCCAAAGACCGGGCCGAGAACGTGATGATCGTGGATCTGCTGCGCAACGATCTCGGCCGGGTGTGCGTGCCGGGATCCGTGCAAGTGCCCGATCTGGTGCGCCTGGAGAGTTATGCACGGGTGCATCACCTCACCTCAGTGGTGACCGGACAGTTGCGCGCTGGCAACACCTGGGTGGATCTACTGGAAGCCAGCTGGCCGGGAGGCTCAATCACAGGCGCACCCAAACTGCGCGCCTGCCAACGCCTGCAAGAGCTGGAACCGCTTGGGCGTGGTCCCTACTGCGGCTCGATCCTGCACATCGACTGGGATGGCCGCTTCGACAGCAACATCCTGATCCGCTCCCTCCTGCGCAAAGACCACCAGCTCCGCCTGCACGCGGGCTGCGGCATCGTGGCCGACTCCGATCCTGAGGCGGAAGCCGAGGAACTCGACTGGAAATTGCTGCCCCTGCTGGAGGCGCTGGCATGAGCAGCACGCTTGCCTGGATCAATGGCACATGGGGAGATCCCTCAGAGCTCAAGCTGCCCTTGAGCGACCGTGGCTTGCAGCTGGCTGACGGAGTGTTCGAAACGGTGTTGATTCGCGGAGGTGAACCACAACTGCTGCAGGCGCACCATGCCCGCTGGCGGGATGGTGCAACAACCCTGGGCATGGCACCACCACCGAGCCTGGAGGTGCTTGGCCCTCTGCTACGCGAAGCGATTCAACGCGTCGGGCTCGACGCTCACCCCACAATCGCCAGCAGTCGCAGCGCGACCGAAAAGCATGGAGCCCTGCGCTTGAACTGGAGCCGCGATGGTGTTGCCGGCCGAGGCATCCAACTCCCGACGGGTGCCCCAGACCCCGAGCAGCACCGCTTTTGGTTCAGCCTCAGCCACCACACACCAACCTTCCAAAGCGTGCGCACGTGGGTCAGTCGCCATGAGCAGCGCAACGCCAACAGCCGTCTGAGCTATTGCAAAACCTTCGCCTACGGCCAAGCGATTCAGGCCCGCCGCGAAGCAATCGAACACGGCGCCGATGAAGGCCTGTTGCTCAGCACCACCGGCGAACTGTGCTGCGGGAGCACCGCCAATCTGCTGGTGCAGCGTCACGGCCAATGGCTCACACCACCCCTGACCAGTGGTTGCTTACCAGGGGTGATGCGAGCACAACTGCTCGAACACGGGCTTGCTCAGGAAGCAACGATCCATGCCAAACCGGAACCTGGTGACCGCTGGCTGCTGATCAACAGCCTCGATTGCCGCGTGGTCAGCGCGGTGGATGATCATGAATTAACAACAACGACGCAGGCCCAAGAGCTGTGGAGCGAGCTCTTGAAGCCCTAAGCGTTACGTTTTCGCGTTAGAAGCGAGACGTAAACGACACGAAAACGTGCCTCGAGCCACACGCATGCGCCGCCCCGTGGCCTCTGCCAACCTCTTTCAAGGCAATCCCACCGCAAGACCCTGATCCTTGGCAGCGACCCTTCAACGCGACCTGGGCGTCAACTCCCTGATCCTCACGGTGGTGACCGGCACCATCGGCTCAGGCTGGCTGTTCGCTCCCTACTTCTGCGCACGCATCGCCGGCCCGGCAAGCCTGCTGGCCTGGGTGATCGGCGGAGTGATGGCCTTTCTCCTGGCGCTGGTGTTCGCAGAGCTGGGCGCTCTGGTGAGCAGCTCCGGAGCCCTGGCCCAGCTGCCCCTACTCAGCCATGGCCGCCTGTCGGGATTCATCGGCGGCTGGAGCGCCTGGATCTCCTACGTGTCGCTGCCCACAATCGAAGTGCTGGCCCTACTCCAGTACCTCTCGAGCGTGCTGCCCTGGCTCACCCGTGATGCAGGCAGTTCCCAAGACCTCACGGGCAGCGGACAGCTTGTGGCGGTGGCCCTGCTGGTGCTGTTCACCTGGATCAACCTTGCAGGCGTTAACCAACTGGCGCGCTGGATCGATGGCCTCACCCTTTGGAAACTCGTCGTTCCCCTGCTGGTGTCCATCAGCCTGATGCTGATTGCAGGCCACTGGAGCAATCTGCAACTCCCGGTTCAAGGGCAGCAAGACACGCTGGTGGATGCCATCGGCAGCGGCGGAATTCTGTTCAGCCTGCTGGGTTTTCGCACGGCGATGGACCTCGCCGGGGAAGTGCGCAATCCCCAGCGCAATGTCCCCCTGGCCATGGGAGTCGGCTTGGGCCTGTGTTTGTTGATCTATCTGGTGCTGCAGCTCGGCTTTCTGGTCAGCGTCCCACCGGAGGCCTTGCAACAGGGCTGGAGCCGACTCAGCCTCAGTGCCCATGGGGGTCCGCTCGTTGCGCTGGCCACGGGTCTGGGCCTGGGCTGGGTGGCCACCATCCTGCTCATCGATGCCGTGGTCTCCCCCGGTGCCACAGGCATGGCCTACCTGGGAATTTCCGCACGGGTGAGCTGGATGATGGGAGAGTGCCGGCTGCTTCCGGGCGCTCTCGGGCGGTTGAATAGTCGGGGGGTCCCCCACTGGTCGCTGATCAGCAGCCTGGTCATCAGCACACTTCTCCTCTGGCTGGCGCCGAGCTGGCAAGACGTGGTCAGCTTTCTGACCTCCACCTTGATCATTGCCCTGGCCATGGGCCCGGTGAGCCTGCTCGCCCTGCGCCGCCAACTGCCGAACGCCCCAAGACGCTTTCAGATTCCCTGCCCCTGGCTGCTCAGCAGCATGGCCTTTGTGATGGCCACCTGGGCGACGAGCTGGAGCGGGCGGGAGGCTTTGGAGGGAGCCGTGCTGGTGATTGCAGTTCCCAGCCTGATCTACGCCCTCAGCAACGCCTGGAAAGGCCAGCCGATTGAACTGACAAGCGGACTGTGGTGGGCGCTGTATCTCGGCCTGTTAATTCTCGATATGGAGCTGTTCAGCACGGGCCAGCCCCTGGAATTACCCATGGGCTGGCACCTCGCCGTTCTCGCAGGATTGGCCATGGCAGTGATGCCCTTGGCGGTGAACAGCGCGCTGAAGGATGCCTCACCCCATGCGCTCACGCCGCTGACGCAACCTAAGGAAACTGCTTGAATCCAGGATCCGCCTGGTTGAGCTGCTGCCTGCTGAATCGCGGGGTGATCAGCAGTTTGAGGGGATCACGGCCCGAGAGCTCACCGTTACTGGCTGTCGACTGCCCTGGCCCTGGGGAGGAACGCTGATCCCGCAGGTGCCGATCGAAGAAACTGCGCGCCAGACCTTTGAGCTCTTGGCGAGCCAAAGGCTGGTCTGGTCCGATCACAAAAGCGGGCAGATCGGACGTGCCTTTGAGAAAGGAGAGGTGAGTGCCGTTGTGCTGCAACACCAGCAGGGAATCGGGCTGGTTGATGGCCGTAAAAGGAATCAGCTGTTGGGAAATTGGAGGCGCAAAGACATCATTCGTACCCGACACAAAAAGAATCGGGACTGCGATCTTTTGCATGGATGCGCTGCTGAAAATGGGATTGGTCACGGGATTGATGGCCACGGCAACCTGGACCCGCGGATCCCTGAAACTTTGACGCTCCACCACTTTTCCGGGGGCGACGCACTGCCATACCACCGCTGGATTGAGCACCACCGTGTCGGGATCCGACAGGCTTCGGCAGTTGCTCACTAGGTGCTCCCAGTCGAGTTCTGCTCCGGCCAGCGCAGTGACGGTGTAACCACCCAAGGATTGGCCCAACACCCCAACACGGTCGGTACGCACGCGCTCACCCCAGCGCTGCTGGACCTGATCAATCAGATCACTCACCGACAGGGGCTGGCCATACCAGGCATTCGGCGGCGGGATGGCACCAGTTCCTTTAATCGCCGCGGAAATCGCGTTCGCGCTGGTGAAAGGAAAGTCGAGGGAGGCGACTGCATAGCCATGACTGGCCAACTGCTGCCCTACATACAGAAGGGCGTTCATGTTGGTGTTCAAGCCAGGAGCAATCGCCACCAGAGGCGCAGGGCTCGCCTGGGTGGCCGTGTCGGGGATATAAGCGATGGCGGTGATGCGCTTACCGTCGCGGCCTTCGAACTGAAAGGGCGTTGGAACGAACTTGATGGCTCCTGGTTCGGCCAGGCTTTCAAGAGACGGACCCGAACCGGGAGCACCCTCGATCGAGGAGATCTGCTCGAACAGCCTGTTCTGCAGATTCATCTGCTGAGACAGGGAGCGGGCCAGGGAGAGAACAGCGGCCACGTTCACAGGCAGGCGCTGGGTGGGGTAAGCCTCGAGAACATCGATCAAGCGCAGGTCTCCCGGCTTTGCAGCGGCAAGAATGAGCGCCGAAGCCAGGGCCGGTTGCGCCACGGACGCCGGCTGATCCAGCACCTTCACCAGTTGCTGCAAGGAACTCTTGCCGAGGGGCGTACTGAGGAAATTCGAGGCCATCACCTCATTCACCGGCACGCTCTGGTTCAGAGCTGTCCGCAGAGCAGTGCGTGCGGACGGGTCCAGCAAGCGGAAATAAGCGCTGAGATCCGGTGACACCGTGCCGTCATCACTGAACTTGGCCAGGGCGGGGACGGACACATCCCTGGAGAATTCACCAAAGCGAAACACAATTGTGTCTGCGGCCGAAGCGGGCAAACCCAGGCTGATTACCGCCCCGCCTAGCACTGAACCCAACCATCGCTTGACCTTATTCACGGTGAGCAGCGCAATCGTCAGGCGACTCATCTTGCAGCCCCTGAAGCCAATGCTCAACTGCTGAAGCCCACCCATGCCCATGGGGGGCCGGTGCCAACTGGAAACGACCTTCCTCCAGGCCGGCCTGGAGGGCGGGATGCGGTCCGTCTACCCCTGGCACCACGATCGAGCGGTCGCCGGCGTGCAGCAAAGGAAGGTCATTGGGCGAATCTCCCAAAGCCAGAACAGCCACTTCAGACGCTCCCTGGCGCTGCTTCAGCACCGCAAGTGCTCGGCCTTTGCTGACGTCGGCTCCCAGCAAATGGCCCAAGCGATTTCCCTGCACAACCGCAAGTTGCCGGGCCTGCGCCAGCTGTTGCAGACGCCTGCGTGACTCGCCATCCGGTGGAGGCACAAACGGCACGCTGCAGGCCCGGCGCTGGGCCTGTCGCAATGCGTCACCGCCCAAACCAAGCAAGCGATCGGCATCCTGATCACTGAGATCATCCAGCGCCTGCAGCGGTTGCCCCAGGTCGTGCGCCAAGCCGTCGAGCTGTGGGCGCAGCTCCTGCCATGACGGACCGAGCGTCTGCTGCCAGGGACTCCCGTCGGCGTTCTCGCCATGAATGGCTCCCCCGTTCTCGACGATGAATGGATCCCGCAGTCCGGTTTGTTCACGGAAACGACGGACTTCTTCCGCTGTTTTGCTCGTACACGGAATGATGGGAATCCCCCGACGCTGCAGCAGACGAATCGTGCCCAGTGCCGGTGCGCAGTCGTAGCGATGGTCCATCAAGGTGCCATCGAGGTCGGTGACCACCCACCACTGACGCCTCAGGGTTGTCTTCATGACCTCACCAGCCAGAGCACCTCATAAGGGTTCAACAGATGGCGTTTGCAGGGCTCCAGGGTGCGGCCACTGAGACAATCGACCCAAAGCGATGCATCCTCCTCGTCGAGCAGTCCGGAGGGATCCAGGGTGAGACGGGTCGATGTGACGTTATGAACCGCCAGAAGGTCATGACCCGCATGGGATCGACGCAATACAACGCGATCCACCCGGTCTGGGGTCAACACCTGAAGCTGGCCATCAGGATGCAGCGCCGGCAGCGTTGCCCGCACCGAGAGCGCCTGCTTCAGCGCAAGCAAAACGACTGCGGCATCGCTGTCTGGATCCTGCAGACGCCGTTCCAGCGTCCTTTGCTTGAACTGGGGTCGGTTGAGATCGCGCCGGTGCCCCGTGCGCCTGAAGCGACCGAGGTCATTGGCAGTGGCGAGCAAAGCCGGCAGATAGAACGCCGGCACCCCAGGCAGGGCGAGCACCATCAACTGGGTGAGCAGAAAGCGTTCCCTCTGCCAGTAGCTGGGGTCAACGCCCCCATCGGCCATGGCGCTCCACCAACTGATGTTGATCTCATAGGGGACTTCGTTGCCATCGGCCAACCGGCGATGACTCACCAGACCCCCGCGCTGCTCACACGCGATCAACAACTCCCTCAGCCGTGACGGCGGCATCAAACCCTCCAGCGGTCTCAGCCCCACACCGTCATGACAGGCGGTGAAATTGAGCAACGACGTCGACTCCGGCAGCGACGGCCAGCGCGATAGCCAACGATTGAGCAAATCAGCGGAGCCGCTGACAGCCGACTCAAGCAGCAGCGGTGGCAAGGGAAAGTTGTACGCCAAATGGGCCTCTCGACCCGTGCGCAAATAGGACAGATTCTCCTGTTCAGGGACATTCGTCTCCGTGACCACCACTCCATCGGCGCGGGCGATCGTCAACAACTGGCGCAAGATTTCCACCAACTGATGGGCTTGAGGCTGATGAATGCAGGTGGTGTTGGGTTCCTTCCAGACGAACCCCACCGCATCCAGACGGATCCAGCCCACCCCATGGGCCACCATGCGGGCGAGCAGCCGGGTGAAGCCGAGCAGCACCTCGGGGTGGCGCCAATCCACATCCACCTGGTCGGGCCCAAACGTGGTCCAAACCTGACGCATGCTGATGGGACCCTGAAGCTTGGTGAACAGGGCGGAACTGCGGGGACGCACCACGTTGTCCCAACAGGGATCAGGACCCGCTTCCAACACGCAGAACCGACCCGGCTCTTGATCGCGCAAGAACTGGCGCACCCAGGGATGGGAGGCCGACACATGGTTCAAGACCAGATCAGCCATCAACCTGCGCCCCTGGGCAAGATCAGCTAGATCGCACCAATCACCATGACGTTCCTCCAGACGTTCGTGACTGGCCACCGCGAATCCGCCATCGCTCGAGGCCTCCAGGAACGGCAACACATGGAGAACCGCCGCGAACTCTGAGAGATGGCTGTTCAAAAAGGTGCGAAGGCTCACCAAGGCCGGCTGATCGCCCTCAACGACTGTGTCGGCGTAGGTAATCAGCACCACATCCTCGACACTCCAGGGATTGCCTTTGGTGCGGATTTCAGCATTCCCCGATGCGGAGCCGAGAATCTGCAGCAATTGCGACGACAACGCCTCGAGATCCCCGGAAGGATGACCTGAGTAAAGGCTCCTCAGCAGATTTCCCAGCGCTCGCTCGCTTTGAAACTGCACTCCGTTTCACCTGAACCTCACTCAGGTATGGAGCAGCCGCCTTCTTTCCGTTGTTGCATCGAACACCGCATGGATTTTCAGCAGAGCCTGATCGCCACGGTTCACGACTACAGCCTGGGCAATCTCAACGCCATTGCCTTCAACAAGGAGCTCAAGCAGAGACCAACCGCTCTGCTAATCCCCTGCCTGATGGAGGAATTCAGTCGACCCGCCCTGCGCCTGATTCGCGACACGCTCTCCTCACTCACGGGTCTGTCCAACCTGGTCATCGCCCTGTCCGCGGACAGGGCAGCCGATGTCAAAGCTGCTGAGGCATTCTTCGCGGACATGCCCTTCCCCGTGCATGTGCACTGGACCAACGGTCCGGCCGTGAACGACATCCTCGCGTCGATGGAGCAGCACGGACTCGACCTCACTGGTCCACCCGGCAAGGGCTGGGCGGTTTGGCAAGGCCTGGGCGTTGCCTGTCAGCACGCGGAAGTGATCGGCCTCTTCGACGCCGACATCCGCACCTTCGGTTCCGGCTATCCGGAACGGATGCTCCGACCCCTGCTCGACCCATCCCACGGGATGGCTTACGTCAAAGCGTTCTACAGCAGGCTCTCTTTGGAAACCCAAGCCCTCCAGGGCCGGGCCACCCGCTTATTTGTTGGGCCTCTGCTGACGAGCCTTGAGCAGATTTTCGGTCCACTGCCCTATCTGCGTTATCTGCAGACGTTTCGCTACCCATTGGCAGGAGAATTCGCCTTTACGAGGGATTTGGCGATGAATCTGCGCATCCCATCGGACTGGGGCTTGGAAATGGGCCTGCTCTCGGAGGTGTATCGGCATGTTGCACCCAGCCGCATCGCCCAGGTGGACCTTGGTCTGTTCGATCACAAGCACAAGAGCTTGGGCCAGCGGCCCAATGAGGGACTGCAGCGCATGGCCAGCGAAATCTTCTGCACGGTGTTGCGCAGCCTGATGGAGCACGAGGGATGCGTGGTGTCCATGGATCAACTGCCGACCTTGGAGGTGCTGTACCGACGGGTTGGCGAAGACAGGGTGCGTCAGTTCGGACTCGACTCAGCGATCAATCGGTTGCCCTACGACCGGCATGGCGAAGAGCTAGCGGTGCATCGCTTCTCCGAACTTCTGAGACCTGGCCTCACCTCATTGATGGCATCACCGATCGCCCATCAACTGCCGAGCTGGTCGAGGCTTCATAGCTGCAATCCATCGTTTGCCTCCGAGCTCGCCTTAGCAGGACGCGCCGACCGAAGTCCCACCCTGCGCAGTACGGGAGCAAGGCGGCCACGACGACCCAACTGCCCCACCGCGCCATCCCCTGCTGAACGCCGCTCAGCCTCGAGCACTGCGGCCTAAACAGATCTGCAGCAGATAAAGAAAACCTTAAGCAGCTGGCATTCGGTGACCAAGCCAACACTTTTCCTGGCTCAAAAACACGATGCTTGCCCTCAATCTCTTGATAACCATGATCGAATGCATGTACAACAATGACACCGACCGAATGGTCATTCTCAAGTGCATTGGAGAGAATCAGTTCTATCGAGAAAAGGTTGTAATGCCAAAGGAGTTGTACTGGTTTGAGGCACCGCTCAACAGCAGACTGGAGATCTGGCAGATGTCGACGCAAGGACAAATGCTTCACATTCGCGCCGATGTATCTGATTACGCATTCAACAAAAAATCAGCCGATGAGTCACCCATCACATCTCTCTGGGCATGCTGAACGATCGAATGAGAGCGGATTACACACTGAGAAATTGATCGACAACCGACTGACTTAATTCACTGGTTAGACCACTGGCCACAATCCCCCCACGCTGCATTGCGTAATAGCGATCGGCTTGCCGAACAAAATGAAGGTGCTGCTCCACCAGCAGAACACCAATGCCGGTCTCGGCAATGATGCGACGTACAGCAGCTTCAATGTCCTGCACGATGTTGGGCTGAATGCCCTCAGTAGGTTCATCGAGCAGCAGCAATTTGGGCTTGCCAAGCAGTGCCCGGGCAATGGCCAACTGCTGCTGCTGGCCACCGCTGAGGTCACCACCCTTGCGAGGCAGAAACTCCCTCAAGATGGGGAAGAGCTCAAACACAAACGGATCGATACGCCGGTGGCGTCCGAGCCCACCTGGGAGCGCTTCCATTCCCAGCATCAGGTTGTCCTCAACGGTCAGCTGTGGAATGATTTCTCGCCCCTGGGGCACATAGCCAACCCCAGCCCTTGCCCTTTGATAAGGAGCCTGACGGTCGAGCCCATCACCGTTGAAGACAATCTCTCCGCGACGCGGTCGCAACAGACCGATCAACGACTTGAGCAGCGTGGTCTTACCCACACCGTTACGGCCGATCAGACAAACCATCTCACCAGATTTCACGGTGAGGTCCACGTCCCGAAGGATATGGCTCTCGCCGTAATAGGTATTCAATCCGCGGATTTCCAGAAGTTCCGTCATCCGTTCTGCTCCTCCGTGGTTCCGAGATACACCTCAATCACACGCGGATCAACCTGCACCTGATCCATCGTTCCCTCACAGAGCACATGACCCTGGTGCAACACCGTCACTTGGCTCTCCAAGCGTCGGATGAACTCCATGTCGTGCTCAATCACCAGCACGGTGTGATCTCCCGCCAACGACTTGAGCAAATCAGCGGTGAGATCCGTCTCCTCATCGGTGAGTCCTGCCACCGGCTCATCAACGAGAAGAAGGTCAGGATCCTGACCCACCAACATCGCAATCTCCAGCCACTGTTTCTGACCATGGGAGAGAGCTCCCGCCATCCAGTGAGCCCGGTTTTGTAAATTCACGATGTCCATCAAATGATGCACCTGATCGCGCTGTGTGGCATTCAAGCCACCAAATAACAGAGACCAAGGCTGTTTCGGCTGACTAACAGCCAGCGCCAAGTTCTCTTCCACACTCAACTTCTCGAACACACGCGGACTCTGAAATTTGCGACCGATGCCGAGCCGGGCGATGCGGTGTTCCTGAGTACCCAGAAGTGAGCGACCCTGAAACACCACCTCGCCGTCGGTAGGGGACGTCTTTCCGGAGATCACATCCAAAAAGGTGGTTTTGCCAGCACCATTGGGACCAATCACCGCCCTCAGTTCACCAGGCTGGAGACTGAGATTGAGATCGCGTAGGGCTAAAAAGCCGTCAAAGCTGACTGTGATCTTGCGTAACTCCAAAAGGGGAGCACTCATGGCTGCACCTCCTCTTGACCGTCGATTTCCAATTGGGGATAGGTGGAAATTCGACGACCCAAACCCAGGCGAGACAGCAGGTTGCGAGGGCCGTCCGTGCGGAACCAGCCGATGACGCCTTCCGGCAGTGCCGTGACCACCAAAATGAATAGTCCACCCTGAATAAACAGCCAGCTCTGAGGCATCGCCTCGCTCACCAGACTCTTGGCATACATGATCGAGACGGCGCCGAGAATGGCACCGACCAGCGTGCCGCGACCTCCTACTGCGACCCAGATCACCATTTCGATCGAAAAGGGCACCGCCATGTACTGGGGCGAAACGATCCCCGACTGCACCGTGAAGAGGGCACCGCCGATACCCGCAAGACCCCCGGCAATCGCAAACACAATCGTCTTGAACAGGGTGGGGTTGTAGCCGGTGAAGCGAAGCCGCGGCTCGTCATCACGGATCGCGATCAACACATCGCCGAAACGACCACGTACCAACCAGCGCACAAACAGCCAGGCCAAGATCACGATCACAGCAGTGATCCAAAAGAACCACCGCTGCATCTCTGGAGATCCAACCATCTGGCCGAACAGCTTGGTCACATCGGTTTTAAGACCGTTGGTTCCGTTAATCAGCTTCTGCTGGCCATTGAAAAAATTGAAAAACACCAGCAAAGCCGCTTGGGTGAGGATCGAGAAGTAGACACCCTTGATGCGGTTGCGGAAGACCATGTTGCCGAGCAGCGCAGCCAACAAAGCCGGCACCAGCCAGATGGCAATCACCGTGAACAGAGGATTGTGGAAGGGTTCCCAGAAAAAGGGCAGCCGATCCACGCCGTAAAGACTGAAGAACTCGGGGATGCCGTTGGGATGGCTGGCAGAACTATTGAGCTGGAGATACATCGCCGCCCCATAGCCACCAAGAGCGAAAAAGATGCCCTGACCGAGGCTGAGCAATCCGGTAAAACCCCAGATCAAATCAATACCGAGGGCCACGATCGCCAGGGAAAGGAAACGACCTAACAGGTTGAGCCGAAACACAGGAAGCACCGCTGGTGCGGCCACCACCACGGCCACGATCAGCACCCAGACGAGAACGATTGGCCAGCGACGGCCTTGAAAGGCTTGGATCATGACGTCAGGCCTCCACCATGCGTCCCTTCTGCGGGAACAGACCCGCTGGACGGAACTGCAAGAAGACCACAATCAGAGCGAAGACCATCACCTGGGCCATGCTTGTGGTGGCGAAGAATTTCACCACTCCCTCCAGGGGAGCGGGCATACCAGGCCAGATCGAAAGCAACCGCCCTGCACCAATGAGATCGGTCAGCAAGCCGATGACGAATGAGGCGATCACCGTGCCAAGCAGATTGCCTACACCGCCAAGCACCACGACCATGAAGCAGCCCACGATGTAGGAGGTCCCCACATTCGGGCCGACTGAACCGAGTAATGACACCGCCACACCAGCAACGCCAGCCAACCCCGAACCGATTCCGAAGGTGAGCACGTCGACGGTGTCGGTGGGAATACCAAGGCAATCACTCATCTCTCGGTTCTGAGTCACGGCACGAATGCGCATGCCCCAGACGCTGCGGTTGAGGAACCAGGTCACGCCGACCACGGCCACCACCGTGATCACGATGATCACCAGACGAGGCACGGGGAAGGTCAGATCGGCGAACTCCAGCCCGCCGCGCATCCATTTGGGTGCCGTTACATCCACATTGCGGGAAGTGGCACGCGCGATCCGACTGACCTGAGAAGCCAATCCATTGGCAAACACCACGCCAACAAGAGCCGAAACACCCCAGCTGCCAGCGCGCATCCAACGAGCTCGGGAGCCTTGCAACAGAGCCTTGGGAAGCAACAAGGGCAACGAAAAACCAAGCACAAGAGCAAGCACCGCACCAGCTGCCTGAGCCAGTGGCACACTGCGCACGAACTGCTGCAAGATCAAGCTGACGCCCCAGGTGGCCAACAGTGTTTCGAGGGGATTGCCGTAGAGGCGGCGAATCACGGTGCGTTCCAAAAGGATGCCCACCACGCCACTTGTGATGAAGGCCAGCGGAATCGCCACCAGAACGTAGGTGTCATAAATGGGCTGAAATACAGGCAGCTTGAAGATCAGCTGAACCACATAAGTGGTGTAAGCCCCAAGCATGATCAGCTCGCCATGCGCGAGATTGATCACACCCATCAGACCAAAAACGATCGCCAATCCGAGGGCAGCCACCAGGAGCACAGAGCCGATGGCCACACCGTTGAACAGGCTCTCAAATAGCAGTTGCACGAAAATTGATAACTAAGCGATTAGAGCAACAGATAAGGAGGAATCCCAGCAGGGACTCCTCCAGTAAGCATTCAGCCTTTAGGAACTCAATGAGCCATCAGAGCTTGTATTTTTCACCTTTGCTGGGATCGGTCCAGTCGCAAGCAAATCCTTTGGAAGTGGGCTCGAACTGGTTCCAAGTTTGAGGGTCGATCGGAGAATCCGATTCCTCGATGATTTTGAACTGACCATCCGAAGTGATCTCGCCGATGCGCACAATCTGGGAGATGTGGTGGTTCGGGCGAACTTCGATCGGTCCCTGGGGAGCATCGAACTTGATTCCGACCAGAGCCTCACGGACTTTGTCGTCGTCAAAGGTTCCGGCCTTCTCGACAGCTTTCTTCCATAGATAAACCATGTTGTAAGCGGACTCCTGCGGGTCAGCCACCACACGATCGTCACCGTACTTGGCCTTGAAGTCAGCAGCGAACTTCTTGGAAGCAGGAGTATCGATGGACATCATGTAGTTCCAAGCACCGTAATGGCCCTCCAGGAACTCAGGTCCAATCGTGCTGATCTCTTCCTCCGCGATGGAGTAGCTCATCACGTAGTAGCCATTGGCAGGGGTGATGCCAGCGTCCTGGATCTGCTTGAAGAAGGCGACGTTCTGGTCACCGTTGAGGGTGTTGATGATCACACCACCATCAGGCAGGGCCTCCTTGATCTTGGCGATGATCGGAGCCACCTCGGTGTTGCCCAGGGGCAGGTAGTCCTCACCGACCACTTCGCCGCCGAGCGACTTAAGTTGCTCTTTGGTGATGGTGTTAGAAGTACGGGGGAAGACGTAATCCGAACCCACAAGGAAGAAGGGCTTACCAGCGGCGGGCGAGTTCTTGTACATAAAGAACGTCGCAGGCTCCGACTGCTGGTTCGGAGTTGCACCAGTATAAAAAATATTTTTGGAACACTCCTGGCCCTCATACTGAATTGGGTAGTAAAGGAAGGCGTCCTTCGATTCGTAAACGGGAAGCATGGCCTTCCGGCTGGCCGAAGTCCAACCGCCGAAAACCACAGGCACCTTGTCCTGGTCGATCAGTTTTTTGGACTTTTCGGCAAAGGTGGGCCAATCAGAAGCACCGTCTTCAACGATGTACTCGATTTTGTACTTTTTACCATCGACCTCAACGCCACCTGCAGCGTTGATCTCATCAATGGCCATTTTCTCGGTATCCACAAGGGTGGACTCGGAAATAGCCATCGTGCCCGTGAGGGAATGAAGAATGCCAACCTTCACGGTGTCGTCGTACTCGACGCTGGAGGCTTGATCACCACCACCACAAGCCGTGACTGTCAAGCCAAGAGAGGCCGCCGCCAGGCTGATCAAAATGCGTTTTGACAACGGTTGAGACATGGTGAATTAAGAGTGCTGACTGGTGCGTTAGCGCAACGACACTCCCAGCGAGGCGAACCTTGACCGGTAGCACTGGCTACCAGACAGACCAATCAGCCCTCAAGACGAGGAAATCGACTCAACATTTGGTAGTTGTCGCAACACAAACGCCACCACCGAATCCAGCCCCTCACCGCTGTGCAGATTGGTAAAGCACCAGGGGCGATCGCCGCGCATGCGCAGGGTGTCGCGCTCCATCACGGCCAGGTCAGCTCCCACCAGAGGCGCCAGGTCAATCTTGTTGATCACCAGCAAATCCGACCGCGTGATCCCGGGGCCGCCCTTGCGCGGGATCTTGTCGCCTGCGGCCACGTCAATCACATAAAGACAGAGATCAACCAGCTCCGGACTGAAGCTGGCCGCCAGATTGTCGCCGCCGCTCTCAACCAACACCAGATCCAGACCTGGGAACTGAGCTTCCAACTCCGCCACCGCCGCCCTGTTGATGGAACAGTCCTCCCGTATGGCCGTGTGCGGACAGCCACCGGTCTCTACGCCGCGGATCCTTGACGGCTCCAAAGCTCCGGCGTGCGTCAAGAATTGAGCATCTTCCTGGGTGTAGATGTCATTGGTGACCACCGCCAACTGCAGTTGATCCCGCAGTCGCCGGCAAAGCGCCTCCACAAGAGCGGTTTTGCCGGACCCCACCGGCCCAGCCACACCCAGACGTAACTTGCTCCCCATCAGCTTCGGAATAAACGGGAATACAACTCAGCATGGGACAGCTGCGCCAGCGATGCCCCCACACCCGCTGACCATAAGGTTCGTGGATCAGCAGCGAGGAGCTCTTGGGCCTCAGCTGCGATCCGTGGCAACAGACGGTGCTGAAGCACCTGAGCCCTGGTCGGACCCAAAGGCAACAGGCGCACGGCCGCACTGAGCTGATTGGCGACCCAGCTGTAGAGGTAGCCCTCCACCGTGTCAGCCTCCGACACCCCCAACGACAGTGCCGCCCAAGCCCATGCCGCCGGCCAAGCCAGGGGGAGTGGTTCTGTCAGTGGATGGCCCATGTCAGCCAACAGCTGCAGTAGAGACCCCCCCATCTGACGTTGTTGAGCTCGCACTTCCGCAGCTTCACGTGTGGCCAGCAGCCAACCATCCAGATCCAGCAAACGAAGTCGGGCCGACTGATCAGCGCCGTTCACCCATCGGTCCAGGTCAGCCATCAGGGTGGCGAGGGCGGCAGCCTCCAACCGCAGGGATCCTCGCTCCAGCTCGGCGCTCAACCATTGCTCGAGACCAGCCTCACTCTTCAGCGCTCCGGCCTGGATCAAGACTTCCAACCCCTCCGAGTAACTGAACGCTCCCACCGGCAAAGCCGGGCTCACCAACTGGAGCAACGCCAGGGAGGTCATGGCGTTTCATGGCTGTGGGCATGGCTGTGGCTGTGGGCATGGCTGTGACCACCCCCATAAGCGCCTCCCTCCGGAACAAACGGACGCTCACAGGCACTCACATGCAAGCCACGGCTGCGCAACATCGCCTCCAGCACTGAATCCGCCAGCAACAACAAGTCCCCGTCGTGAAGCTCGAGGGCCACATGGCGGTTGCCAAGGTGATACGCCGCCTGCAGGAGCTCCAAGACTGAATCCGCCTGCACCCGCAATAACGGCTCCGGCGCCGCAATCACCACCACCTCCCAACTCCGGGATTGATCGAACAAGCGATCACCGGGCTGAAGGGCGCCCTCCCGCGGCAACTGAAGCAAAAGAGAACGTCCACAATGGCTACGGCGGCGACCACGGAGCACCGTGCGATCTTCGGCCGTGAGCGGCAATTGCAGGCGGCGGTCGGGCGGAAGATCTCCAACGGCCTCACCCACTTGGCGATGCTCCAACACGATCGGTTTGTGATCGCTCGCGTTGTCACTCATCGCGTTGTCGTCCAAGGCTTCTCCGCGTTCACCCTGAGCCTGCCCAGCCGTCTGCGTTGATTTGGTGTTGATTGCTACAGGTCATCGCAGCTCAAGCGCCGAGCGTGGGGGAATGCAACGCCTCGATCCCTGGCATGGCCGCTGCGAGCTGCGGTTTGAACACCGGCAGACCGAACGCGGCGACGCAGGCACAGTTCACCAAGGGGGCTGCAGCGCCCCGTTCAAGCTTCTGCGGGCTGAACAGGGCAAAGACGGCCGCTGTGAGCTGCCAATCCTGCATACAGCTGGAGGACTGGTGGGTGGCGACCAACTCAGCATTGCCCTGGACCTGAAAACAAACAGTCGCGGCCTGATCACCAGCGTCGCCGCGCAGAAGGTCTACGGGTCCATCGGTCGCAGCCGCCTCTACCCCGAAGGCCAATGGGCCCGTCAACAGGTGCACTGCAAACTGGCGAAGAGCAGCGATCTGGAATGGCTACCCCAGGAGCTGGTGCTTTATGCGAATGCCCTCTATGAGCAGCATCTGACGGTGCAACTACCAGCTGACGCCTCCTTTCTCAGTGCAGAAATCGTGCGGCTGGGCCGCACCGCCGCTGGAGAAACCCTGCAGCAGGGTCGCTGGCGCTCAGCCCTGAGCATCTGCCGACGCAGTGATAAACCTCATCAAGCCGATCGCTGGGAAATCGTGGACCGGTTGGACTTGGGGGGCGACGCCCTCAACGACCAGCACGGACTGAACAAACAGCCAGTGTTCGGATCGCTGGTGTGGGCTGCACCGATGCCCTTGAGCGGCGATGCTCTGACGCAACTGCTGGAGCTGGTCCGCAGCGATCGCGCAGGCCTTGAAGGCACGCTGCGCTGCAGCAGCTTGGATCAGGGCCTGGTGGCCCGTTATGCCGGTCCGTCCAGCCGCGATGCCCGCTTCTGGTTCAGCCGCATCTGGGCTCGCACCCGCGCCCTGCGCGCCTTGAGCAGTCCACAGATCCCAAGGGTCTGGCCTTTGCAGGAACAGCCTTTGCCGACGTCATCGTTCATAGCGAACACTGCTTGGCCCGCGGTAGGGACACACTGAGAACGACCGAGCCAGTCCATGCATCTCAGTCCCCAGGAAAAAGACAAGCTCCTGATTGTTACCGCGGCATTACTGGCCGAACGGCGACTCAAGCGTGGCCTCAGGCTCAACCACCCCGAAGCGGTGGCTTGGCTGAGCTTCCTTGTGCTGGAGGGTGCCCGCGACGGAAAGAACGTTGCAGAGCTGATGCAGGAGGGCACGACCTGGCTGAGCCGCGAGCAAGTCATGGACGGCATTCCCGAACTGGTTCACGAGGTGCAGATCGAAGCGGTGTTTCCCGATGGCACCAAGCTCGTGACCCTGCACGACCCAATTCGCTGACCCACCACCCTGCATCCTTGCCATGGCCCCGCTGATTCCCGGTGAACTGTTGCCCGAACCCGGCGACATCGAACTTAACGCTGGCCGCCCCGTCACCACGGTGAGCGTCTCCAATAGCGGCGACCGCCCCGTGCAAGTGGGGTCCCACTTCCACTTTGCAGAAGCCAACGCTGCCCTGCGGTTCGACCGCACCGCCGCGCGCGGTCAGCGGCTCGATATCCCCGCCGGCACCGCCATCCGCTTCGAACCCGGTGACAGCCGCGACGTGAACCTGATTCCCTTCGCCGGCAATCGTCGGGTGATCGGTTTCAACGGCCAGATCAACGGACCCCTCGACGCCTGACCCATGCCCTACCGCATCTCCCGCCAGGCCTACGCCGAGACCTACGGACCCACCACCGGCGACCGGGTTCGCCTGGCCGACACCGAGCTGATCCTCGAAGTCGAAAAGGATTACACCGTCTACGGCGATGAGGTGAAGTTCGGCGGCGGCAAGGTGATCCGCGATGGCATGGGCCAGTCCCAGACCCCTCGAGCCGAGGGCGCCGTCGACACGGTGATCACCAATGCCCTGATCCTCGACTGGTGGGGCATCGTCAAAGCCGATGTGGGCCTGAAAGACGGCCGGATCGTGGGCATCGGCAAAGCCGGCAACCCCGACACCCAGGAAGGGGTGACGATCGTGGTGGGTCCAGGCACCGAAGCCATCGCCGGGGAAGGTCACATCCTCACGGCCGGTGGCATCGACACCCACATCCACTTCATCTGCCCCCAGCAGATCGAAACGGCCCTGGCCAGTGGCGTCACCACCCTGATGGGAGGCGGCACCGGACCAGCCACCGGCACCAACGCCACCACCTGCACCCCCGGCGCCTTCCACATCGGTCGGATGCTCCAGGCCGCTGAAGGCCTGCCGGTGAATCTGGGCTTCTTTGGCAAGGGCAATGCCAGCACCCCGGAAGCCCTGGAAGAACAGGTGCGCGCAGGAGCCTGCGGCCTAAAGCTGCATGAAGACTGGGGCACCACGCCGGCCACGATCGATGCCTGCCTGTCGGTGGCTGACCGCATGGATGTGCAGGTGTGCATCCACACCGACACCCTCAACGAAGCCGGCTTCGTGGAAGACACGATCGCCGCCATCAAGGGACGCACCATCCACACCTTCCACACCGAAGGTGCCGGTGGGGGTCACGCCCCGGACATCATCAAGATCTGCGGCGAAGCCAACGTGCTGCCGAGCAGCACCAACCCCACCCGGCCATACACCCGCAACACGCTCGAGGAACACCTCGACATGCTGATGGTGTGCCACCACCTGGATCCCAAAATCCCGGAAGACGTGGCCTTCGCCGAATCACGGATCCGACGCGAAACGATCGCCGCCGAAGACATCCTGCACGACCTGGGCGCCTTCTCGATCATCGCCAGCGACTCCCAGGCCATGGGCCGCGTGGGCGAGGTGATCACCCGCACCTTTCAGACCGCCCACAAAATGAAGGTGCAACGCGGTGCATTGCCGGAAGACTCCGCTCGCAACGACAACCATCGCCTCAAGCGCTACATCGCCAAGGTGACGATCAACCCGGCGTTGGCCCACGGCATCAGCACGGAGGTGGGCTCGATCGAAACCGGCAAGCTCGCCGATCTCGTGCTGTGGAAGCCAGGCTTCTTCGGCATTCGCCCGGAACTGGTGGTGAAGGGCGGTTCGATCGTCTGGGCCCAGATGGGCGATGCCAACGCCTCAATTCCCACCCCCAGCCCCGTCCACGGCCGGCCAATGTTCGGAGCGTTCGGTAAGGCCCTGGCCCCCAGCTGCCTCACCTTTGTAAGCGAAGCAGCCATGGACGCCGACATCCAGAGCCAACTGGGGCTAGAGCGGACCTGCATGGCGGTGAAGGACACCCGCAGCGTGGGCAAAAGCGCCCTCAAGCTGAATGCAGCGCTGCCCAAGGTGAGCGTGGACCCGCAGACCTATGAGGTGTTCGCCGACGGTGAACTGCTCACCTGCGAACCCGCCGAGGTGCTGCCCCTCGCCCAGCGTTACCTGCTGCTTTGAGCTCCACCCTGCTGGTCATCCAGCACGTTGACCACGAAGGGCCTGAAATGGCCAACACTTTTTTCACATCGCCCGGCAACTGTCAACAACGGTCGCTGAAACTCATTCCAATTGAAAAGGAACCATCAACAACTGAAGCTATGAATTTGCATCAATACAAATGGCCGGGAACACAGGCTTAGGCGCAAACACATCTTGCAATTTTAGCCATAAGCGTCCCTTTCTCTTCATGCGAGGCGCAGTACAAGCCAGACCATGGGACGTTGAACTAAGTTTGCTTCGGATAACAATTATGATCCCCACTGAATGATCGCTATCGCCCCTAAGCTGGTCCACAGGAGCAGCAAACAGCCACGAAATACAGTTCATCTTACTGATTGCAAGATTGACCTCACCCGTCAAGTGATTTGCAACTCGGTAACAAATAAAACAACTTGGCGATTAAATCTAGGGCGTAATGGAAAGATGTTGCACACACAACATGGATCTGATCGCACAAACACTGGAGTCAAACTTCGTTCAACTCCAGCCTGCCAGCATCCATGGCGTTTTCTGGCTTCAGTGCCATTTCCCAAAAAAAGAGTGGGACATCTTGATTGCTGGCCAAGCTGCCTTCGCAACCGAATGCATGCATCAGCTTGCACACGATGCGAGAGTTGCTGGAGTCACTCTGGAATGGACCACATCCATTCATTCACGCTGAGTGCCTGATTAAGCAACCAGACGATTTAGTTGCGGCAAATCGGCAAACGAATCCCGCCATTGCTGGGCCCAGAGTTCCTGGCTCCGCTCATACACATTCATCAGTTCGATAACTGCTGAATCACGAAAATCAACCCTTAGATCCAACAGTGGGAATGCTGCTTCTCCACTGATTTGCAGTGCTGCTGAAGTCGAAAATGGGGAGCGGCCGTCCCCTCCAGCAGCTTCACCTGCCATCAGGGCCGTCATCAGGCGGCGGCCCAGCTTCCAACATGGATCGCTCGCCAGAAAAGCCTGTTCCATGGCAATGAGAACCGCCTCACCCACGAGATAGTTGCCAGCCACGGAGAGGTTCATTTGGTGGCGATGACCTGCCCAAGGTTCACAGCTGTCCCCTGTCCAGCAAGCGGTACGACCTTGCGCATCGATCAGATGGAACTGGCGGCGTACGCGGAGTGGGTCTTCAGCGAGCAGGCTGGCCAGCACCACATCCGCGTCAGCACTCTGTTCGAGCCGTTCCAGGCCGCAGATCCCTAGATAGGGATTGGTGTGGGCTTGTGTCGCAACAGCGCCCACTCCAGAGCGGATATGGGGAACCGTGGAGCCCACTGCGAGATGACAAGTGGCAACGGCAACTCCGAAACGACCATTGCTGGGATCACGGGCAACGATCGAGAACGTCATGAGAGCACACGATCCAATCGTTCAAGGGTGTGCAAAAGAACGACGGTTCCTGCAAGACACTGACTATCACTGGTGAATTCAGCTGCTGAATGGCTCAAACCTTCGCGGCTGGGCACAAAGATCATTCCCATGGGCCAACGCCGCCCAATCTCTTGGGCGTCATGGCTGGCACGGCTCGGAAGCCGACTCAGGCTCAACCCCAAATCTTCAGCCACTGATTCAATCGTGGCCATCACCAGCGCGTCAGCGGGAGTGGGCGCCACCTGAAACTGCGGCTCCAACTGGATTGCACAGCCGGTTTGCAAGCCAATGGATTCAAGCGCGTCCTGCAAGCAGGACACCAATTGGTCCAGAACAGCGGGATCCAGATCACGAATGTCCACCGTCATCGACACGGAGCCTGGAACAACGTTGGCGGCATTGGGCCAAACCTCCAGACGTCCCACCGTCGCCACAGGATCACCGGGATGACACCGCGCCATCTCTTCCACCGCCAGCACAATCCGGGAGGCAGCGGCGAGGGCGTCCTGACGGAGTCCCATCGGCGTTGTGCCGGCATGGTTGGCCTGACCCTTCACATGAATGCTGAAACGTCTCTGCCCGACGATGCCCTCAACAATGCCAATGGCATCGCGCCGCTGCTCGAGTACAGCACCTTGCTCAACATGCAGTTCAAGAAAGGCTGCAACAGCTAAATCAGATCGCGCCGCCGAGGGCAGGGATGGCCAGTGACCACCGATTCGCTCCAGGTTGATGTCAATCGGATCCCCATTGCTGGTGGCGTAAGCCGATGGGTCCATCGATGCCGTGCCAGCCATGCCCTTACAGCCGACCATCGTTGACTCTTCATCAGCGAAAGCCACGACCTCGAGGGGGTGTCGTAGACGCTGCCCCGCATCGCTCAGGGCACGGACGCATTCCAGGCCCGCCAAGACGCCAAGGACACCATCAAAACGACCACCTGTTGGGACGGTATCCAAGTGCGACCCCGTCATCAGCACCGGCAACGAGGGGTCTTGCCCCTCGAGCCGGCCAATCAAATTGCCAGCGGCATCCACACGCACCTGCATTCCGGCCTCTTGCATCCAGCACGCGAGTTGGTCCCGACCTTGCACGTCGGCAGCACTAAAGCCGCGGCGGCAAATGCTCCCATCGGCTTGAAGGCCAATGGCCGCCATGGACTCGAGCGAATCGATCAATCTGTCGCGCCGAGGCTGAACACCTAACCGCTCCCGATCGGCTCCAGCTGGAGCGATTTGTGAGCGATGGATCAACAGCTCGGGCAAGGATCGTGACCTTCAGTTCAAACCAATCGCCACTTTCGCTTTGGAACCCAATTGAGCTTGTCGTCAATGCGACGTTTTAACCCTCATCAAAGAATTCAAACGGGCATCAATACCCGCCAACCGAGGTGATCAGCCTGCTCGCGAGCCTGCGCTGGCACATCGGCCGCCACAAACATCCGATGCAGCATCTGAACACCCAAGAGGTGGTTGATCACAGCGTCCATCTGAACCCTCTCGGCGTCGGTGGTGGCGGGGTCGTCGTGGCGCGCAAACAAGGCACGTACCCCCTCTTTGCTCAACAACCCAGCCGCATCAATCGCTTCATCACTCAGGTAGTCATCGGCCAATTGCTTCATCTGCGCCCACTTCTCAGGCTCGGTGTGGGCCGGGGGCGCCATGAAGGCAAATTTCTCACGCTTGTAGAGCACCTCCGGCAGCAAGCCAGCCATCGCCTCCCGAAGCACGTATTTCTCGGTTTTGCCCTTGATCCGTAGCTCCGGAGGCACCTGCACCGCAGCGGCCGCGAGGTGGTGATCAAGGAAAGCCGGCCGAGCCTCCATGGAATTGGCCATGTCGACGCGATCACCTCCCCAGGTGAGAATCTGGCCTTCCAACATTGTTTTGATCCAGACGTACTGAGCCTTGTCGAGGGCATGGCGGCCCTCGAGTTGCTGCGGATTCAACTGCTCAGCAATGGCCTTACCCGGCGAATACTCCGCTAACGCCTGGCGGTGCTCTTCAGCCAGCAGATCCGGCACAAGCGGCGCGCAGGCCAGCCAGGGCTGCAGACAACTGGGGGTGAAACCCACCACGGCATCAAGGTCGGGATCATCCACCTGATCAGCCGCCAACATCGCTCCCTGCACTAGGGAATTGTTGGTTTGAAGCAGAGATTCCCAGTCCTGGCGGTCGCTTTGCGGCAGATCATCCAAACCATGGAGGAACATGTCGCGCCGGAAGGCGGGGTAGCCACCGAACAGCTCATCTGACCCTTCCCCGGTCATCACGACCTTGTAATCGACGTTGTTGACGTGGCGACTCATCAGATATTTGGCCACAGCCAAGGTGTTGTAGATCGTGCGCTCGGTGTGCCAGAGCGTCTGTTCCATGTGGCCGTACAACTCACGACCCGACAGACGCATCACGTCCTGTTCGGCACCCGTGGCCTCTGCCATCTCGGCAGCAATGGGTGTTTCGTCGTAGCGCGCATCATCGAATCCGATCGTGAAGGCCTTGACGGGACCCTGACTCACCGCCGACGCCAGACCGAGGATCGAACAACTGTCGATGCCGCCGGAGAGATAACAACCAACCGGCACATCCGCCACCATCCGCATCTCCACCGCTTCCAGCAGAGCAGCCCGCACATTGGCAATGTGATCGGCCTCGGTGAGGGTGCTGTCCCGCTGATCCAAACGGGGAAAATCAACATCCCAATAGGTGGACTCCGACACCTCAAGCCGGTCACCCCTGCGTTGCACCTTCAGCACATGCCCGGGCTGAACCTGGTGCACCCCGGCAAAGGCGGTCGTTCCCGGGACCATGGTCTGCATCAATTGATGAAAGAGACCCTCCGAGGTGAAGCGTCGCTCCACGGCCGGGTGAGCAAACAGCACCTTCAACTCGGAGCCGAACACCAATCCCTCCGGCGTCATCGTCCAGTACTGGGGCTTGATGCCGAAGCGATCCCTCACGAGATAAAGACAGTCATCCACCGCATCAAACAAAGCGAAGGCGAATTCCCCCCTCAGCAAGGGCAACGTGGACTCGAGACCTTGGCGTTGATAGAGACGCAGCAGGATCTCAGAATCACTCTTGGTGCAGAAACGCACCCCCTGTGCCGTGAGGTCAGCCCGAATGCGCTGAAAGTCGTAGAACTCACCGTTGTGCGCCATCAGCACCTGACGGTCGTCGCTGAGGAACGGCTGCCTTGCCCGCGATTCGTTCAGATCAATGATCGACAACCGGGCATGGCAGAAGCCGACCCCGGCAGCGTCGATGCATTCCACACCGAAACCATCCGGTCCGCGATGGGACTGAATGGCCGCCATGTTGACCAACAACTGACGATCCAATGTCTGACGACGGTCCGCCAGAAATACACCTCCGATTCCGCACATCAGTTCGCCTCAGATCACATCCATCACCCGCTCGGCACGGTTCACCATGCAGGTGAGCAGTGCCATGCGCAGAAACACCGCCCCACGCGCCTGGCTGAAATACCAGTTGTGCGGCGTGTCATCCAAACAGGTGCTCAGCTCGGGGCCCCGGGCCAGGGGGTGCAGGACGATCGCCTCAGGCTTGAACGGCAGATCCCGGGTGAGACAAAATCCACCGCCATGCACCTCATAGCTGTCGCCAACCCAGGCGATCGCGTTGATATAAACAACATCCAGCTCGGGAATCTCAGCCGACAGATCTGAACTGCAGCGGATGGTCACACCGCTCGCTTCCAGCTCTTCCAGTTGACCCGGATCAAACAGGGGCGATTCTGACTCAACCCCGGCCGCATGAATCACCACCACCTCCTCAAGGATCTGGGGAAATTTGCTGAGGATCCGCAGCAATGAACGCACAGTGCGCATCCGTGACGGCAAACCGATCACCCCGATGCGGATCCGATCCTCGGGCGACACCTCTGATAAAGCCAGGCTGGGACGCCACTTGAAAATCGTGTAGAGATCCGCCATCGCCTGCGTCGGATGCTCATCAATGCCATTGCCGGCATTGATGATCGGAATCCGGAGAGTCGCAGTCATGGCATAAACAGCATCCGGATTGCTGTCGCGCAGCACCACACAGTCGCCGTAGTTGTTGAACATGTGCGCCACATCCTCCAGCGACTCCCCCTTGGCGATTCCGGTGGTGCTGCGGTCGGTGATGTTGATCGAATCACCGCCAAGGCGATGCCAGGCGCTATCGAAAGAGAGGCGTGTGCGCGTGCTGGGCTCGTAGAACGCGTTGATCAGGATCTTGCCGGTGAGCGGCGTGTTGTGACGGCAGTAACGGTCAGGGTTGCTCTCAAATTTCGCGGCCAATCGAAACAGCTGAAGCAGAGTTTCGGGTCGGAAGGCCTGCATCGACACAACATGCTGGTCGATCAGATCCAACAAGGGCTCGCCATCTTCAGCGATGGCAGCCAGAAGCTCCTGAGGCTGGTCATGACCGAACACATCGGGACCCATCGGCCGAAAGCGGAGAGGCGCCGATACCTCCTCAATCACTGCTGTGCCGGGATCTGCCATAAGCAAGTGCATCAACACCCGACGAGAAAATCGCGTGCTTGTGCTGTGAATCACATCTTCTCTCGATAACAAGAGTTGAGTGCGGACGTCTAGCTCGAAAGACGTTCTTTAGAAAAAGGGTTAAAAAATAGTTTGCGTTAATACAAAACACCTCAAATATGTTCGAAACGAACACTTACCAGACACGTCCGCCTCTCCACTCAATCAACCAAATCAATAACAGCGCGAGCACAGAACAGACGAGCGCCACCTGACTTCCCACCAGGACCAGAGAGAACCAGTGTTGGTCCACCAGAACCGTGATCAGCAACGCGTTGGCCATGGCGTTCACCCCTCCTCTTGCAAACGATTGAAATCAAACTGTTCTGGCTGCCAGCGACTGCCCACTGCCATCACGACGGCCGAAACGGCTGCGGAGAACACCGCCGCGCAATAGGGAGCAATCAGAACGTAGGCCGTCAGACCCACAGCAGTGCCGGCCAGCATGGCGACAATCGCAGCCCAACGATTGGCGGAGGACCAATAGAGACCGCAAGCCACAGGCCAGACCGTGGAAGCCACCAACGCACCGGTGAAGAACAACACCGTCGCCAGCGAGTCCAGCCGCGGCCAAGACAGGGCCAAGGTGACCACAGCCAGGCCAACCACCATCTGCCGTGCCGCCTGCTTGAGCTGAGCATCGCTCGCCTGGGGACGCAGCAGACGGAAATAAACGTCTTCAGCCAGCAGATCCGCGGTGGAGGCCAACAGGGAGTCCAAGGTGGACGTCAGTGAGGCAAAGACCACCACAAACACCAGTGCAGCCCCACCCGCGCCGAGGAGATCCGCTGCCATCACCGGGAACACCATGTTCACCTGCTCTAGCGGCAGCTCGCGCGCCAACGCCACCAAACCGATCGATCCCGTCACCAGCGGGACACTCATCCAGGCCAATCCCCCCAAAACAAAAGAGGTCATCACCACACTGCGCCGGCTGGCGAACACGCGTGACCACCAGATGTTGTTGTGAAAGACCTCACCCATCGAGAACAGGGCTGAATTCCAGGCGATCAACAGACCGGCGGGGAGTAAGAGATCAAGACGGTCGGGATGCTCAGCGATTAAGAGGGCATGCACCTCCGGCATCGGGAACTGACGAAACGCCAGCACCGCCACCACCGCCAGCAGCACCATGATCAGGAGCGATTGGATGAAATCGGTTCCAATCACCGCCCGCATGCCGCCGAACAGCGTGTAAACCGTTGCGACACCGATCACCACCACCATGCCCACGTGATAATCAAAACCGGAGAGCGCCTGAAGCAACAGGCCGGCCCCCATGGCCTGGGTCATCAGAAAACCCAGCGTGTAAATGGCGGTGATCACCATGAACACCCACCAGGCCAAACGTCCGTATCGCAGCCGAATGAAATCACCACTGGTGCGGCCATTCGGCATCAGCTGCTTGATGCGTGAAGCCAGCGGCGCGAACAGGATCAACCCCAGACCGGCCAGGGCATAACTGAACATGCCCCAAAGACCGGTTCTGTAGCCGAATTCCGGGGCCAACAGTGTGGTGTTGCCCGTCACCCAAGACGCCATCAAGGTGGCTGTGCTCAAGGCCAACCCGATGTTGCGGCCCGCCAGCATGTAGTCGTCGGCATCTCCATTACCGCGGCGGCCCCAGGTCATCCCCAGGGCGATCCACAGCACGGAAAACAACACAACCAGGGCCCAGGCGATGCCAGGCGCCAGAAATGGTGTGGCTTCAGCGGGCATCGGCCGACCCCCGATCACGCCAGTGCAGATGACCCTGAATGATCATCGCCACCGTGGCCAGAGTCACCACAGCACCGAGGGCAAAGATCAGTCCAGCCCAGAGATTGTCATCCAAAGCGAATCCTCCCCTTCAGCAGATCTCAGACAAGCAAATCGCGGAGTTCGCATGCTTTCACCGACTAACAACAAAGTCGCCAGGGCTACCTGAATCACTGGCTGCCAGTGGCTTGATGCCTCCAATCTCGAAATGTGTAGCAATCACAACCCGCAGGGACCTGCTGGAGTTTTTGGATGCATCTGTTAATGACTCAGGCGATGTTCACCGAGTACCGACCAACCCAGGGGTACGACGAATATTTCTGCCGTAAACAGTACGCTCCCCGTGCCGATCTAGAGCCACTGCTGTCCTCCCTCGGCGCCATGGGGTTAGCGGAACTGAATCGCAGTCATGCATCAGCGAGCAACCTGTTGCGGCGCCTTGGAGCCACCTTCCGACTCAACGGATCAGGGCTTCATGGCGGAGAACGCATCCTTCCCTTTGATCCACTGCCAAGACTCATTCACCGTCAGGAATGGTCCGTTCTGGAGCGCGGATTGGTGCAACGCCTGGAGGCCATTGATCAGTTTCTGGCGGACGTTTATGGACCCCAACGGATCCTCAATGATGGTGTGATTCCCCGCGAGGACATGGAGAGCTCCCAGGGCTGGCGGCCCCAGATGCAGGACATCGCCGTGCCGCTGAACCGCTGGTGCCACATCTCCGGTCTGGATCTGATCCGCGATGGCGACGGCACCTGGAGAGTCTTGGAGGACAACCTGCGCTGCCCCTCCGGCGTGGCCTATTTCCTTGAGAACCGCCGGGTGATGAAGCGCTTGTTCCCGAGCCTGTTTGCGGGCCGGACAGTGCAGCCGATCGACGATTACCCCTCCCATCTTTTGCGCACGCTGCAGGATCTGGCCCCTTGGAGTGATGCTCCACGGGTGGTGCTGCTGACCCCCGGCGTGTTCAACAGCGCCTATTTCGAGCACAGCTATCTGGCCCAGCAAATGGGCATTGCCCTGGTGGAAGGCCGCGATCTGATCTGTGAGGACGGACGCGTCTGGATGCGCAGCACTGCCGGCAGGGAACCTGTGGATGTGATCTACCGGCGCATCGATGACGATTTCCTCGATCCGAACGTCTTCCGGCGTGATTCGATGCTCGGTGTCCCCGGGCTCATCGATGCCATGCGCTCCGGTCGAGTAGCCATCGCCAATGCCCCTGGGAGCGGGGTCGCCGACGACAAGCTGATCTATGCCTACGTGCCGGCAATGATCCGTTATTACCTCAACGAAGAACCGATCATTGACAACGTCCCCACCTATCTCTGTTCAAGGGACGACGACCTCCGTTTTGTGCTCGAGCATCTCAACGAACTGGTGGTGAAGTCTGTTGCCGAAGCAGGCGGCTATGGAATGTTGATCGGGCCCCATGCCAGCACTGAGGAGATTGAGAGCTTCGCGGCGAAGATCAAGGCACATCCGCGCAATTTCATCGCTCAGCCCACCCTGCAGCTTTCCACAGTTCCATCCCTCAGCGAAGGGGAGCTGTACCCCTGCCATGTGGATCTGCGCCCCTACGTGCTCCGGGGTAAAAGCGACTGGGTCAGCCCCGGCGGCTTGACTCGTGTAGCCCTGAAACGCGGTTCCTTGGTGGTCAACTCCTCCCAGGGGGGCGGCTGCAAGGACACCTGGGTGGTCAGCGACAACACAGTCACCGCCGAATGTGCGGAGCCGGTGCCGTGCTGAGCCGTGTGGCCGATTCGCTGTACTGGATCAACCGGTATATCGAGCGGGCCGAAAACATCTCCCGATTTCTGGAAGTGAGCGAAGCCATGGCTCTGGACTGCCCCCCGGGCAGCGCTGAGCCTTGGCTTCCCCTCGTGGATGCCAATGGAGACCGCCAACGCTTCGACGAAACCTATCCACTGGGAAGTCCAAACGATGTTGTTGGCTTTCTGCTGCTGGACCGCGACAACCCCAACAGCATCGTGAGCTGCATCGCCAAGGCCCGTGAAAACGCTCGCCAAATCCGCGATGTAATCACCACAGAAATGTGGGAGCAGCTCAATGACCTCTATTGGAATGTTCAAGACGGTGAAGCGCTCTGGCAGGAACCGGATCAGGAGCAGCTACGCAGCATTCGTCGCGGTTGCCAGCTCTTCTATGGCATCACGGACGTGACCCTCAGCCGTGATCAAGCCTGGCTGTTTAGCCAGCTGGGGCGGCTGATCGAACGGGCGGACAAAACCTCCCGCATTCTCGATGTGAAGTACTTCCTGCTGTTGCCAACGCCAACGGAGGTGGGCGGGGTTCTCGATGAACTGCAGTGGATCTCACTGCTGCGCACAGCTGGGGCTTATCAGATGTACAGACAGAGCGTTCAGCAGGCGATCACACCCGCATCGGTGGCACGATTCTTGCTGCTGGATCCAATTTTTCCCCGCTCGGTCCGCTTCTGTCTGCAGGAGATCAACACCACACTGGAGCGCATCCGGCCAGGTCCCCATGCAGGCCCCCCGGATGATCTTGAGTGCCTACGCGGCCAGTTGTTGGCTCAGTGGAGCTATACCCGCATCGATGCAGTGATTGACCGGGGACTGCATGAGGCCGTGGATCAACTTCAGAGCGACCTCAACAAGCTGCATGAACTCATCCACCGTCGCTACTTCACGACCACCGACTTCGGCTCCATCCCCACAGACCCGTCATGCGCGCTCAGCTGATCCACCGTCTCAACTATCAATACGAGGCTCCGGTTCAACTGGGGGAACACCGCCTCTGTCTGCGGCCCAGGGCCCAGGGCCATCAACGACTGATTCAGCATTCCCTGCAGATCTCACCGGTTCCTGTTCACAGCCATGAGCTGTTGGCAGCCAGTGGTGATGCAATCGAGCGTGTGCGCTTCCAAGGGGCGACCGCTTCACTTCAGATCGAAGCCAGGAGCCTGGTGGAAACCCGGCAAGCCACTCCCCTGCTCGATTGCTTCAACGGCCTTGAGCCTCCGCTTCCCTATCCCAGAGGCCAGTTGAACCACGACCTGTTGGGTGCCCTGGAAGGTTGGCTACCCAACGGACAGCATGATCCTTCTGCGGTGGAACTGGCTCAGGACGCCTTGATGGGAGGCAACCAACAGGCACTGCCCTTTCTTCAGCAACTGATGGAGATGATTCAGGACCGGGTGAAGTACACCCAACGGCATGTGGGCCCGGCCTGGCCGGCGGGCCGCACCCTGCGCGAGCGGGTTGGGTCCTGCCGCGATCTGGCGATGTTGATGATGGAGTGCTGCCGCAGTGTTGGCCTTCCAGCTCGGTTTGTCAGCGGTTACCACCTGGCCGAGCCTGCCCCTGAGCGGTACGACCTGCACGCCTGGACCGAGATCTATCTGCCCGGTGCCGGCTGGCGTGGATTCGATCCCAGCGCTGGTGGAGAAATCAACTCCCGCTACATCGTGCTGGCGAGTTCATCGAAGCCCGATCTCACCGCAGCCGTTCAGGGCACATTCCATGGCCCGATGGCCACCGCAAGCGAACTCAGTTGGACCATCGAAGCCGTTGTGGAGTCCGAGTCGTTGTCGGCACCCATCACACCCCTGATTCAGGCTGCCTGAACCAGGGGTTCCACCCCGTGAAAACGTGGCGGTGGAGCCTG
The DNA here is from genome assembly GCF_014279795.1 of Synechococcus sp. PROS-7-1. Classification (NCBI taxonomy): domain Bacteria; kingdom Bacillati; phylum Cyanobacteriota; class Cyanophyceae; order Synechococcales; family Synechococcaceae; genus Synechococcus; species Synechococcus sp. PROS-7-1. Next base: position 2,515,684 of record NZ_CP047945.1, read on the forward strand.
GATCGACGTGACTGCCATCAGAGCTGGAATGCGTGCACTGTTGTACACGCGGAACTCCTGAAGCAACGACACCCCTTTCTCCCGAACCGCTTGGTTGAGGACCACGGACCCATCAGGGTCCGACACCGAACGATGGAAGGTACCGGGCGGAATGCGCAGGATGTCGCCGCCGCTCTGCAGACGCACGATGTGAAACGGCTTCGTCCAAGCCAGATTCACCAGATAAAAAGTGCGGCCACCACTGGCCGCTAAAAGATTGTCTTCCTGATGAGGATGCAAATAGAACTGCCAGGCACCGCTGTCTGGATCATCGGGCGGACTGATCGCAGGCCCGCTGTGAATCACCAGATCACGGGCGTTGGACGTTTCCACCGTCACGTCAAAGAAACGCACCGCTGGTGTGTCGCGGAAGCGCTCATAGGACAGCAATTCGAACATCCCTGATGTGTCCGTTAACGGCAAACAACTACGTCTGTGTTGTACTGGCCTCCGCCAAGGAAAACGGTGGCATCGGCGACGCTTCAGCCACCCAAATAGCCCCATTGGGGGGCCGTAGCCCCCGACCGACGTGGCATCGACTGCAGGAACATCTGGTGAACGCAGTCCATCAACTGTGTTGCCGGGAGTTCTATCCCGTCACCACAGCCTGGGTCAGGATCCGTATTAAAAGGGAATGGGCATGGTGACGGCCGCCGGCTCAGGTGCACAGGCGCTGATCTGCTCCTTCACCACATCGCCAACCACCACGATGGACGGGGAGGCGAACTGTTCCTGACGCGCCCGTTCAGCGATGGTCGAGAGCACGGCCTGCAGACAACGCTGCCCGGCCACGGTTCCCTGTTGAATCACGGCCACGGGGGTCTCGGGGCTGAGCCCTCCGGCCATCAGCTCATCAGCGATGCGCGGCAGATTGTGAAGCCCCATGTAAATCACCAGGCCATCGCTCGCAGTCGCCAGGGAACGCCAGTTCACCGATGGTCGGCGCTTATCAATCTCCTCGTGGCCTGTCACGAACGTGACCGAAGACCCTGCGCGCCGATGGGTGACGGGAATTCCCGCATAGGCCGGTGCTGCAATCCCAGCAGTCACCCCCGGCACCACTTCTACCCGCACGCCATGTTTCACGAGATGCGCTGCTTCCTCACCACCCCGACCAAAGAGGAAAGGATCACCACCTTTGAGGCGGACCACACAGGCGTGACGTGCCGACAGCTCCACCAGTACGGCGTTCGTGCTCGGCTGCGGGACGGAATGGTGCCCCCTGCGCTTCCCCACGAAGTGACGTTCACAGTGCTCCGGCACAAGATCCAGAACCTCCCGCGGCACGAGCGAGTCGTACACAAGCGCATCACAGGATTGGAGCAGACGATGCGCCTTCACTGTGAGCAGCTCGGGGTCTCCCGGACCAGCACCAACGAGATAAACGATTCCAGAACTGTTAGCAGTAGTCACGGCAAGGAAACCAGCAAATCGATCAAGCCCTGACGGATCAGGGGATGGTCCAGCAAAGGGGGCCATTCTCCAGCCTCCCCGAGGGACTCAGTCATCCGGTTTGGAGCCAACGCCAACGTGAGTGGCTGAGCTTCTGGGTGGAGGCGTTGGTACTCGGGCCATTGATCAAAGGGCACAAGCGGGCGGCCCATTCGCATGGAGAGCTGGGTCAAGAAGCGATCAGCCAAGCCTGGACGGAGAGGGTGATGAATCAACACGCCCGTTGTTGATGCATGCAACTGCAGCGCCTGAGCCACCAGGCTCCACCAGCTGGTCCAGGCTCCAAGAAATGGCAGCAGCGTCACGGACTGGCCCTCCCCTACGAGACGACGACGGATCATCGGAACATCAACCCGGGCATGGGCGCCGGGCCAGAGCAGCATCGGCACCAGCCACAGAGGCCCATCAGATCGAGACGGGGGTGAGGCCCCGGTGAGGACTTCAAGCTCCACAGGAGCCCGGCGACCTGACTGCACAGACTGGCAAAGCCGTCGCAAGGCCTCTGGAACTTCGCCTCCAGCACGACCGTGCACAACCAGACGGATTGCACGCTGAGGCAGCAAAGCACTGTTTGGTAGCAATGGCCACGCCCGGGAGACAGGAGCGGCTGTTCTCATCGGTGCATGTTGACCATGTTCAGCTCCATGACCCGCCGTCGTACCTCCAACCGTTCCGCCATGGACCGAGCCGCGATGGAGGCGCGTTCCGAGCGGAGATGCGCTCATGAACGTTATCGCCCGGAGAGCCAACAACGCCTGAACAGGGACCGGTTTCAGAGCGAACTGGACCGGGACTTTGTCGCCATGAAACGGGTCTGGCAAATGCTGAGGCACGGGGCTGTTCGGATGCTTGGCGAAGTTGGACGCCAATACTGAAAAGGCGAAAGGGTGCCTTTTACGGCTGAAGCTGCTTCGAAGCTGTAGCTGAAACAACACTTTCGCCTTGCAATCCAGAGCCGACCAGGACTTCAAAACTGTTCGAACTGCTACCGACAGCATCAAAACGAACCAGTTCACTACCAATGGCGTTGCTTCCGTTTTGACACGCTCTTGGACCATGGGTCCGTTAACGATTGATTCACGCATTGTTTGGAGTGATCAGTCCGTCCTTTCTTCTTAATGACCATGACGATCAGCTCTCCCTCCAGGCCCTATCTGGATGGCAAGAAGCTCAATAAGATCGAGCAGAACAAGGCCGAAAAGGATGGTCTTCTGGTTGGACCTGAGATTGAGAAATTTGCTGAAATCGGTTGGGAGCAGGTCGACGAAACAGACCTTCAACTCCGGCTGAAATGGTATGGAATGTTCTGGCGTCCCAAAACTCCAGGGCAATTCATGCTGCGATTGAGAGTTCCAAATGGCGTTCTCTCAGCCCAGCAACTGCGTGTGGTCGCATCGATCGTTGAGCGTTACGGCGAGAGCGGCAGTTGCGACATCACAACACGCCAAAATTTGCAATTGCGTGGTGTCCTTCTCAACGATCTACCAGAAATCCTAAAGCGCCTCAAGGAAGCAGGACTCAGCTCAATTCAATCGGGTTTCGACAATCCCCGTAACGTCACCGGTAACCCTCTGGCCGGAATTGATCCCCACGAAATTGTTGATACCCGCCCATACACCACGGAACTCCAGAACTTTCTGACCAACAGCTGTCAAGGCAATCCCAATTACTCCAACCTGCCGCGCAAATGGAATACGGCCGTCGCAGGCGCCAAAGATAATTTCCTTCTCCACAACGACATCGTTTTCCATCCTGTTGAACGCGATGGCGAGATGGGCTTTGGCGTTTGGATCGGCGGCATCCTTTCATCACAAATGAATGCCTACGCCATTCCTCTCAATGCCTGGGTGAAACCGACCGAAATCTGCCGCATGACCGACGCTGTGATTTCGCTCTGGAGAGACAACGGGGAACGAGACAAGCGTCCCAAAGGTCGCTTCCGCTTCTATCTGGATGCAATTGGCATCGAAGCGTTCCGATCGCAAGTCGAAACACTGTTTGGACCCTTAACCCCGGATCCAGGTTCCGTTTTTGCCACCACGCCCCGTTCTCATTACGGACTTCATCCGCAGAAACAGGAAGGATTGTCATTTGCAGGCCTTCATGTACCAGTGGGTCGCCTGACAGCTCAGGATCTTCAGGACTTCGCCACTGCAAGCCTTGAGTACGGCAATGGCGAAGTGCGGCTCACCGAAGATCAAAATGTAATCGTGGTGGGTCTCCCCGACGAGGCCATTCCTGCATTCAAAGCTGATCCTCTGCTCCAACGGTTTCCATTAGAGCCGGGGTCCATTGCAGCAGGTACGGTGTCATGCACGGGAAACACCTACTGCAGCTTCGGCCTCACCAATACCAAAGATCAGGCTCGAAAGATCGCCCAGGAGCTTGACCAGGAGCTCAACCTACCTGAAGAAGTGAAGATCCATTGGACGGGATGCCCCAACACCTGTGGCCAGGCCTTTATGGGAGCCATCGGACTCACCGGAACCAAGGCCAAAAATAGCGAGGGTGTGATGGGTGAGGGATACATGCTCACCACTGGAGGCTCCCAAGGAGAAAATCCAACGGTGGGTGAAGTGAAACAGAAAGCGATTCCGGCCGATCAGATCAAAACCGTTTTGAAGGATCTTCTGGTGGAGCAATTCGGAGCATCACTCAAACGCTGAAGCCCGCTGCAATTGAAACGACGCGGCCGTGACGCTTCCTTTTGAAGTCACGGCCGTCAAGCTTCAAAACGGATTGCTCTCTTTCACCATGGCACAACCAACCGACCCCTTCTCCAAGTTCGTCAACTGGCTGAGCGCCAAAGGAACTGCGCCAAAAACCGTCACTCACAACGACGGTGGCAAGGACTTTTTCTCAAAGCTGATGAACCGCATCTCTAGCTGACTTCACACACCCAACTTCTAAACAGATTGATGGATTACGTTCTCCCCAATGAACTTGTCGACGGCATGATTGCCGCCGGCGGCAAAAAATCAAACGTCAGCGTTAAAGATTTACTTCTACGCGGATTCTATTCGGGCGCGATTCTTGGTCTGGCCGTGATTCTGGCCCTCACCGTTGGTATTCAAAGCAAGCTGCCGTTCCTGGGATCTGTGCTGTTCCCATTCGGGTTTGCCAGCATTGTGCTGTTCGGCATGGAGCTCGTCACAGGTAACTTCGCCCTCCTGCCCATGGCGACTTGGGCTGGTCGCTGCTCCTGGGGAGCCACATTCCGTAATTGGAGCTGGGTGTGGATCGGCAACTTCATCGGCACTCTGGTAGTGGCGGTGATCATGGCCATCAGCCTCACCAGTGGAGGCACCGTGGATCCAGCCGCGGATGGTGGGGTCTGGCAGAAGGTTGCCCAGAAAATCATGACGTTGAATATCGCCAACGTTGAAAAAAAGTACGAAGCTCTGGGTTCACTCGGATTCGGACTCGCCATTTTGCGAGCTGTGGTTGCCAACTGGCTCGTCTGTTTGGGTGTGACCATGGCTCTTGTCAGTAAGAGCGTTCCTGGAAAGCTTCTGGCCTGCTGGTTGCCGATCACGGCATTCCAAACGATGGGAATGGAACACATTGTTGTGAATCAATTTCTCCACACAGCAGGGCCAATTCTGGGTTCAGGCGTACCGTTCTGGAAATGCATCTTCTGGAATTTCCTTCCTGTTACCATCGGCAATATCATCGGTGGCATGGTGTTTATCGGCATGCTTTTCTACAGCACCCACCGCACCACCATGGACAACGTGCTTCCGAAGGAACACGATGAGAAACTGGAGCGCGAACTCGCAGCAGAACTGGGAGCACGCTGACAATCAATGAGTGTTGACGAAGCCATCCTCTGGGATCGGCTGGCGCGATCACGCAGAGCTCCACTGGAGCCTTCCTGGCTGGAGGAGTCTTACTCCTCCAGCCTTTCTGCTGATCTGCGTCAAGCCCTCTGCGAAAAACTGGGATCCCTGGCCGCCCATGGCTGGCCAATCATCCTGCGCCTGATCCAGCAACACGGTGAGCAGAGAGAGCTCCTGCTGGCTGCAGGGTTGTGCCATCAACCTGAAGCTCGCGACTGGCTGCTGCATCGGCTTAATGAGCACAGTCAACTTGGTGATGACCATCTTTGTGTCCTCCAGGCTTTGTCCTGCTGGGGCGCGGACGTTCCTGAATCAGTTCTGCTCAGATGCCTACAACACCCTGGCGCTCAACACCGTCTGACTGGCCTGCAACTGATCAGCTTCCGAGCTCACACACTCACGGATCAACAACTTCTCGCTCTCTGCAGCAATCTGCTGGATGATTGGCGCGATCCGATTGTGATCTCCACCATTCGGGTGCTTCAACGCCGGGATGGTGGAGCGATCAGTGAACGCATCGCAGGCCTGTGCCAGAGCAACTCCGACGTGATTGCCGACGCAGCCTTTCGAGCCCTGGGGTGTATCGCTACCCCCACCAGTCAACGATTACTCATTGAACTCAGTGAATCCCTGGATAATCCAAGCCGGCGCGAGCTCGCGCAGCGTCAAATAAACCAACAATTCCGTAACTAAACAATAAAAAGCCCGGCAATGCCGGGCTTCATCCTCTCGCTGTCCTTTAAAAGCTCACACGGTTCAAGACCCATTCACCATTTTTTGTAGGGGAGAAACTTGCCGCACATGGTGATCTTCACACGATCACCTTTTGGATCCTCAACCTTGTCAACTTCAAGGGTAAAGTCAATCGCACTCATGATGCCATCGCCGAATTTTTCCTGGATGACATCCTTCAGCGGCATTCCATACACCTGCATGATTTCGTAGAAGCGATAAATCAGAGGATCAGTCGGAATCACCGGCTCGAGACTGCCTTTTGTGGGGAACTCCTGGATTGCTGCTGTGATCGCGGGGTCCAAGGAGAGCAGTGACGCCAGCTTTTCAGCCTCCTCCGGTGATGCGGTGGCCTGTCCATAAAACAAAGAGGCGACCCAGACTTCATCGAGTCCAAGCGCTGATCCAAGATCGGTAAAACTCATCCCTTTAGCTTTCTTTGCTGCCATCAAACTGGCTGTCACAGTGCTCTGCGAAGGAGCAGAAAGCGATGCGGTCGTGAGTGTGGAGGAGGTCATGCCGGGAAGGCAATTTGCATGTGAGATGCTCACGCAGCCACCATCCACAAAATGCATCAACGACGACCAAAACGACAATTCGATTTGGATGCATTGAACACACCATTACCGTTGCAGCCCTGCTCTATTGGAAAGAGATGATTTGATGTGATGAGCGCTCTTTTCCGTTCCTTCAGCTCCCTTTTGTTCAGCCAGCAACTTGATTCCAGTGGTGCTTCAAGCCTGGTGCTCGAACGGCTGTATTACGCCGATGGACGTCAAAATCCTGATCACCCACTCCACGGCAGCTTCACTGGCTTGTCCTATTTCGACTCTCCCTGACTTGCCTCCTCTAGTCTTCGGTATCAACGGCTACCCCTATGCCCTCCGCCCTGCAGAACACTGATCCAATCTGCTTGAACGCGCGTGACAAGCACTGCTCTTAGCGGTCGTGAACGGTTCAAACAGCACCTTCGCAAGGTTGGCAGCGGAGAACACACCAGCAAGGGCATGAGCCGCGAAGAAGCAGCGGATGCCCTTGAACTCATGCTTCACCAGGATGCAACTCCTGCCCAAATCGGTGCCTTTTTAATTGCACACCGGATCCGACGTCCCGAGCCCCAGGAACTCACGGGAATGCTCGACACCTACCGGAAACTTGGGCCGGTTCTTCGCAGTGCCCCCGGACAACGTCCGCCGCTGTGCTTCGGCATGCCCTACGACGGACGAACCCGAACAGCACCGATCTACCCCCTCACCACCCTGGTTCTGCTGGCCTGCAATCAGCCGGTGGTGCTGCAGGGTGGTGAGCGCATGCCGATCAAATACGGCATCACGGCCATTGAGCTGTTCCGCAGCCTTGGGCTCGATCTACGTGGACTGCCACTGGAAACCGTTCAAGACGGCTTTCACAACCAAGGATTTGCCCTGATCCATCAGCCTGATCATTTCGCCATCGCCGAGAGTCTGATCAGTTACAGGGATGAACTGGGCAAGCGCCCCCCTGTGGCAAGTCTGGAACTGCTCTGGACCGCCCATCAAGGGGACCATCGTCTGATCAGCGGATTCGTCCACCCCCCTACCGAAAGCCGAGCCTGGGAAGCACTGAAGCTCGCCGGTGAAACCGATCTCTTCACCGTGAAAGGATTGGAAGGTGGCACCGATCTACCGATTGGTCGAGCCTGCATCACCGCCCGCGTTCTCGGGGACCAAACAGAACGACTGATCCTGCATCCAAGGGATCACGGCTGTCATGCCACCGATGTGGAGTGGACTGACCTCACCACCTGGCAGGCCCAGGCCATGGACGCTTTGCAGAACCGCGGACCGCTGCGGGATTCCCTGCGCTGGAACGCCGGCGTTTATCTCTGGTTTGCGGGCCTCAGCGACAGCCTGGAAACGGCTTTAGAGACGGCCGCCACCGTGATGGACGAAGGCAAAGCCCTGCACCAGCTTGATCAGTTGTGCAGTTGCCTTTCCATCCGGTGATGCGCGAATGGCACGCCAGCGACCGTAAAAGTCTCGAGCCTCAGATACCGCCAGCCACATCGCTCCAACAGAGGGCGACTTAGCAGACTCGCCTCAGCGTGAATGTGCAAAAGCCCTTCGGCACGAGCATCGCACTCAATGCGTTTCACCAGTGCCGTGCCGTGGCCTTGGCGTGACGCCCGTCCACGGCAATACAACAACGCCAGCCGATCCGGCGGCTGACGCATGGCAAAAGCAGCACCATCGCCGCTGATCCAACCGTCACCCTCTCGAAACACTCGATCCAGCACTCCGGGGAGCCAGGCCAAAGAGATCCAAGCCCTGATCTGGTGCGGTGTGTACAGGCCTGAGGCCTGACTCTCAATGGCATCCGTAAAGATCTCTTGAAGCAGAAGGGCATCGGCGGACCGAATGCGTCGCAAAGCCATCAGCGTGGCCTGTGGGAATGTGAGTCTCCTCTGAAGAGCAGCCAGATTGCAGCGTCCTCGGATCCCCACCCTGCTCAGTGCTTTCCTCACGCTCCTGAACGACAGGTTGAGCGAAAGCATCGTGTTTCCGCTGCTGCCCTTCCTGCTGGCGAGCTTCAATGCCGACGGACGCACCCTTGGACTTCTGGCAGGAAGTTATGCCCTTGCCCAGTTCGCCGCGACCCCGTTGATCGGAGCCCTCAGTGACCGCTTTGGCCGTCGGCCGGTGATCGCGACGTGCGTCAGTGGCTCCGTGCTGGGCCTGGGTCTGTTCGCCCTCACCGTGAGCCTCGACTGGCCAGCCGGTGCCACATTGCCCCTCATGCTGCTGTTTCTGGCGCGGTTGATCGATGGCGTGAGCGGTGGAACCGCCGCCACCGCCAGTGCGGTCTTAGCCGACATCACACCTCCCGAGCAGAGGGCTCGAGCCTTCGGCCTCATCGGTGTGGCCTTCGGACTCGGCTTCATTGTGGGGCCTTTCCTCGGAGGGCAGCTCGCACGCATCAACGTGACCGTGCCGGTGTGGGCCGCCACTGGATTCGCAGTGGTGAATCTCCTGGTGGTTCTAGGACTCCTTCCAGAAACGCATCCTGCCGATGCACGCAGAGCGATGCCGCGCAAACGGGAGCTCAATCCGTTGGCCCAAGTCATCAAAGTGACGGCCAATCCCGCCGTCGGACGGCTCTGTCTGAGTTTTTTCCTGTTTTTCCTGGCGTTCAACGGCTTCACGGCCATCCTTGTTCTCTATTTCAAACAGCGTTTCAACTGGGGTCCCGAACTGGCCAGCACGGCCTTTCTGATCGTGGGCATTGTGGCCACCGTGGTTCAGGGAGGATTGATCGGCCCGCTGGTGAAACGTCTTGGCGAGTGGCGTCTCACCCTGATCGGTCTCAGCCTGGTGATCACCGGTTGCCTGCTGATTCCATCAACAACCGTTGAACAAGCGCAACTAGGAGTTTTCAGTGCCGTGGCGATTTTGGCGACGGGCACCGGGTTGGTGACACCAAGCCTGCGCAGCCTGGTGTCCAGGCGTCTGAACTCAGAAGGTCAGGGGGCAGCCCTCGGCAGCCTGCAGGCCCTGCAGAGTCTCGGCAGTTTTCTCGGACCTCCCCTCGCGGGACTGAGCTATGACCTGCTGGGACAGACCAGTCCGTTCCTTGGCAGTGCAGGCTTGTTGATCGCCGTGACCCTGCTGGTGGGAGGAACGCCACGTCTCCGTCGAAGTGTCTGAACGAACGCCACAACGGCCTCGGCTCGCTTTCCAGAACACATTCCTGTCAATCCACGATTGCTACGTTGCGCGAGCCGGCTCTCCTACTGGTCACGCCATGAGTGACAAAGTTCTTGCTCCCGATCTCTACATCAACCGGGAGCTCAGCTGGATCGCTTTTAACGAAAGGGTTCTCGTTCAGGCTTTGGACGAGCGGACACCGCTGCTGGAACAAGCCAAATTCAGCGCCATTTTCAGCAACAACCTCGATGAATTCTTCATGGTGAGGGTGGCCTCTCTGAAGGCCCAGGTTGAGGCCGGCATCGAAAAACTCAGCGAAGACGGACGCACACCGATCGAGCAGCTTCACGCGATCCGCGAGCGGCTCACCCCACTGCTGCACAAGCAACAGGAGCATTACCGCTCCCGCCTGAAGAGCCAACTTCTCGACCACGGCGCCCATCTACTGGATTACGAACAGCTCAACGAGCGCCAGCGCCTCTGGGTTGACAACTATTTCCAGACAGCGATCTTCCCGGTCCTCACCCCCTTGGCCGTTGATCCGGCTCATCCCTTCCCGTTCGTGAGCAATCTGAGCCTGAATGTTGCAGCTCTGATCCACGACCCCCAAAGCGGGCAACGCCAACTCGCCCGAGTGAAAGTCCCTCAAAAGATCCTGCCCCGCTTCGTCACCATTCCCACCGATCTCGCCGGCGGTGACTGTGAACCGATTCACACCGCCGTACCTCTGGAGCAGGTGGTGGCGTTCAACCTGGGCTTGCTCTTCCCTGGCATGACCATTGAAGGTCACTATTTCTTCCGAGTCACCCGCGATGCGGACCTGGAATTGAGGGATCTCGAGGCCGATGACCTCATGATCGCCATCGAGCAGGGCTTGCGCAAACGCCGGATGGGCGGCGAAGTCGTGCGTCTGGAGGTTGCCGATGAAATGCCCCAAGACGTGGTCGAGATGCTGATGGAGGGAATGTCCGTTGAGGAGGAAGACCTTTACAGGGTTGATGGTCCTCTCGGGCTGGACGACCTCTTCGGCCTGATGGGAATTCCCCTGCCGCAACTCAAGGATGAGAGCCATTCAGGACTGACTCCCGCCATCCTCGGGCGTGCGCAGCGGAGCATGTTGGAGGACGGGTCCCTGAAAGAAGAAGAGTTCGAAAGCATCTTCTCGGTGGTGCGGCGCCGCGACGTTTTGCTTCACCATCCCTACGACCTCTTCTCCACATCCGTAGAGGAATTCATCAACCAGGCGGCTGATGACCCCCTGGTGATGGGCATCAAGATGACCCTCTACCGCACCTCCAAGGATTCACCGATCATCGCCGCGTTGATTCGCGCCGCTGAGAATGGAAAGCAGGTGATGGCCCTGGTGGAACTGAAGGCCCGCTTCGATGAAGACAACAACATTCAATGGGCCAAGCACCTGGAACGGTCCGGCGTGCATGTTGTCTATGGCGTTCTTGGTCTAAAGACCCACACCAAAATCGTTCTGGTAGTCCGTAAGGAGAAAGAGCGCCTGCGGAGTTACGTGCATATCGGAACTGGAAATTACAACTCCAAAACCTCACGGCTGTACACCGACCTCGGACTTCTTTCAGCACGACCGGAACTGGGCCAAGACCTCGTGGAGCTGTTCAATTACCTCACGGGTTTCTCCAAACAGCAGGGGTTCCGCAAGCTTCTGGTGGCACCCGTTTCCCTGCGCAAGGGAATGGAAAATCTGATCCGCAGAGAGATCGAGCATGCCCAGCAGGGCCGGGGAGGCCACATCCGGGCCAAGATGAATTCCCTTGTGGACCCTGGAATCATTGCCCTGCTGTATGAAGCCTCTCAAGCCGGAGTCAAAATCGAATTGATCATCCGTGGAATGTGCTGCCTCTACCCAGGCCGCAAAGGGCTCAGTGAATCCATCAGCGTGGTCAGCATTATTGGGCGTTTCCTTGAACACTCACGCATTTTCTGGTTCGGGAATGGTGGCAGCCCTGAGGTTTACATCGGCAGTGCTGACTGGATGCCCCGCAACCTTGATCGACGCGTCGAAGCAGTCACTCCAGTGGAAGAGCCGACGCTACGCGAACAACTCGAACGACTTCTGCAGGTTTACCTCGACGACAACCGCGGCGCCTTTGATATGCAGAGCAACGGCGATTTCACGCAGCGTCATCCCGAAGGTACAGAGCGGAATTCTCAACTTCAACTCATTGAAACCTGGAAAAAAGGCGTTCCCGCTCAGAATGAGTGAGCGAAATTCAGTTAAATCCGCAACATAAAACCGAGTGGATACTGCGCATCTGCCCCTTAATTGATCAAACCGCTTCCGATCCATTTGCGGTTACGGAAAGACTTTCGATTCATTGAGGTCACACCCTTGAACGAGTGCTAAATTGCGCGCAAATCTAATTTCAGGAGGCCAGGGTGATGGGGATCCCTCTGGAGTCTGAGGTCGAGACCTCCATGGTCTCTTCCAAAGAACCTGTTTTGCCGGCGACTAGCCAGCGCAATTCAGGGTCACGTTCACGCACAACGTCGAATCGCTCGAGTCGTCAAACAGGCCGTCTCTCGACCGATTCCATTGGTTATTACCTCAGCAGCATTGGCCGCGTGCCCCTGCTGACTGCAGCAGAGGAGATCGAGCTTGCGCATCACGTGCAGGCCATGAAGGAACTGTTGGATGTTCCGGATGATGAACGCACTCCTCGGCAGCGTCATCGCATCCGCATGGGCAAACGGGCCAGAGATCGGATGATGGCGGCCAACCTTCGCCTTGTGGTGAGCGTTGCCAAGAAGTATCAGAACCAAGGTTTGGAATTGCTGGATCTCGTCCAGGAAGGAGCCATCGGCCTGGAGAGAGCGGTCGACAAATTCGACCCCGCCATGGGCTACAAATTCTCGACCTATGCCTACTGGTGGATCCGTCAGGGAATGACCCGGGCCATCGACAACAGTGCACGGACGATTCGTCTGCCGATTCACATCAGCGAAAAGCTCTCAAAGATGCGACGCATCACCAGGGAGCTATCCCATCGCTTCGGTCGTCAACCCAATCGCCTCGAGCTCGCCAACGCGATGGGGATCGAACCACGCGATCTCGAAGAACTGATCTCTCAAAGTGCACCCTGCGCATCTCTCGACGCCCACGCCAGAGGTGAAGAAGATCGCAGCACGCTCGGAGAATTGATTCCAGACCCCAACGGTGATGAGCCGATGGAAGGCATGGATCGAAGTATTCAAAAAGAACACCTCGGAGGTTGGCTGGCCCAACTCAATGAGCGGGAACAGAAAATCCTTCGCCTGCGCTTTGGACTGGATGGAGCAGAACCACTCACCCTGGCCGAAATTGGTCGTCAGATCAATGTCTCTCGGGAACGCGTTAGGCAACTGGAAGCCAAAGCAATCCTCAAGTTGCGCACCATGACCGACCAGCAACAGGCCGCCTGATCCTTTGGTGCCGTCGCTGCTGGTGATTGGGGCCTGGATGGCTCTGGTTCTCTCAACAGCGGTGCTTTGCCGACGCGTCTTGCCGGAGCAAAAGGAACTCAGCCGCAAAATCGTTCATATCGGTACCGGACCCGTCGTTCCCTTGGCTTGGTGGCTGCAACTTCCGGCCTGGGTGGCTGTTCCAGCCGCACTCTCAGTCACCATCATCACCGCAATCAACCATCGCTGGCGACTACTCCCAGCTGTTGAAGATATTGATCGACACAGCTACGGAACAGTGGCGTATGGACTGGCCATCACTCTTCTTCTCATCCTTTTCTGGCCTGAACAGGCCATCGCCGCCTGTGCTGGGGTGATGGTGATGGCCTTGGGTGATGGCTTTGCAGGCTTGGTTGGGCGAGGTCTCCACTCACCAACCTGGAGCCTATGGCAACAACGGAAATCTGTCGCTGGAACACTGACAATGGCCCTGGTCACGGCAGCGGTGCTGACCATGCTCGTGTTGATCAGTCAAAGCGCATTCCAGCCGATTCGCGTTTTGATCGTGTGTGCTCTGGCTGTTGGCCTTGAGCAACTGAGTCGATGGGGGATCGACAACCTCAGCGTGCCGATCGCTGTGGGCTTGAGCTGGTCTTGGATGGTCTCTTAGACACGCAGCAACCGTTCCAAATGCAGGCACCAGTCACGGCTGCTGCCCAGGGCTGTGACGAGACACTGATCATCCGGCAAGGAACGGAGCCTGCCCTGCCAAGTCTGAATCTCGCCTGCTTGGTCAACCCAGAAGTGCATCACCTGCTGATGCAAGGCATCGAGATCCCAACACTGCTGATTCGCAACGGCACTTGACCAATCGAGCAGAGCATCGAGCTGAAGCGGACGAAAACCCTGAACCCAGAGCCCGGTTTCCCGCTCCAGTTCGTAGAGGCGCATCAAATCGCCAAAACCAAGAATATGAATCCCAAACATGCTGAAAGCTTCCAGGCAAAGTTGCCCAAAATTAAAATAATCGAGCAGATCGAAAGTTCACGATGAACTGAACACTAAGACGGCCTATTTCAAGTTCAAAGTTGTCAATGAGTTGGCACTCATGCAGCTCGAGTGCCAACTTTCTTCCGCGAATCAGCCAAACCTTCCAGCAGTTCGGCTGTCGTCTCCAGACTGATGCAAGCGTCCGTGACGCTTTGGCCGTAGGTCAGCGCTGATCGGTCGGCACTGATCTTTTGATTGCCCTCAACAAGATGGCTTTCCAGCATCACCCCCATCACGTGCGCTGAACCCTGCTCCACTTGAGCTGCCACAGCTTTCAACACCTCACCTTGACGGCGGAAATCCTTATTCGAGTTGCCATGGCTGCAATCCACCATCAACCGGTCAGGCAGTCCCGCTGCTTTCAATTCTTCAGCAGCGTCCTGAATCGCCTCGAGGTGGTAATTCGTACCCCGGTTGCCTCCCCGCAACACGAGATGACCATCCGGATTACCGGTGGTACTCACAATCGATGCATGTCCCTCGCGATTGATTCCAAGAAAATGATGCGGTTTCGATGCGGCCTGCATGGCGTTGATGGCAATGGTGGCGCTGCCATCGGTGCTGTTTTTGTAGCCGATCGGCATCGACAAGCCCGAAGCCATTTCACGGTGCGTCTGGCTTTCGGTGGTGCGGGCGCCAATCGCCGTCCAGCTGATCAGATCGGCGATGTATTGAGGAACCACAGGATCGAGCAGTTCTGTGGCACAGGGCATTCCATCCCTTGCCAAATCGAGCAGTAACGACCGCGCCATGCGCAACCCCGTGTTGATGTCGTAGGAACCATCGAGATTTGGATCATTGATGAGGCCCTTCCAACCCACGGTGGTGCGTGGCTTCTCGAAGTAAACACGCATCACAACCTCAAGCTCAGAGGCATGACGTTCACGCAGGGGAGCCAATCGGCTGGCGTACTCCCTCGCCGCATCCACATCATGGACAGAGCAGGGGCCAACGATCACCAGTAGCCGCCGGTCAAGGCCTCTGAGAATGGCTTGAATCCGACTGCGAGACGTGGCCACGGTCTCCGTTGCCCTGGCATCAATCGGCAGATCTCCATGCAGCAGGGCGGGAGGAACCAGAGGTCTGGTATCCACCACATGGAGATCGTGTGTGGTGGTCATACCAAAAGAATTAGGCTGATTTAGGTTACGCAAACCAAGGACACCCGCCGGCTTCCGGAACGGAACGGTGACGCAGGAGAATGGCCTGCAATTCCGTTCCTGTGCTGATTTTGATGCTGAGCACCTACCGCGAGAACGCTGCCGAACGTTTGGCCCTTGGGATTCCGGCGCTGCCCCTGGACGCAAACCAGGCCAAGGCACTTACGGAGCTGCTGGAGAATCCACCGTCGGGTGAGGAGCAAGAGCTTCTGCATCTGCTCATCGATCGAATCCCCCCCGGCGTCGACGAAGCGGCCTATGTGAAAGCCACCTGGCTCAGTGCCGTGGCACAGGGGGACACCACCAGTCCACTGGTGTCGCCCCTGGAGGCCACCCGCCTGCTCGGAACGATGGTGGGCGGTTACAACGTTGCGGCCCTGATCGAGCTGCTCCAGCACAGCGACGCGCAGCTGGCCGGATGCGCCGCTGAAGGCCTCAGTCGAACCCTGCTGGTGTACGACGCCTTCAATGAAGTGATGGAGCTGGCCTCCAGCAACCGCTTCGCCAAGCAGGTGGTGGACAGCTGGGCGGCTGCCGAATGGTTCACCTCGAAGCCGGAGCTGGCCGACACGATCACGGTGACCGTGTTCAAGGTGGAAGGAGAAACCAACACCGACGACCTTTCGCCCGCCACCCACGCCACCACCCGGCCAGACATTCCTCTACACGCTCTGGCGATGCTGGAGACCCGCGATCCGGACGGCCTGAAAACAATCGCAACCCTCAAAGAAAAGGGGCATCCCGTGGCCTATGTGGGCGACGTGGTGGGCACCGGCAGCTCCAGGAAAAGCGCCATCAACTCCGTGCTCTGGCACACCGGCGATGACATCCCCCACGTCCCCAACAAACGGGGCGGCGGCGTCATCCTCGGCGGCAAGATCGCGCCGATCTTCTTCAACACTGCGGAAGACTCCGGCGCCCTGCCGATCGAATGCGATGTCACCGTGCTGAACACCGGTGATGTGATCACCATCCGGCCCCATACCGGCACGATCGAACGGGACGGTGAGGTGGTGAGCCGCTTCGAACTCAAGCCCAGCACCATCAGTGACGAGGTGCGGGCCGGTGGGCGCATCCCCCTGATGATCGGCCGGGCTCTCACCGACAAAGTGCGCGCCAAACTCGGCCTCGCACCCTCTGAACTGTTCATCCGCCCCTCGGCACCGGCCGACACCGGCAAGGGCTTCACCCTCGCCCAGAAGATGGTGGGCAAGGCCTGCGGCCTGCCCGGTGTGCGCCCCGGCACCAGCTGCGAGCCGCTGATGACCACCGTTGGCTCTCAAGACACCACTGGGCCGATGACCCGGGATGAAATGAAGGAACTGGCCTGCCTGGGCTTCTCCTCCGACCTGGTGATGCAGAGCTTCTGCCACACCGCGGCCTATCCCAAACCGGTGGACCTCCAAACCCAGAAGGATCTGCCTGATTTCTTCGCCCAGCGCGGTGGGGTGGCCCTGCGCCCCGGTGACGGGATCATCCACAGCTGGCTCAATCGCATGCTGCTGCCCGACACCGTGGGCACCGGCGGCGACAGCCACACCCGCTTCCCCTTGGGCATCTCCTTCCCCGCCGGTTCAGGCCTGGTGGCCTTCGCCGCGGCCATCGGCGCCATGCCCCTGGACATGCCGGAATCGGTACTGGTGCGCTTCAGCGGCTCCCTGCAACCGGGTGTCACCCTGCGGGATGTGGTGAATGCGATTCCCTGGGTGGCCATCCAACGCGGGCTGCTCACCGTGGAGAAGGCCAACAAAAAGAACTTGTTCAATGGCCGGATCATGGAGATCGAAGGTCTTCCCGACCTCAAGCTCGAGCAGGCCTTCGAACTCACCGACGCCAGCGCTGAGCGCTCCTGCGCCGGCTGCACCATCAAGCTCTCGGAAGAAACCGTGAGCGAATACCTGCGCAGCAACGTGGCGTTGCTTAAGAACATGATCGCCCGCGGCTACAGCGATGCCCGCACCCTGGCCCGCCGCATCAAGGAGATGGAAGCCTGGCTGGCCAATCCACAGCTCCTCAGTGCCGACGGCGATGCCGAGTATGCCGAGATCCTGGAGATCAACCTCGACGAGCTCACCGAACCGGTGGTGGCCTGCCCCAACGATCCCGACAACGTGAAGCTGTTGAGCGAGGTGGCCGGTGATCCGGTGCAAGAGGTGTTCATCGGCTCCTGCATGACCAACATCGGCCACTACCGCGCCGCAGCCAAGGTGCTGGAAGGTGCCGGTCCGAACCAGGCCCGCCTCTGGGTGTGTCCCCCCACCCGCATGGACGAAGAAACCCTCAAAGCCGAGGGCTACTACGCCACCTTCGAGGCTGCTGGCTCTCGGATGGAGATGCCAGGTTGCTCCCTGTGCATGGGCAACCAAGCACGGGTGGACGACAACACCACCGTGTTCTCCACCAGCACCCGGAACTTCAACAACCGTCTCGGCAAAGGCGCTCAGGTGTATCTGGGCAGCGCCGAACTGGCGGCGGTGTGTGCCCAGCTGGGCCGGATCCCCACCCCTCAGGAGTACCGCAGCATCGCGGCTGAAAAGATCGATCCGCTCTCTGATGAGCTCTATCGCTACCTCAACTTCGACCAGATCTCCGGTTTCGAGGATCAAGGCCGAACCATCAGCGCGGACGATGTAGCCGAAGTGCTGACTGGGTCCTGACCCGGATCAGCACTGCCATGACCGTTCTGAGTGAACTGAAACAACGACGCCACCAACTCGGCTCAAGCCGCAGCATCCGCCGCCTACTGGAGCGGCGATGGTGGGTGGTGGTCCTCGCCCTGATGTTCACAGGACTGGGGGCCGCCCTGACAGGCGTGCTGTTCAAGGCAGGCATCAAGACTCTGGGGGCATGGCGTCTCGAACTGCTGGCCGATCTACCCGCCTGGGCGGTGCTACCAGGGCTCGGAGCCGCTGGTGGATTGGTGTCAGGCCTGCTCGTCACCTGCCTGGCGCCTGCCGCTGGCGGATCAGGAATCACCCACATCATGGGCTTTCTCAAACACCGGGCCGTTCCGATGGGACTGCAGGTGGGCCTGGTGAAACTGGTGGCAGGAATCGTGGCCATCGGCAGCGGCTTTCCCCTTGGCCCCGAGGGACCCTCCGTGCAGATGGGGGGTTCCGTTGCCTGGCAGATGGCGCGCTGGCTGAAAGCTCCTGTGGCCTTCCGGCGGGTGATCGTGGCCGCCGGCGGCGGTGCCGGAATCGCCGCGGTCTTCAGTGCACCCATCGGTGGGTTTGTGTACGCCGTTGAGGAGCTGCTGCACTCAGCCAGGCCCGTGGTGTTGCTGCTGGTGATCGTGACCACCTTCTGGGCCGATGCCTGGGCCGATGTGCTCGGGCTTGCCGGGCTCAGTCCCAGTGGAGGCGGTCTCGATGCAACCCAGGGGTTCCAGCTGGAACGGGAATACACGCCAATGGTGAGTTTTCTGCCGATCGATCTGGGCTACCTGATCGGGCTCGGCGTGGTGGTGGGCCTGCTAGCGGAGCTCTACTGCCGCTATGTGCTGGCCATGCAGCGGAAGGGGGATGCCTGGTTTGGCGATCGGCTGGTGCTGCGCATGGTGCTCAGCGGTGCCGTGCTGGGCAGCGTTTATGCCTTTCTTCCTGAAGAGTTCCACAACCTGGAGGGACTGCAACATCTGATTGCCAACGGCAAGGCCGACATTCCGATGGCGCTCGGAACGTTCACCGTGCTCTTCTTCAGCACCGGTCTTGCCGCGGCCTCCGGTGCTCCTGGAGGCCTGTTTTTCCCGATGCTCACCCTTGGCGGGGCGATCGGTTTGGCCTGCGGCTATTGGGTGGAAGCGCTCACGGGGCACGTTCCCAGCACCTATGTGTTTGCGGGCATGGGGGCCTTCGTGGCCAGCTGTTCGCGCACTCCGATCACCGCCATGTTTCTGGCCTTCGCACTCACGAAGGACCTGCTGATCCTCAAACCAATCCTTGTGGCCTGTCTGGCCAGTTTTCTGGTGGCCCGGTTGTTTGATGAACGCTCGATTTACGAGCGCCAGTTGGGCACGGAACTGAAGGAAGAGGATCATCGGGAAGCGCGCCGCCAGCGCCACGGCAGCATTCATCACGCGTGGGGCGGCTCGACCCGTCGACGGGCCTTCACACCGCCGCCAGCACCTCCTCCCTCACCGTCACCGCCTGACGAGAACAAACCCAACCTCGGTCAAGACCCCTGAATCAGGAAACGCTGCTGTTCGATCCGGCCGTACCGGAACCCGGTGCCCTGCGCACGGTCCTGGCGTTCCCCAGCACGTACACGGTGGGAATCACCAGCCTTGGTTATCAAATCGTTTGGGCCACGCTGGCCTCGCGATCCGATCTGGATGTGCGCAGGCTGTTCACTGATCAAGGCGATCCCCAGCACCGCCGCTGCGATCTGTTCGGTCTGTCCCTGAGCTGGGAGCTCGATGGTCCTGTGTTGCTGGATCTGCTCGAAGGTCAGAGCATCCCGATCTGGAGCGAACAGCGAACAGACGCTGACCCGATCGTGTTCGGAGGGGGGCCTGTGTTAACCGCGAACCCCGAACCGTTGGCGCCGTTTTTCGATGTGATCCTGCTGGGGGATGGGGAGGACCTTCTTCCGGCCTTCATCGACGCCCTGCAGGCGGTGCGCAACGAACCACGGGCCGTGCGTCTGCGGCACCTGGCCAAGGTTCCTGGCATCTACGTCCCAGCTCTGTACGCCCCACACTTCGATTCCGAAGGGTCGCTGCAATCGATCAAGCCGATCGAAGCGGATCTCCCTGCCACCGTGGCCAAGCAGACCTGGCGAGGCAACACCCTCAGCCACTCCACGGTGATCACTCCCGATGCCGCATGGCCTGACATCCACATGGTGGAAGTGGTGCGCAGCTGCCCTGAGCTCTGTCGCTTCTGCCTGGCCAGCTATCTCACCCTTCCCTTCCGCACACCCTCGCTGGATGACGGCTTGATCCCTGCCGTCGAACGGGGTCTGATAGCGACCCGACGTCTGGGACTTCTGGGGGCTTCCGTGACCCAACATCCACAGTTCGGTGATCTGCTCACCTGGCTGAACAACGCACGCTTCGATGACGTGCGCGTCAGCGTGAGCTCGGTGCGGGCCGCCACTGTGACCCCTCAACTGGCCTCCAGCCTCGCCAATCGGGGCAGTAAGTCGCTGACCATCGCCATTGAAAGCGGCAGTGAACGGATGCGACGCGTCGTCAACAAGAAGTTGAGCAGCGAGGAGATCAACGCTGCTGCACGCCATGCCAAGCAAGGTGGTCTCAGTGCCCTGAAGCTCTATGGAATGGTGGGCCTCCCCAGCGAGCAGGAGGAGGACGTGGAAGCGACGGCCGATCTACTGCTTCAACTCAAGAAAGCCACACCAGGGCTGCGCTTCACCCTTGGGGTAAGCACGTTTGTTCCCAAGGCCCACACGCCGTTCCAATGGCAGGGCGTGCGACCCGAGGCCGACAAACGCTTGAAACGCC
This sequence comes from Synechococcus sp. PROS-7-1, assembly GCF_014279795.1. Classification (NCBI taxonomy): domain Bacteria; kingdom Bacillati; phylum Cyanobacteriota; class Cyanophyceae; order Synechococcales; family Synechococcaceae; genus Synechococcus; species Synechococcus sp. PROS-7-1. The sequence continues at coordinate 2,536,514 of NZ_CP047945.1, forward strand.
TTGGCAAACGGCTGAAACCGAAAGGCATTGATCTGCGACCAGAAAGTTATGGCTGGAGCGTGATCCAGGCGCTGCTGTCGCGCAGTGATCGTCGACTGGCTCCTGTGATCGTGGCCGTCCGCGGCACACAGGAGAGTCTTGGCGGTTGGAAGAAGGCCTACCGAGCAGCTCGGGCCGGCGAGCTGCCAGCAGCGAAAAGCGCCGGTGTGGAGTTACCTCTGCCGCCCGCCTGGGAGCAGGTGATTCACGAAACCTGGCCAGACGACACCGTGCTTCCCTGGTCGCACCTGCAGGGCCCCCTCCCCCAGGACACCCTGCTCAAGCATCAGCACCAGGCACTGCGCCCTGAACCGGCTGAGGACTTGGACTGAACGAGGTCCGCAACCCCGCGAGCAGAATCCAGCCGGCGATGTTCAGACGGCTATCGAAGAACGGCAGATCCGTGGCGTGCAGAACCGTCAGCACCAGGGCAGCCGTCCACCAGGCTCGATCAAACAAACCGAGAGATCCACGGCGCAGGCTCACCACCAGCAGCAACAGCACCAGAGCCACCACCAACACGGCTGCAGGCAGGCCATGGCTGATGGCCAATTCCAGCGGGAGATTGTGGGCATGGCCGTGCCACTTTCCGGTTCTGAGGGGGTAAATCACGGAAAAGGCCGCGGCACCCCAACCAAACCAGGGGCGTTCCGCAATCAACTGCAGCGCGAGTCCCCACTGGCTGAGCCGTGTGGACGCCAGGGCACGCTGGCTGGCGTACTGCGTATCGCTGAGACGGGCCCAGATCCCCTCGGGGACGACCATGCGCGCAGGATCCTGGAGCGGGGGAGGCACCCCTGGCAAAACAGCCGCAAGCACGGGTACTAGAGCCAACCCCAGCAGAGGCAGCAGCCAGGGCCAGCTCGGAGGACCGAGCACCAGGGGAACAGCGAGCACCAGCGCTCCCCAGCCATTGCGCGACTCGGTCAACACCAGTGACAACACCACTGACGCAGCCATGGTCAGCACCACCCCACGGCGCACGCGGTTGAGACCAGGCTGCACCAAAGTCGCCAGCATCAACGGCCAGACCATCGCCAACCAGGCCGAAGCGATGTTGGCGTAGTCGAACAATCCCGACAGACGTCCCTCGGGTCGGCCACCTGCGGACATAAACCAGATGATCAGTCCACCAAAGATTTGCCAGGGTCCCTGCCAACCAAACCACAGCTGGCCCAGGCCGGTCACGACCACGGGAACACTTCCTGCCACAAGCCAGAGGCTGCTGCGGCGACGCGACGACGGCAGGGCCACATAAGGCTGAAACCCCCAGAACCCCCAGAAGAAAGGAATCCAATTGCCTAGGCCAACCCAGGCCAACGGGCCGGAATACGACCGAACACAACCCACCACCATGAACAATCCAGCCAGCAGCAGGGGGGCATTCCAGGGATCACGCCAGAACGGACGCTCCCGATTCACACTTCCCAGAATCAGGGCTGGAAACAAGAGAAGACCAGCCAGCAGAGCACTGGACGGCAGAAAGAACAAACCGAGCTGAAAGCAACGCCATCCCCAGGTGGATGCCGATGGAGGACTCTTCCCGTCCAACCAGGCCGAGACCATGCGTAGGGAACGGGTCATGCGAACACAGCCGTGCGTCCGCGATACACCATCACCTGACGACGGAGGTGGAGACGCAGGGCGCGGGACAGGGCCAGCCTTTCGGTGTCACGCCCTTTTCGAATCAGATCCTCCACCTCATCGCGGTGACTCACAGTGGCGATCGTTTGCTCGATGATCGGACCGTCATCCAGTTCCTCGGTGACGTAATGCGCTGTGGCACCGATCAACTTCACTCCGCGCTCCCAGGCCCGGTGATAAGGCTGCGCACCCTTGAAAGCGGGCAGGAACGAATGGTGAATGTTGATCACCTCAGAAAAACGCTCCAAAAACCCCCCGCTCAGCACCTGCATGTACTTGGCGAGCACAGCCAAATCAATCTGATGCTCCGCCAGCAGATTGAGAATGGTGGCCTCCGCTTCGGTCTTGTTGCCTGACGTGACAGGAACGCAGACGAAAGGAACTCCGAAATCAGCGCAGCAGGCTTCCAAGTCTGGATGGTTGCTGATCACCAAGGGAACCTGCATGGGCAACTCTCCGCTGCGTGCCCGCCAGAGCAGATCGAGCAAACAATGGCTCTGTTTGCTCACCAGAATTGCGACGCGGGGATGGTCGTCGGAAAAATGAACCTGGGCGTCACCACCAAGACGCTCCGCCAAGGCCTTCACTGCCAAAGGGATGGCGTCCCTGGGTAAACCAAAACCCTGCAGATCCCATTCAATCCGGCTCAGAAACAATCCAGCACCAGCGTCGGTGTGGTGGTCCGCGTGACGAATATTGCCGCCGTTCGCTGCCACCCAGCCGGCGATGTCACTCACGAGTGCCGGGCGATCGGGACAGATCAGCTGCAGGATGACCGAAGCGGGTGACACACAAAAGACCGTGACAGACCCTGATTCTGCGCCCGGGAAAGCCCTTGAGCTCAGCGAAGGTGCAGGTTGAGATCCCGGGGTGTGGCCTGGCGGATCCTGGCCCGGATGGTGGAGAGACCGAGGCGTTCATGGGCCGCGACCCGGTGACAGCCGTTGAACCCCCAGAGCTGACCCTTCACCTCAAGAACATCGATCGGCTCGCGCAGCCCCTCCTGCGCAATCGATGCCATCAAAGCCTCCACCTTGGCTTCATCCAAAAAACGCTGAAGGGGGCGTCGCACAGACGCGAGAGGCACCGATGCAACTCTCATAAGCGAACTCGTAACGAGTATGAGCTAATTCACTGTAGGCCGCGGTTAAAGTCGCCTCACTTCCTTCACCTTCCATGCTGAGCGCCCTGCGTCGCCTTGCTGCGTTCTGCCTCTGTCTCGCTCTCTGCTTCGGCCTGGCCGCCTGCAGTGGCGGCGCCAAGGCCAAGCCTGCCACCATCAGTCCCGACGACATGGCGGTGATTCGTCGCCAAGTTGAGGGATTTACAGCTGCAAAAGAACGGCTTCCTGAATTGGCCCAACTCGTGAATCAGCGCGACTGGACGTTCACCCGCAACTTGATCCATGGCCCCATGCAGGAAGTGGGACGAGAAATGCTTTACATCAATCAGCGCCTGCTTCCCCAAGACCGTGCCAATGCCAATGCACTGGCTGCCTCGCTGAAGGATGCCCTGGCCGATCTCGATGAGGCTGCCCGGCTGCAAGACGGTGCCCGCCTCCAGAAAGCCTATGTGGCGGTGGCCACGGGATTCTCCAATTACTCCCAGGTCATCCCTGCCCAGGCCCTGAGCTGACGACCTCCATCGCCGTCATTGGTGCCGGCATTGTCGGCACCGCCACCTCCTGGCATCTCAGCCGCCTTGGACATGCAGTGGTGCTGGTGGACCCTTGCCTGGCATCAGCAGTTCCAGAGGCATCGAGTCAACGCCGTTTGAACGGGAGCACAGCGTCCCTCGGCGTTCTCATGGGCCATGCCTTTCGCCGTTCCAGCGGCCGAGGTTGGCGTTTACGCCAGCAGAGCATGGCCCTCTGGGCTGCTTGGGTCTCACAGCTTGACCATCCAACTTCACCGCTCAGCCTGCAGACCCCTCTGGTGCAGCTCGCTGCAAGCGACGAAGAAGCAGAGCGCATGCGACAGCTCGCGCAAGCCAGGCAGGGAAGAGGACTGCAGTTTCTCGAAGAGCCAGCATTGCCTCCAGCGCCAACACCATGGCCGCGACCTGGCCATGGCGCTTTGCTCTCTGATCAGGATGGACGGGTGGACCCTCTGGCGCTGTTGCGCGCCCTGCGACGGGCTTTCGCCGCGCAAGGCGGAGAAATGCAGGCGACCACGGCTCAGTGTCTGGAGCGCTCCGGTGCCGGGGGCCAAGGTCGCTGGCGCGTGATCACGGCCAATGGGGATCTGCTGCACGTTGATGCCGTGGTGATCTGTTCGGCCCTGGGTAGTTCGCAATTAATCGAACCCTTGGGACACCACCGACCCATGGAGGCCGTGCTGGGGCAAGTGCTGGAGCTGAAACGACAGGACCCTCAACCCAGCTGGGAGAACTGGCCAGCCGTACTCACCTGTGGCGGCATCAATCTGATCCCCCACGGCGATCGACAGCTGTGGCTGGGAGCCACCGTTGAGCCGGGCACGGTGGGTGATGCCTCGCTCGTGTCCGCGATGAAAACGCTGAACAACCTGGCGCCCGCGTGGTTGAAGGATGCTGAATGCATCGGCCAGTGGCAAGGATTGCGCGCCCGCCCGCAGGACCAGCCGGCACCGCTGCTGGAGCATTTGGAACCGGGCTTAATTCTGGCCTCTGGCCACTACCGCAATGGCGTGCTGCTGGCTCCAGCCAGCGCCGAATGGGTGGGCCAACAAATTGATTCATCAATCCTTACCGGCTCTTAATTCGACGCTGAAAGGGTGTGCATAAGGTCCGGGCGGAGCTCGACCTCCTGACAAGCCGTTTTCGCCATCGAAATCATGCGTCGTTCTTTTCAAGCCCGAGCGCTCACTGCCATCGCGGGACTCACCGCTGGTGTCAGCCTCGTCGCCTGCTCTTCAGGCGGAGGCGGTGGCGGAGACCAACTCAAGGGCAGCCTATCTGGGGCTGGCGCCTCGTTCCCAGCGGCCATCTACACCCGTTGGTTCCAGGAACTGGCTCCCCAGGGCATCAAGGTGAACTACCAGTCGGTTGGGTCCGGCGCCGGTGTGCGTCAGTTCCAAGCCGGCACGGTGGACTTCGGAGCCTCTGACGCGCCGATGAAGCCAGACGACATCGCCAAGGTGACCCGCGGCGTGCTGCAGATCCCAATGACCGCAGGCGCCATTGCCGTGGGCTACAACTTCCCAGGCTGCGAACTGAAGCTCACCCAGGAGCAACTGGCCGGCATTTTCCTGGGCAAGATCAAGAACTACAGCGAAGTGGGCTGTGATGACAAGGCCATCACCGTGGTCCGTCGTTCCGATGGCTCCGGCACCACTTACAACTTCACCAAGCACCTCTCAGCCATCAGCGATGCCTGGAAGAACGGTCCCGGAACCGGCAAGTCCGTGGCCTGGCCCACAGGCGTCGGTGCCAAAGGCAACGAAGGTGTCGCCGCCCAGCTGAATCAGATCGACGGTGGCTTGGGTTACGTGGAAGTGGCCTACGTGAAAGGAAAGCTGCAGTCGGCTGCCTTAGCCAATGCATCCGGTGAGCAGGTGAAGCCCACCAACGAAAGCGAGAGCACGGCCCTGGCCTCCATCGACCTGGGTCCCGATCTGATCGGAGGCAATCCCAATCCTCCCAAGGGCTATCCGATCGTGACCTTCACCTGGATCCTGGCCTACAAGGAAGGCAACGCCGACAAAACCGACCTGCTGAAGAAGACCTTCGAGTTCATGCTGTCGGAGAAGTCCCAGAGCCAGGCACCGGAACTGGGCTACGTCTCCCTGCCGGCCGAGGTTGTGGAGAAGTCCAAGGCTGCCGTGGCCCAGATCAGCGAGTGATCGCCCAGCGCTAAGGAGCAGGGACCAACAAAAAAGGGGGCCTTACGGCCCCCTTCGTTTTGCTCACTTGGTTGGAATCACTTGGTTTCAGTGAATTCAGCATCGATGACGTCGTCACCGGCATCGGATGATCCGCCCGCTGCACCAGCACCGGCTCCAGCGTCTGCACCAGGCGCTGCGCCGGCTTCGCCACCGGCCTGCTGATAAACGGAGGCACCCACGGTGTAGAGCTCCTGCTGCAGTTCCTCCAGCAGGGTCTTCATGGCGTCATAGTCCTCCTTCTCGGTGGCCTCCTTGAGCTTGGTGCGCTTCTCCTCCACCTTGGCCTTGGCCGCATCGTCGACTTTGTCGCCGAGTTCGCCCATCTGCTTCTCTGCCTGATAAACCAGGGTTTCTGCCTGGTTCTTAAGGTCGATCCGCTCGCGCTTCTCCTTGTCAGCGCTGGCGTTGGCTTCGGCATCCTTCACCATCTTGTCCACCTCGGAATCGCTCAAGGTGGAGGCACCAGTGATCGAGATGGACTGCTCCTTGCCGCTGCCCTTGTCTTTGGCGGTGACGCTGAGAATGCCGTTGGCATCGATATCGAAGGTCACTTCGATCTGGGGCACGCCGCGGGGAGCCGCAGGAATGCCGTCAAGACGGAAGGTTCCCAGACTCTTGTTGTCGGAAGCCATCTCGCGCTCACCCTGGAGCACGTGAATCTCCACATTGGTCTGGCCGTCCACGGCCGTGGAGTAGGTCTCCGATTTCTTGGTGGGAACCGTGGTGTTGCGGGTGATCATCTTGGTCATCACACCACCGAGGGTTTCCACACCCAGGGACAGAGGGGTGACATCCAGCAGCAGGATGTCCTTCACCTCACCGGCGAGAACACCGCCCTGAATGGCAGCTCCCACGGCCACCACCTCATCGGGATTCACCGTTTGATTGGGGTCCTTGCCGGTGGTGCGCTTGACCAGCTCCAGAACCGCCGGAATGCGGGTGGAGCCACCCACCATCACAATCTCGTCGAGCTCGCTGGAGGACAACTTGGCGTCTTTCAGCGCCTGCTCCACAGGAATGCGGCAGCGGTCGATCAGGTTGGAGGCGAGCTCTTCGAACTTGCCGCGGGTGAGGGTGAGGTCGAGATGCTTCGGGCCTTCAGGCGTTGCCGTGATGAAGGGCAGGTTGATCTCGCTCTGCGTAGCACTGGAGAGCTCGATCTTGGCCTTCTCAGCCGCTTCTGTCAGGCGCTGAAGAGCCTGCTTGTCTTGACGCAGATCAATGCCTTCGTTGGCCTTGAAGCTGTCGGCCAGGTGATCAACGATCACCTTGTCAAAGTCATCACCACCCAGATGGGTGTCGCCGGAGGTAGACAGCACCTCGAACACCCCATCGCCCACCTCGAGCACGGACACGTCGAAGGTGCCGCCACCGAGGTCAAACACCAGGATGCGCTCATTGCTCTTCTTATCGAGGCCGTAGGCGAGCGCGGCAGCGGTGGGCTCGTTGATGATGCGCAGCACCTCAAGACCGGCGATCTTGCCGGCATCCTTGGTGGCCTGACGCTGGGAATCGTTGAAGTAGGCAGGAACAGTGATCACCGCCTGGGTGACCGTTTCACCGAGGTATTTGCCGGCATCTTCAGCCAACTTGCGCAGCACCTGGGCGCTGACCTCTTCAGGGGCAAATTGCTTGTCGAGAACCGGGCACTTCACCTTCACGTTCGAACCGGCCTTCTCAACGCCGTAGCTGACCTCCTTGGATTCCTCATTCACCTCATCGACCCGACGGCCGATGAAACGCTTCACGGAATAGAAGGTGTTGTCGGGGTTCATCACCGCCTGACGCTTGGCGATCTGACCCACCAGCTGATCTTGGTTCTTGGTGTAGGCCACCACCGATGGTGTGGTGCGGAAGCCCTCGGCGTTGGCGATCACAGTGGGCTTGCCGCCCTCCATCACCGACACACAGCTGTTGGTGGTTCCTAAATCGATGCCGACAACTTTTCCCATTCGGTGCCTCCTGACTCCGCGAAATGACTGATTAGATCTTTCGCATCTTCGTCAGAGGAAACGCCTGCAGGCGAGGTGTGGTTCCCGAACAGGCAGGCTGGTAACCAGACACACAAGGGCAACATGATCAGCGGAACCACCGGTCTGATCGGCCTGCTAGGGCAACCGGTGCGTCACTCGCTCTCACCGGCGATGCACAATGCCGCCCTTGAGGCCATGGGGCTTGATTGGCGCTACCTGGCGTTGCCCTGTGCGAAGTCGGATCTGGGCTCTGTGCTGAGCGGCCTCAGAGCCGTGAACTGCCGCGGCCTAAACGTGACCATCCCGCACAAGCAAGCCGTGGCCTCCCATTGCACGGAGCTGAGTGCTCTGGCCTCGCGTCTCCAAGCCGTGAACACTCTCATCCCTGCCGACAACGGCGGCTGGTACGGCCACAACACCGACGCGGAGGGATTTCTGGCTCCTCTGCAAGACACGTCAGAGGCGTGGCGCGGCGGCACGGCGATCGTGCTGGGCTGCGGTGGCAGTGCCCGTGCTGTTGTGGCAGGGCTTCAGCAACTGCCCCTGAACGCCATCCACATCGCCGGTCGACGGGACACAGCACTGGCAGCCTTCCTGAACGATCTGCATCAACCCGCCGAGGAGGAGACGGTCCCTCTGGTTGGCATCCCCCTTGAGGAAAACAGGATCCGGGAGGTTCTCACCCAGGCCTGCCTTGTGGTGAACACCACTCCAGTGGGGATGGAGGGGCACCAGAACGGAAGCGCCATGCCCCTGGATCAGGACATCTGGAACGATCTCGAGGCAAGCACAACGCTCTACGACCTCATTTACACACCAAGACCCACTCCCTGGCTGACACTGGGGGCAGAACGGGGTTGCCGCACCATCGATGGCCTGGAGATGCTGATCCAACAGGGGGCCGCTTCTCTTCGCCGTTGGAGCGGCTGCACCACGGTGCCGGTGGAGGTCATGCGCCAGGCGGCCCTCAACAGCCTTGCCTCAACGCAGCGCTGAGCCTCTGCATCCCCAGACTCCGGGCCTACGCTCAAACCGTTCGAACCGCGGTCATGTCCATCCCTTCCTGGCAACGGTTCCTGGGTCTTCTGGCCTATCTCCTTCCGTGGAGCGACGCGATTCCCTTCGGAAGTCACCTGATGGGGCAGTTTCCTTGGCTGCAGTGGCTGACGCTGCCCGCGCTGCCGATCGCACTCCTGGAGCAGGGAATCCCCTTCGGCAACCTGCTGATCTTCTTCCTGCTGTTCTTGGCCGTGGTCCGCAATCCGGCTGTGCCTTATTTCATCCGCTTCAACACCCTTCAAGCGTTGCTGGTGGACATCATCGTTGTGCTGCTCGGGTATGCCTTCATGATTCTCCTGCAGCCTTTGGGTGGCGGTTTGATGCTGAGAACCCTCTCCAGCACAGTGGTGATTGCCGTGCTGGCTGTCGTGATCTTCGCGCTGGTGGAATGCATCCGCGGTCGAGAACCTGATCTGCCGGGCCTGAGCCAGGCCGTGCGAATGCAGCTCTACTGAAGCTGTCAACCCCAAAGGGATAGGCTGTTGAATCCGTCGCTCACCCGGGTGAGCCATCAGTCCCTGTCGGAGCTGTCTCCATGACCCAGCAGCCTTACTACGAAACCATGTACATCCTCCGCCCGGACATACCGGAAGAGGAGGTTGAATCCCATCTCACCAAATACCGCGACATCCTGGTCGAAGCGGGCGCCGACGTGCTCGACAACCAGATGCGCGGGAAGCGACGCCTGGCCTATCCGATCGCCAAGCACAAGGAAGGCATCTATGTGCAGCTCAGCCACAACGGTGATGGTCAACAAGTTGCTGTGCTCGAAAAGGTGATGCGTCTCAGCGAGGATGTGATCCGTTATCTCACGGTGAAGCAGGAAGGACCTCTGCCCGCACCGCGCGTCGTGCCCGGCACCGAGCCCGCTGCTCCCCAGCCGGAACCCGCGGAAACCTCTGCCTGAGCCAGGGATTGTGGAAGTCGTGACCGGGCGATAGCGTCCGGTCATGGACCCCCAGGACCCCTCTCACCAAGCTCCGGTACCCCTTTGGCATCCGCAGCCTGATGCTGTTGAAGCCGACACCGCCGAGGATGCAGCGATCAGTGTTTTAAAGGAACGCATCGCTGAGCTCGAGCAGACCGTGCATGACTACGAATTGCTGCTCAAAGAGCTGCCGGAACTGTTCGAGCGCAAATTCCAGCAGCGGCTCGAACCGCTGCTGGAACGTTATCGACTGCTTGCCAGAGCCCAGCAACTGCTCGAAAGCCCCGCTCCTGAGTTGCCCGCAGAGCCAAACAACAACGAACAGCGTTCTCAGTTGTTCCGTTGGCGCTCAGAACAGCGCAGCGGCAGACGGCAAACGGATTTGGATGCTGCGGCATAAGCCAGCCATCAACGACGACGGGCGGCCGACCAGAGACGTATGGGCAGACCCCAGACATAAATGAAGCCTTCGGCAGCCCGGTGATCAAATTGATCCTCGCTGCCATAAGAGGCCATTTCAGGAACGTAGAGGCTGCTGTCGCTGGACCCCCTCCCGGTGACGATGGCATTGCCCTTGTGCAGGCGCAGCCGCACCACGCCGTTCACTTGGCTCTGGGTGCGATCCATAAAGCCATCGAGGGCCTCCTTGAGCGGACCGAACCACAGACCTTGATACACCAAATCAGCCCATTGCATCTCCAGTTGTCGCTTGGTGCGGAGCACATCAGCAGCAAGGGTGAGACTCTCCAGTTCCTGATGGGCCTGGATCAGCAGTAGCAAGCCTGGCGTTTCATAGATCTCTCGACTCTTGATCCCCACCACCCGGTTCTCGATCATGTCGAGTCGACCGATGCCATGGGATCCAGCCAAACGATTGGCCTCTCGAATCAAGGCAACAGGATCCAGACGCTGGCCGTTGATACTCACAGGGTTGCCAGCTTCGAAGGCGATCTCGATCTCTTCAGCAACCGAGGGCGCCGCATCGATGGACACCGTCATGGCGAACACCTCTTCAGGGGGAGCCTGCATCGGATCCTCCAGAGGACCGGCTTCAACGCTGCGACCAAGAAGATTGAGATCGATGGAGTAGGGAGATTTCTTGCTCACCGGCGCTGGGAGGCCGCAGCGCTCGCCATAGGCAATCGTTTCCTCCCTGCTCATCCCCCATTCCCTGGCAGGCGTGAGCACCTTGAGATCAGGAGCCAAGGCGGCAATCGCCACGTCAAACCGCACCTGATCGTTGCCCTTGCCAGTGCATCCATGGGCCACAGCATCCGCGCCGACCTCCCGCGCGACCTCCACAAGCCGCCGGGCAATCAGCGGTCGCGCCAGAGCGGTGGACAAGGGGTAGCGACCCTCATAAAGAGCGTTGGCACGGATGGCGGGAAAGGCAAACTCTTCGATGAAAGGCTGGATGAGATCCCCCACCAACGACTGACTAGCGCCGGCATCGAGAGCCTTACGCCGAATCGGCTCCAGCTCATCGCCTTGGCCGAGGTCAGCAGCAAAGGTGATCACCTCCTCAACACCCCACTCCTGCTTGAGATACGGGATGCAGACACTCGTATCCACACCACCGGAGTAAGCGAGCACAACCTTCTTGGCGCGTCCCATCAAGCGGACTCCTGATCTGTATCGGACTGCTCCGATTCTCCACTCCCGCGGGACGACCACAGCAACCAAAGGGTGATCAACACGGCTGGGGCCAGCACCAGTACCAGTACCGGACCCGATTGGACCTCCAGAGGCTCAGGGTGACGCGCGCCCCAGAAGCGCAGTGCTGCACTTAGGAGCAGTGCTCCTCCCCACAGGGATCCAAGCCAACCCGCTTTGTTCAAGGAACTGTCACGGACTGTCTTCTATGATGACGGATTGGCTTGCGAGATCTTGTCCTCAGCCCTCACGGACATGAGCGCCCTTGACGGCGTCAATCCAGCTCTCACCCGCTACGGCCGAAAAGAACCAGCCCCGGTGCTTCCCTTGCGGGAAGAGCCTGATCTGCTGAGCTGGCTCGAAACCAGCGGGCGACTGGTGGAAGATGAGGAATCCAGCTCACCGGAAGTGAGCACCGTGGAAGAAGAAGAGCTGTCAGCTCTCATGGGCGAGAAAGAGGACTACAACGCTGCTGACGAGCAGAACGAGGAAAACTGGGAAGACTGATTTAACGTCCAGCCGATTTGCGGTTGGGTTTTGAGCGACGCTTCGGACCAGACGCCCCGTCTTGATGGCCGGTGGCCTGCAGCCATTCTGATCGGCGCGGTTGGCACCGCGGCCTTTCTTTCAGACCGCTTGATCCCCAACAGCCTGTTGAGCCTGCCGCTCATAGCCGCGACACTGGTGTCAACCCTGATCACCTGGTGGGGAGTCCCCAGGTTGCGCGCCTTGAAGATGGGTCAGGTGATCCGAACGGAAGGCCCCCAGGGTCACCTCAGCAAATCCGGAACGCCCACGATGGGCGGACTGCTGGTGGTGCCCGTTGGCGTGATCATCGGGGGGCTCGTGAGCAGCGAGGGGCGCAGCGCGCAGCAGCTTCTGGCCATTGCACTGGTGACCCTCGCGTACATGGTCATCGGTGGTGTGGATGACTGGAGCAGCCTCACCAAACGCACCAACACCGGTCTCACGCCCCGAGGCAAGCTGCTGCTTCAAGCCACAGCAGCCGTGCTGTTCCTGGGCTGGGCCGGATGGCAGGGCTGGATTGAACACACAGTGAGCCTGCCGTTCAATCTTGAGCTTCCGCTCCATTGGCTGATCTGGCCCCTGGCTCTGTTTGTGTTTCTTGCCGAGAGCAATGCCACCAACCTCACCGATGGCCTCGATGGTCTGGCATCCGGCTGCGGAGCCCTTGTGTTCACTGGGCTGGCCCTGCAGCTGATGCTTCGAGGCAATGCCGGCGATCCTGCGCTGGCGGGATTTTGCATGGGCATGGCTGGCTGCTGGCTGGGATTTCTGATCCACAACCGCAATCCCGCCAAGGTGTTCATGGGAGATACAGGCTCCCTCGCAATGGGAGCAGCGCTCACCGCCGTGGCCCTCCTCTCCGACAGTCTCTGGCCCCTGCTTCTGATGGGCGGTGTTTTTCTCGCCGAGTCCGTTTCAGTGATCGTGCAGGTGTGGGTGTTCAAAGCCACCAAAGGAGCCGACGGTCAGGGGCGCCGCATCTTCCGGATGGCACCGCTCCATCACCATTTCGAACTCGGAGGAACGCCAGAGCAAGTGGTGGTGCCCTTGTTCTGGCTGGTTACGGCGGGTCTGGTCATGCTGGGGCTTGGGCTTCACCCGAACTGATCCCACCCTCATGAGTTATTTCACCTGGAATGATGCCGGCCTGACCTCCGACTGCGCCAGTCTCGAGGCGATGGCCTCTCGTTTTGAGGAAGCGGCCCGACTGATGCGCCGGATGGCGGCTCAAGGCTTCGTTTTGGAACGAAACAACGGAGCGCAACGCATTAACCACAACGATGCGGAGGTGTTCAACGCATGGGGGTTCGTGGATGAGGAGCCTGCCGTGCGTCAGCTCACGCTGATGCAGGACCTGGAATCCTGAGCGACCCGCTGATGCATCGCACCCTGCGCAACTCCGTCAGCCTGCTGAAGAGCAATTACGGCACCACCTGGTCCTTGCTCCTGCTTCCAGCCATGGCTGCGGCAGTCATCAGAGCACCATCGCCCGAAAGCACCCTGGATCTGCTTCTGCGCTTTTTGGCGTATGGAGTTGCTTTGATTCCTCTGGCCAGGGTGATCTCCATCCTCGTGGATCAACTGAGCGAACACCTTGGCGATCGCTACAGCGGCGTGGTGAGTGTTGGCCTGGGGAATCTGGTGGAACTGGTTGTGAGCATCACAGCCCTTGCCAGCGGTTTATACCGCCTTGTGGTGATCTCGGTTGCCGGTGCGGTGATCACGAACTGCCTCCTGGTGTTGGGCATCAGCACCTTCGTGGCAGGCCGCCGGGAACAGCATGTTCAGATCGACGACCGCAGCACCAACCTGCAGGCTCGCCAATTGATGCTGAGCCTTCTGTTTCTGGCAGTGCCGACCGTCTTCAGTCTCGGCAAAGGACTGAATCCGATGGAAGGCACCGATCAACTGGACAACTTTGCGGTGTACTCGCTGGTGGTGGCCGTGATGATTCTTCTGTATTACGTGCTGTCCTTCGTGCTGCAGCTAGGAACCCACCGGTCCTTTTTCAGCCACTCCCAGGATCAGCAGCATCTGCCGGGCTCTGCAGTGGAGAGCGCTGGAGGGCAGACAGCTAGAGGGCAGACAGTGGCAGACAGCAGTTCACACCACGGCATCGGAGCCATCCTGATCGCCATGTTGGTGGTCAGTGGCGCCGTGGTGCTGGTGTCCGATCCTCTGGTGGAGACACTGGAAGTTCTGCTCAAAAACAGTCCACTGGGTGAACTCTTCATCGGATTAATCCTGCTTCCTCTGTTCGGTTCCACCGCCGAAGGGGTGATCTCCATTGGTGCCGCCGCAAAAGGTCGCATGGATCTGGCCATCACCAGCACCCTCGAATCCAGCGGCCAGCTGTTGATGTTCGTGTTGCCGATGTTGGTGCTGTTGGGCTGGCCCATGGGTCGATATCTGCATTTGAGCGTGCCACTGATGGCCCTCGGGTGCACAGGGTTCGCTGTTGTCGCCGTGCACTGGATCACAGAAAACAATCAACTGGATTGGTATGAGGGAATTCAGCTGATCACGCTCTATACAGTGATCATGCTTGGCACTCTTCTTCTATAAGAGTTGGCAACTAGCAACTATTTTTCCTGAAAACATTCATCAGCGAACATGCTTGCAGCTCAGAAAGATTAACCATGCAAACATTGACAAGCTAATTATTTGTTGCCTCCTGGCAGATACTGCCTACATTTCAAAAGTAAGACGTCTCAGCCCTTTCACTACAAGTGTTTGCAATGCTCGAATTTGAATTGGCATCACTTCTCGGGATCGGCGCTCCTGCTTTCGCTGCCTTCACCGCATTCACTCTGTGGCGTCGATTGCGGAAGCAACAACCCCCCTCGCCATCGGTTCAGCCAACTCCACCACCCCTTTCAGCCCGGCAGAAACTGGTTTGGGGGCTCCTGCAGTTTCTGAAGGTCATTCCCGGATACAGCGGTTCACGGCTTCAGCAACTGGTTGAAACGATGATCGCTCCCCCTGCCCTCATGGCCTGGTCCTGAGAGCTCCCACCAGCCAAACCACGACAAAAGCCAGAAGCGATACCCCCAGATAAATCAACGCCCACTTCTGAACCGTGGCGATCTCCCAACCGAACAAAAGACCATTGGCCGCATCGCCAGCTGTTGTGAAGCCAATCGTGGTGAAGCTCAAGGGATTGGCCATCAGGCACAGGGAGAGGATGGGTCCATGCTGCCGGGAAACCTTCCATGACGACGTTGCCAGCCACCATTTTGCTGCTGGGGAGCGGTGAACTGGGCAAAGAGGTGGCCATTGCTGCCCAGCGCCTGGGATGCCATGTCATCGCCTGCGATCGCTATGCCGATGCTCCGGCCATGCAAGTGGCCGATGAGTCAGAGGTGCTGGCGATGACCGACCGCGCAGCCTTACTGGACGTGGTTCGCCGGCACCGGCCCACTGTTGTGATTCCGGAAATTGAAGCGCTGGCAGTGAATGCTCTCGCTGAACTGGAGGATGAGGGAATCACTGTGATTCCGACGGCACGTGCAACAGCCGTCACCATGAATCGCGATCGCATCCGTGACCTGGCCGCTGGTGAACTGGCCTTGCGCACTGCACGCTTCGCCTATGCCGCCAGTGCAGAAGAACTGCAAGCTGAAGCCCCGGCCCTCGGCTGGCCTGTGGTGGTGAAACCGGTGATGAGCTCCTCAGGCAAAGGCCAAAGCGTTGTGGATGGACCGGAGGGACTAAATGAGGCCTGGGAGGCGGCCATGGCCAATGCCCGAGGAACATCCACCCACGTGATTGTGGAGGAATTCCTGCGCTTCGATCTGGAAATCACCCTTCTCACCATCCGTCAGAAGGATGGCTCCACAGTGTTCTGCCCGCCCATCGGTCATGAACAGGCACGAGGCGATTACCAATGCAGCTGGCAACCAGCTGCTCTCAGCGACAAACAGCTGAATGAGGCGAAAGCCATGGCACGCACCGTGACGGACAACCTTGGAGGTGCCGGACTGTTCGGTGTGGAATTCTTTCTCTGTGGAGACGAGGTGATTTTCTCGGAGCTGTCACCCCGCCCCCATGACACGGGTCTCGTGACCTTGATCAGCCAGAACCTCAGCGAATTCGAATTGCACCTGCGTGCAGTGCTGGGGCTTCCGATCCCGGCGATCCGCTGCGCCGATGCCGCAGCCAGCCGCGTCATCCTGGCCGACAGGCACGGCAGCCGCGTCACTTACAGCGGCATGGAAGAAGCACTCAAAGAAAGCGACACCAGTGTGTTTCTCTTCGGCAAACGCGACGCCCGGCCGGGACGGCGGATGGGGGTGGCATTGGCTCGAGGCGAACATCAAGCCGAGGCCCGTGCCAAAGCAGATCGCAGTGCTGCAGCCGTACGCCTTCAGATCGAAGACTGATCCGCACGCGAGCGTGCATTCAGGAATCGATAGTGCTGGAGCCCCTCCAGGACCCCAGACAGACGGGCGCGATCGGCGAAGTACACCCTTTGCAGCTGGCGGCATCCATCCAGGCAGGGGTCATGATCCGAGGGAATCACCGCAGCAGGGAGGCCTTGAACCAACTCAAGATCCCCCTGCTGACTGGCGACGACCAGAAACCGGTCCAGTGGAAGAGACCAACGCAGGGAGAGAAAACGGATGGCTTCACTGCGGGATGCCCGAAGCGGAAGCACATCCAGAAACCAATGGCAGCGAAGGTTGGGACGGGCTGCTTGATGCTGCTGCCGGAGACGCTGACGGATCAGAGGAAGCACGGAAGGTCCTGGCTGCCTGAGGAGGTAACTGACCTTGAAAGGGCCTTGATTGCCAGGGGCCTGCAGCGTGATGTGATCGCCTAAATCGGCCAAAGCCTTTTCCACACCCTCACGCTGCCAATCGACACCGATCTCAGCGGACCAAAGACGATCGGACTGATCCTCCTGGCCGTAGTGAATCTCTGTTCCGGCCTGGGTGATCCAGACGGAAGGATCCGGTAGCTGCAATTCGATAAATCGCTGCCTAGCGGCCGCTAGAGACCGACCCGTGATGATGCCAAGTCCAGGCCCCATGGGCAGACCTGCGGACGCTGTGAGCTGATGGCGCAGAGCCTGCAATGCCTCAGCGTCGGGTTGTTCGAGGCTGCTATCGAGGTCGAGCAGGAGCAAGCGATCACCCAGAGGGTTGGCTTGCGCAACAGGTCGCTCAAGCAGCTTCACCGCAGCAGCAGAGGGGCTGAGACGTCCCTGCATTAACGCCAGATAACTGCAGACATGTGCGTCCCAGCTGTAATGACGACTGACGGCTTCCACCCCGTTATCACTCCAGCGACGCCAGCGCGCTGGATCTGATCCAGCACGTTCGAGGCCATCCTGGAGGGACTCGCGGTCGGTGACATCCACCAGCAGTCCGTTCTCACAACGACGCTGGATCTCGCGGGGCCCTCCATCGTCTGTGGCCACCATGGGCAGCCCGGAAGCAGCGGCCTCCAACAGGGTCAAACCAAACGGCTCCGTTAGGGCTGGATTCACAAACAGCCCTTTGCGCTCAGCAGCCCAGCGGTAAATCGCCGGGACCTGATCACGGCGATGGTGCTTGGGATAAGCAACTGACCCGTAGAGGTCATAGCGGTCGACCAGTTCAAAGATCTGCTGGAACACGTCCCGCTGCTGCCGATCCATCTGGCGAGAGTCATCCCGATTCCCGAGCACCAGAACAAGATTGTGACGCTCGCGCAGAACCGAAGATCGACCAAACGCTTCCACCAGCGCAGGAATGTTCTTGCGCCGATCAGCCCGGCAGATCGCCAAGAGCGGAGGTCGCTGAGGCTCACGCAGGAACGACTGCACCATGGCTGAGACATCCGCTGATTCTTGCGGGGTGCTTCGGGGGTGGAACCGTCGTGCATCAACCCCGGGGGGTACGACGTCAGCGCGATCTGCCTGAAACCGCCCGTAACGGGAATACTGATGATCTCGCTCCTGACGGGTGCTGGTGATCACAAGATCCGCATGGGCGAGCGCCAGTTCCTCGGCATCGATGCGGCGACTGATCGAGTAGGTCTGCTCGATCTGCTCACGATCACCACCTGCCGCCAACAAACGGCGCAACTTTTCTCGACCCAAGGAATGACCCGTAAAGACGAGCGGCAGTCCCAGACGTCGACTCACCAGGGCGCCTACATAACCGGCATCGGCGTAGTGCGCATGAATCCAGTCCGGACGTCGATCCGTAGCTTGCAGTTGAAGGACCAGCTGATCCGCCAGCTCATCAAGATGGGGCCAAAGCTGCTCTTTACGCAGATAACGCTTTGGCCCGAAGCTGAAACGTCGGATGCTCGCCCCAGGGGCAATCGATTCTTCAACCCGGGCGTAATCCGCAGAGACGCGACGGTCCTGAATCAAGCGGGTGACCACTTCAACGTGATCAACCTCGGCGCGGGCCGCAAGACTTCGAACCAGTTCAAGGACGTAGAGGGTCTGACCACCGGTATCAGCATCTCGTCCTAGCTCCAGATCATGGGAACGGAACAGACCATGAAGATGAAGATGAAGCAGATTCAGTCCCACTTTCATCCTCCGCAGCAATCAGGAAAGAGTCCTGATGGACCTATCAATGGATAAAGGATCCAACCAGCAATAAAGATGAAAACAATCTGAGAAAGTGCAGCAATGGGTCTTTCAAATCAGGTGATAAGCCTTTGCTGAAGCGGATTTCCCGTGAATCAAAACGAAGGGCGAATGGCTTCAGATATCGAAACACCAACAGGACAGAGCACAATTCTCGTGTTGCAAAGGCTGTGCTCAGAGCTGACTGCTGACATCCACAAGACGTCGATCGGGATGGCCCCAACGACCTTCCTCAAACGTGGGCGAGGCCGGGACATTCAATTGTTGATTGATCCAAGCCAGCAGCACTGGCCCAATCACAGCCTTCGGAGCTTGGCCGCGAAAACTGCGCAAATTGAAATGGGTGCCACCGTCCACAAGCACCAGGCGATGGCCAAGCCGGGCGGCCTGCGTGTCACGCATAGGGGACACGGCTTCCGGGCCTGAAGGAACAATCCAGTCACGCGTGCCGCTGATCAACAAAATCTTCGGGCGAGAAGATCGAGTCGGATCCGCCCGGTCCAGCGACTTGTCTGGATCGAACAGAAGCCGCAGGGGGGGACTCACCGCAACCACTGTCTTCACCCTGGAATCTGCAACGCCTGCTTTGTTGATCCCTGAGAGCCAACTGCACTGCAACACCCAACTGATGTTGCGCTCAGAATCCTTGGGATCACGGCAACGGGCTTTCAACTTCTGATCCGTCGGACTACCACCCGCCAACTGGAGCGTCGTCGTAGCTCCCCACGAGTGGCCGACCACGGCCACTTCTTTGGTGTTGAGGTCGCGATCAGCAAGAAACCGACCTTTCTCGACAGCCGTCAGCAGCGCTGACACGTCCAAAGGGCGCAAACGCAGCTCTTCTGGACCCGGTGGTGGCTGATCACCCGCCAGCATCGCCCTCTGCTGATTGAGATTGCTGCCTGGATGGTCTGGCAGCACGACGACATAGCCATTGGCAACGAGAACCTCGGCCCAGGCTTCAAATGACTCCGGGTCATCCCAAAGACCATGGGAAATGACCACTAGCCGTTGGTTTCCCGCCCCGTTTGGCTTCACAACGAGAACGCGCAGAGGCTCCTCACGGTGCTGCACGGACACGCGAATGATTTCTCGACGCGAAGTCGCAAGACGAAGAGACTCAAAAAAGTCAGTCGACACTGGAGAAGCAGAGCCGACCTTCACGAGCTCCAGGCCGTCTTTTTGATTGGCCATCAAGCGGTTGACCGCCTCTCCAAGCTTGGAAAGATCGATGGAAGCCTCCTCTCCAGGAAGTTGGTAAAGGAAGCCGAGAAGATTGTCCTGGCCATTCTCGTAAGCGCGAATCAACGCTTTCGTAAGCATCGATCCACTGGTATCGGAAGGAACCCCTTCGAGATTGACGATGTAGGCAGCAGCTTTGAGTGCCTGCTCCAAGAGGGGCTGGCCGGTGGAGCCTTCCAAAAACCCCCGGAGCTCAATCGGTAATGGACTCAGGAAAACTTTCTTGAGCAGAGCGAGCAGTCGACCGTCTGAAGCACGGTCGAGATCAACAAGATCCGGGCTGGATTGAATGACCTCCTCGACCGATCGACCATCTCCAAGATTGATGGTGAAGTCGACGCCCAGATAGGGCATCCGCAAGACAAGCCGTTCCAATGCGGCCGCAGGAGATCCACTGAGAGCTAGGGCAGCACTGGCTGCAGCTGCAGCGAGGGAGCAACGAATCCAGCGCATCAGGCAGCGAGAGGAACATCCGATTCAGGTGGATGTTGCTCGAGAACCTTGGCCAGATAGCGACCCGTGTGACTGGTTGGATGCTGGGCCACCTCTTCAGGAGTTCCGCAGGCCACAATCTGTCCCCCTTTGTCACCACCTTCCGGCCCGAGATCGATTAACCAATCGGAACAGCGGATCACATCAAGATTGTGTTCGATGCAGATGATGGAATTGCCCTTATCCACCAAACGCTGCATCACATCCATCAGCTTGTGCACGTCATAGAAGCTGAGGCCTGTGGTGGGCTCATCAATCAAATAGAGGGTCTTGCCCGTGGCCCGTTTGGACAGCTCAGTCGCCAACTTCACCCGCTGAGCTTCACCCCCAGACAAGGTGGGTGCAGGCTGACCCAACTTCACGTAACCGAGGCCAACATCCACAAGCGTGCGCAGGCGATCCGCCGCTTGTGGGATAGCGGAAAACACATCCGCTGCCTGTTCCACAGTCATCTGCAGAACATCAGCAATCGTGAAGCCTTTGTAGGTGACCTGAAGGGTCTCACGGTTGAAGCGAGCTCCCTTGCAAACATCACACTGCACATACACATCCGGGAGGAAATTCATCTCAATCACATTCACCCCCTGGCCTCGGCAGGCCTCACAGCGCCCTCCCTTCACGTTGAAGCTGAATTGACCGACCTGGTAGCCGCGAGCCTTGGCCTCGACCGTGGCAGCAAACACCTGACGGATTGGATCGAAAGCTCCGGTGTAGGTGGCCGGATTGGAGCGGGGGGTGCGGCCGATCGGTGACTGATCAATCACGATCACCTTGTCGATCGATTTGATGCCCCTGAGTTCACCAAGGCCATTCGGAAAGGGCACCTTGTGACCGAGACCATGCTCCAGAGCGGGATGCAGCAGTTCATTCACCAAGGTGCTTTTGCCACTACCGCTGACCCCGGTGACCGACACCAAGCGGCCTAGCGGAAATTCAACACTCAGATCGGTGAGATTGTTGCGAGCACAGTTGAGAAGCTTGAGGCTGCGGGTTCCAACCGAACGCCGCTCTGAGGGCGTGGGAATGCTGCGACGACCGCTGAGATAAGCACCGGTTAGCGAGTCCTCGGCGGCCAGAAGATCCTCGAGAGAACCCTCGGCCACGATGTGACCACCGTGGACGCCGGCACCCGGCCCGATATCCACCAGGTGATCGGCGGCACGAATGGTGTCTTCGTCGTGCTCCACCACCACCAGGGTGTTTCCGAGATCACGAAGGCGCTCGAGGGTGGCCAGCAACCGATCATTGTCGCGCTGGTGAAGACCAATGCTCGGTTCATCGAGCACGTAGAGAACACCGGTGAGTCCAGCACCGATCTGGGTGGCGAGACGGATGCGCTGGGCTTCTCCACCGGAGAGGGTCATCGCTGGCCGATCGAGACTGAGGTAATCCAGGCCCACGTCGAGCAGAAAACGCAGACGCATGCGGATCTCGCGCAGCACCAGGTCACCGATCTGAATCTGGCGATCCGTGAGCAACGGTTCACTGGCTTCGAAGGCCCCCACGCCCATCAAACGCTCAATGCGTTCCAGGGTCTGACCAACGCTGACGGCGGTGAGTTCCGTGATCCGAAACGGACCGACCCGCACAGACAAAGCTTCAGGCCGCAACCGTTGACCGGCACAGCTGGCACAAGGCACCAGCTCCAGATATTTCTCCAGCTTCTGACGCATGGCCTCACCGCTGGCGTCCCTTAACTGACGCTCCAGGATCGGCAGGATGCCTTCAAAAGGCCGCTCGTAACCACCTTTACCTTTGCGGTAGCGACTATCGGCCTGAATCAGAATCGGATCCCGACTTCCATTGAGCAAAACGTCCTGCTGCTCCTCAGTGAGATCCTTCCAGGGCGTTTTAATCTCAAACCCAAAAGCCTCACCCACGGAATAGAGCAGGGAAAAGTAATAGGAGTTGTCTTTTTCCGCCCAGGGCGCAACGGCCGCATACACGGGCAACGCTGGATCAGGAATCACCCGCTCTGCGGTGAACTTGCGCAGATGTCCAATGCCATGACAGGCGTCACAGGCTCCATAAGGACTGTTGAAAGAAAACAGTCGCGGCGACAGTTCTTCCATCACGGCCCCATGCTCAGGACACGCAAAGTTTTCGGAGTAGAGACGCTCCCGATCCACTCCTTCGGGAAGCTCCTCGTCCTTCTTTGGAACCACCTCAACGATGGCCAGACCATCGCCGCGCTTCAGGGCTGTCCTTAGGGAATCCGTGAGTCGCTCCTGAATGCCGTCGCGGGCCACCAGGCGATCCACAACCACCTCAATGCTGTGCTGGTGGTTCTTGTCGAGCTCAATGTTGTCGGCAAGCTCCCGCACTTCTCCATCGATGCGCACGCGCGCGAATCCTTCAGCCGCAAGGCCACTGATCAGCTTGCTGTGAGTGCCCTTTTTGCCTCGAACCAGCGGCGTCAGCAGCTGGTAGCGGGTGCCTTCGGGAAGCGTCAGGATCTGATCAACCATCTCATCGATGGTCTGGGGCCGGATCGCCCGATCACATTGCGGACAGTGAGGTTCACCAGCCCGGCCGAAGAGAAGTCGGAGGTAGTCCTGGATTTCTGTGACCGTTCCCACGGTGGAGCGGGGATTGTGGCTCGTGGATTTCTGATCAATCGAGATTGCCGGTGAAAGGCCCTCGATGGCATCCACATCCGGCTTGTCCACCTGACCCAGAAACTGACGCGCGTAGGCCGAGAGACTCTCGACGTAGCGGCGCTGACCCTCCGCAAAGATCGTGTCGAAAGCGAGGGAACTCTTGCCGCTGCCACTCACACCGGTGAACACCACCATCTTGTTGCGAGGGATGGTGACGTCGACATTCTTGAGGTTGTGCTGACGGGCACCACGCACCCGAATCACATCCTCAAGGGTTCCACCACTGAGGTTGACGGGCTTAGAACCCGACGGGGCCTTCGATTTGGGAGCAGGACGCCCCATAGGGAGGAACCTCGGCAGCACCGGATTCTACGGAGATCGAATCGGATTCAGGCCACGCTTTGATCCAGAAGGCTGGCCGCATAAGCCTGAGCCTCTTCACGGTCACCGCCAGCAAGTTCCGCCAGTTCCCGCTGGCGCTCCTGAGTGTCCCGCAGGTGGGACACTCGCGAGCGGGTGATTCCTGCAGAGACGTCCTTACTGACGCGGAAGTGATGATCGGCAACCGCAGCCACAAGCGGTTGATGGGTCACACAGAACACCTGGCGATGGCGTGAAAGAGTGCGCAGAAGATCGGCCATGGCACCACTGACCCTGCCGCTCACACCGGTGTCGATCTCATCGAAGAGGAGGGTGCTCGATCCATCGACCATGGCCAGTGATGTTTTGAGAGCTAACAGGAAACGAGACATCTCACCCCCAGAAGCCACCTCAGCCAGTGGCGCCATCGGTTGACCGGGGTTGGCTGAAAACAGAAAACAAACAGCGTCGGCGCCGAATTCCCCAGGGTCGACAGACTCGATCTTCACTTCAAACCGCACATTCGCCAGACCCATCGGACGCAAGTAGGCCATGAGATCGGTCTGGAGCTTTTGGGCCGCGGCCTGACGTAAACGCGTCAAAGACGCGTTGCTGTGATCGCGTTCCACACGAGCTGCCAGCTCCTGCTCCTGCAAACGGCGCAGGAGCCCATCCGAACCTCCAGCTTCCTGGCGTTCACGCAACGCGTCACGCTGCTGAATCAGAGCAGCCAGATCCTGACCGTGGCGACGTTCAAGTCGCTTGAGCAGCGACATCCGATCCTGGAGGACCGCCAGACGTTCGGGATCACTGTCCAAAGACATGCCGTAACGCTCTAACGACCGAATCAGATCCTGAACACCAGCTTCAAGATCGAGACAGCGTTCCGTCCAGGGTTGCAGGGAGCTGTCCATGGCCTGCATCGACTGCAATTCGTGAGTGCAGGCAAGAAGATGATCAAGAACCGATGGAGCCTGATCAGCTCCATCTTGCAAACGACCGATCAAAACGGAGACCCCCTCCAGCAAGCGCACGCCATGCACCAGGCGGTCCTGCTCCAACTCCAGCTGGGCTATTTCTTCTGGGTCGTCGAGGGCAGCCTGTTCAAGCTCCATGAGCAACGCCTCGAGCTCATCGCGTTGCTGTTCCAGTTGGAGACGGTCCGATTCGGCCCGATTAAGCGCATCGATACAACGCTGCCAGTTCAGCCAGTTGCGTCGCACGTCAACGAGCTCCGACTCCAGCTGCGCACCACCGAGACGATCCAACCAGCGACGCTGCTGACCTGGTCGCGCCAGCTGCTGGGTCTGGCCTTGCACTGTGAGATCGATCAACAGAGGGCGCAACTCGAGCAACTGCTGCCGGTTGACAACCACCCCATTCAGACGGGATCGACTGCTGAGACGATCATCCTGCCGTCGCCACTCGCGCGTAACCACCAGCTCAGACTCTCCATCATCGAGCTGATGGCGCTCCAACCAGCGCTGCCCACTGTCTCCGACCCGGAAACTGGCTTCAATCAGAGCCCGATCACAACCGTTGCGCAGCAGACGCGATGCGGCAGACGCCTGCATGCCGCCAAGCACAGCATCGAGGGCATCGAGAAGGATGGATTTGCCAGCACCGGTCTCGCCGGTCAGCACGGAAAAACCTTGATCAAACGCCAGATCCAGGCTGTCGATCAATGCGA
Organism: Synechococcus sp. PROS-7-1; assembly: GCF_014279795.1. Classification (NCBI taxonomy): domain Bacteria; kingdom Bacillati; phylum Cyanobacteriota; class Cyanophyceae; order Synechococcales; family Synechococcaceae; genus Synechococcus; species Synechococcus sp. PROS-7-1. Next base: position 2,561,174 of record NZ_CP047945.1, read on the forward strand.
TGTTTTGGAGTCGCAAACCGGTGAGCACGGCAAGCCCCGGTGGTCGTGCCGACCGTAGCGGCGGCTCAGCTCGTTTAGAAGGGGGGTGAACCTGGCAACTCGGCCCGTGGCCCCACAGGAACTTGGCGATTTCATCGAAGCCTCGGGTCTGCTCACCTACGACCCTGCAGCGATCACACGGATCTACGCCGGCCACCCGCAACGCCTATTGAGGCGTCTTTGGCAGACCTTGGTGCCCATCGGCCTGTTTCTGCTGGGCGTCGGCACCGACAAAGTGCTCGGGCTTCTGAGCGATCAAAAGCGTGCGCGCGCTCGAGCCAAAGAATTCGCAAACCTCTTGGTCGATCTCGGCCCGGCGTTCATCAAAGCGGGACAGGCGTTGTCCACCCGTCCAGACATCGTCCCTCCAGTGCTGCTTGAGGAATTGGCCCAGCTGCAGGATCAGCTCCCGGGTTTCGATAGCGCCTTAGCCATGGCCTGCATCGAGGAGGATCTCGGCGCTCCCGTGGATGACATCTATGAATTCCTCGAACGGGAGCCGATTTCCGCAGCGTCACTCGGACAGGTGCATCGCGGAGTCCTGAAAAACGGCCAACGGGTGGCCGTGAAGGTGCAGCGACCAGGCCTGCGCGAGCAGATCACCCTGGATCTCTACATCGTGCGCAATATCGCCGCCTGGTTGAACACCAACATCGGTGTGATCCGCAGTGATCTCGTGGCCCTGATCGATGAACTGGGGCGCCGAGTGTTCGAGGAGATGGACTACCTGAATGAGGCCAGCAACGCCGAACGATTCAGCGAACTGCATCGGCATAACCCGCGCATCGCCGTTCCCCTCATCTTTAACGAAGCCACCAGCCGCCGGGTGCTCACCATGGAGTGGATCGATGGGGTGAAGCTCACCAATCTTGAGGCGGTGCGCAAGCTGGGGATCGATCCCGATGACATGGTGGAGGTGGGCGTGAGCTGCAGCCTCCAGCAGTTGCTCGAGCATGGTTTCTTCCATGCCGATCCCCACCCCGGCAATTTGCTCGCCCTTGAAGACGGCCGGCTCTGTTATCTCGATTTCGGGATGATGAGCGAGGTGACCAGAGAATCAAGAACCGGACTGATCCAAGCTGTGGTTCACCTCGTGAACCGCAATTTCGGAAAGCTGTCCAAGGATTTCGTCAACCTCGGATTCCTCGCGGAGGATGTGAATCTCGAGCCGATTGTTCCCGCCTTCGAAACCGTGTTCAGCCAGGCTCTCGAAGCCGGTGTGAGCCGAATGGATTTCAAAGCGGTCACCGACGACCTCTCTGGGGTGATGTACAAATTCCCCTTCAGGGTTCCTCCTTACTACGCGCTGATCATCCGTTCTCTGGTCACTCTGGAGGGCATCGCCCTCAGCGTGGATCCTGATTTCAAAATTCTCGGTGCCGCCTACCCGTATTTCGCAAGGCGACTGATGGAAGATCCCGATCCTCAGCTGCGTTTAAGTCTTCGAGAGATGCTGTTCGATGGCGACATCTTCCGCTGGACCCGTCTGGAAAATCTGGTCGCCAGCGCCGCCAGCCAGGATCAACTCGATCTGGATGCGCTGCTCGATCAAGTTCTCGATTTCCTCTTCTCAGCCAATGGCGGCATGCTGCGCCGTCAGTTGGTGGATGCCATTGCTGATCGCCTCGATGCCCTGAGTTGGATGACCCTGCAACGCATCGGACGACGCCTGCCACGCCCATTGCAACCGCCCTTGCTCCTGGAGGCAAGCGACAGCTTCGACCAGAGCACTTACCTCGATCTTGAGCCGGTCCGGCAACTCATCGCTGTTCTGCAGCAACTGCCTGGTTTCAGCCCTGATCTGGTGTTCAGCCGTCTGCCCCGTCTGATCCGTGAACCGGATGCAAGACGCATGGGCCTAGACCTGGCCCAAGGCTTAGCCGAACGAGGAGTTGTCCGTCTGGTGAAGGCAGCCGCTGGCGTCTCCCCCTAAATTCCGATCGCTGAGACTCCGTCATGCCTGCACGTTCACGTTTGCGTCACCAAGCACTGGCTACGGGCTCAGCCCTGGCGCTCACGCTGCTGAACTGTTTTCAACCCCTTCATGCCGCTGAAGATGTCGCCCTGGTGAGCGGTGCCTTCATCCGATCCATCAGCGTGGCCGATCTCGCCTACCTAGCTGAAACCGGGAAAGCCCGGGGCTTGCTCTCCGATCTTCTGCGTCTTGGCAAACAAGATCCTCAAAACGTAGCCAAACTGCTGAATCAGGAATTGGATCTTCCGCTGGTGCTCACCAGCCGTCTGATGTCCACAAAGATTGGCGATGTGATCCTCAGGCGCGTCGCCAAAATCATTTACCCACTGCGCGTCCCTGAGCCTTCTGTGAGCGTTCCGGCCATTCGTGCTGGGGTGATCAACGGTCTGCAGATCGGTGAAGGTGGCCTCAACATGGTGAAGTTTTTGGAGGCCTATCCCGCAGACGTGATGGAGATCAATCTTCCAGCGCTTATGGCGGCCATCGAAAAGGCTGAATCCATCGCCGGGCTGGTGAAGTTCTTCTCAGACTCTCCGCTCGATGGCCTCAAGGAGAGCGGTCAGTAAACCCGCCGGCGGGGATCGCCACATAGATTCCTCTGGACGAGTGCCCTTCGCAGGTGTCAGTAATCAATGCCTTCCGCCGCCGTTTCTCCCCGGCACCAGTCCTTCAGGACTGGCCAGGGCTGATCGAGGCCTATCGGCCTTGGTTACCGGTTACGAAGTCAACCCCCGTTATCACCCTTCGAGAAGGCGCCACCCCGCTGATCCCCGTGCCATCGGTTGCCGAACGGATCGGCCGCGATGTGAAGGTGTTCGTCAAATACGACGGCCTGAATCCCACGGGGTCCTTCAAGGACCGGGGCATGACCATGGCGATCAGCAAAGCAAAAGAAGCCCATTGCGAGGCCGTGATCTGTGCCAGCACTGGAAACACATCCGCCGCCGCTGCTGCTTACGCACGGCGTGCCGGCATGCGCGCCTTCGTGCTGATCCCCGACGGATACGTGGCGCAAGGAAAGCTGGCTCAGGCTCTGGTGTACGGCGCAGAAGTGCTGGCCATCCGCGGAAATTTCGACCGAGCTCTAGACATCGTTCGCGAAGTGTCTGATCAGTTCCCGGTCACCCTGGTGAACTCCGTGAATCCCTTCCGCCTACAGGGACAGAAAACAGCGGCTTTCGAGGTGATCGATGCCCTGGGCGATGCGCCTGACTGGCTGTGCATTCCCATGGGCAATGCAGGCAACATCACGGCCTACTGGATGGGCTTCCAGGAGTACAACCAGGCAGGACGCAGCCGCAAGCTGCCCAGGATGATGGGCTTCCAGGCCAGTGGCTCCGCGCCTCTGGTGAACAACACCACGGTGACGGATCCGGACACGATCGCCACAGCCATCCGCATTGGTAACCCCGTGAACCGCGAGAAAGCGATTGCCGCGCGTAAGGCCAGCCATGGTGACTTCCTGGACGTCACCGATGCTGAGATCATCGAGGCTTACAAGCTTCTCGGTGGGCAGGAAGGGGTGTTCTGTGAGCCAGCAAGCGCTGCTTCGGTGGCCGGCCTGCTCAAAAGGAAAGAGGAGGTGCCCACGGGAGCCACGGTGGTGTGCGTGCTCACCGGCAACGGACTGAAAGACCCGGATTGCGCCATCAACAACAACGATGCAGCCTTCCATACCGACCTGGATCCCGATCTCGGAACCGTGGCCCGTGTGATGGGCTTCTGATCGCGATCAAAGACCATCCCCACGACAGCTGGGCATGTTTCCCCCTGATGCCAGGGGGTTTTTTTATGGGTTGAAGCACCTCAGCCCAGCCAAACCAACGGCAACCAGATGAAGAACTGCCTGGGGACATCCAGGCACAACCCCCCCAATCCATGGGGGGAAACAAGCTCGAATCCACCCATCCAGACATCGGAAAGAATTCCTCAGCCTGTTGAAACAGTGGAGAACGGCACGCGTTCCTCAACAGCCAATTTGATTCCCCCAGGCCTGTGCAGAGTGAAACCCTGTGCCGCAGTGGCGAATCA